>CAZHKN010000001.1:0-65406 GCA_964532725.1 uncultured Occallatibacter sp.
TCGATGGTGATGCCCTGCTCGCGCTCGGCGCGCAGGCCGTCGGTGAGCAGCGAGAAATCAATCGGGCCGGTGGAGCGATTGACACTGCTGGAGCGGATGGATGCGAGCTGATCGTCGTAGACGGCGCGGGTATCGTGGAGCAGGCGGCCAATCAGCGTGGACTTGCCGTCATCGACGCTGCCCGCTGTGGTGAAGCGGAGCATCTCGCGACCCAGATGAGCGTCGAGGAATTCCTGAAAGTTGTTGTGTGTTTCAAGGACGGGAGTGGCCATCAGAAATATCCCTCCCGCTTCTTGGCTTCCATTGAACCTTCTTCGTCGTGATCGATGACACGATTCTCACGCTCGGAGCGGCGAAAGCTGAGCAGTTCTTCGATAATCTCCGGCACGGTTGTCGCATCGGATGCAATGGCTCCGGTGCAGGGCATGCAGCCCAGCGAACGCATCCGGCAGCGAACGCGCTCGATTTTTTCTCCGGGCAGCATGGGCGTATTTTCGTAGGCGACAATCAACGAGCCGCCACGGCGGATAACATTGCGTTCTTCAGCGAAGTAGAGCGGAACGATGGGGATTTTTTCCGCATGGATATAAAGCCAGACATCGAGTTCTGTCCAGTTAGAGAGCGGGAAGACGCGAATGGACTCACCTTTGCGCAGCCGCGAGTTATAGAGGCTCCATAACTCGGGGCGTTGATTTTTCGGATCCCATTGGCCGGCGGGGTCGCGGAAAGAGTAGACGCGTTCCTTGGCGCGGGATTTCTCTTCATCGCGGCGCGCGCCGCCGAAGGCTGCATCGAATCCACCTTCTTCGAGCGCATCGAGCAGGGAGCGGGTCTTGAGCAGGCCGCAGCAATTCTGCGTGCCGAGCTTCTGCGGGTTTGCGCCCTCGGCCAGTGCTTCTTCGTTTCTGTGAACGAGGAGCTTGAAGCCTAATTCTTTCGCGTAGTTATCGCGGAAGGAGATCATCTCCGGGAATTTGTAACTTGTATCGACATGCAGCAGCGGGAAGGGAATGGGTCCGGGGAAAAAGGCCTTCTGCGCAAGGCGCACCATGACGGAAGAATCCTTGCCGATGGAGTAGAGCATGACCGGGCGGGCGAACTCCGCCATAGCCTCACGCAGGATATGAATGCTCTCCGCTTCGAGGGCGCGTAGGTTGTTCAATGCAGGGATAGGGTGATCTACATTTTCCTGCTGTGCTGCAAACGAATTACTCGGCGCCAGTGTGGCCACAACAACTCCATTTCATCTTGAACCTCTGCCAAGAACCAAATTGGGTACAAATGTATATCAATCTCTGCTTCATGCTGTTGCTCCCAGGCCCCAGCGACGCTCGAACCAGCGCTCCAGCGAGCGGAAGAGGAGTCCATCGACAGCCCAGCCGATGAGAACGATCAGCAGCATCACGGCCAGCACCATGCTCATATCACTATTATCGCGCCCCATCATCAGCAACTGGCCGAGGCCGAGGCCGGCGACGATCATTTCGCCGGAGACCAGCGCGCGCCAGGCAAAGGCCCATCCCTGCTTGAGGCCGCTGACCAGGTGGGGAAGGCTCGCAGGCAGCAGCACGTAGACAAAAAGCTTCCATCCATACGCGCCGAGGTTGCGCCCAGCCATTGAATAGATGCGGGGAATGGCGTGACGCCCGGATTCCATGCTGATGGTGATGGAGAGAACCGAACCGGTAATCACGACAAAGTAGATGGATTTTTCGCTGAGCCCAAACCACAGCATGGCCAAAGGGAGCCAGCAGATACTGGGCAGGCTTTGCAGGCTGGTAAGCAGCGGGCCGACCGTTTCTTCGAGGAACTTGCTGCTGGCGATGCCGAAGCCGAGGGCCATGCCCAGAACGACTGAGATGGCATAGCCGATGACAACGCGCCTCATGCTGATGCCAATCGCAATCCAGAAGCTGTGGTCGGCAAAGCCATCCCGCAGGGATTGCCAGACATCGAGCGGGGCGGGGAGCAGATACGGCGGCCAGATGCGCGCATGAGCGATCAGCGCCCAGGCAGCGAGCAGCGATCCGTAGAAGAGCAGGTTCTTAAAAATTCTGTGCATGGCCATACTCCGCTGCAACTGCCTTGTTGATCTCGGCGCGCAGTTCTTCGAGGATTCCGCCGGACAACTTCGCCACCCGGGCATCTTCAATGTGCCGGGGACGGGGCAGATCGATTTCAAATTCGCTGCGAATGGTTCCGGGGCGATAGGTCATCAGCAGAACGCGGGTGCCGAGGCGCACCGATTCGCGCACGTTGTGTGTAACGAAGACAATGGTGCATCCGGTCTCTCTCCAGATGCGCTCCAGCTCATCGTGCAGCATGTCGCGGGTCTGCGCGTCGAGCGCGGCGAAGGGCTCATCCATGAGCAAAACGCTGGGCTGCGTGGCCAGGGCGCGGGCGATGGCCACGCGCTGGCGCATGCCGCCGGAGAGCTGATGGATATAACTGTCGCGAAAGCCGGAGAGGTGGACGAGTTGAAGATATTTCTCCACGCGCTCCTTGCGCTCACGGCGGCCGATGCCCATCATCTTCATGCCGAACTCGACGTTGCCGCCGACGGTGAGCCAGGGAAAGAGTCCATGCTCCTGGAAGATGAGGATGCGGTCGGTACCGGGACCGGTAACAATCTGGCCGTTGACTCGAACCTCGCCCCGCGAGGGAAATGCCAGGCCCGCGATCAGGGAGAGCAGCGACGACTTGCCGCATCCCGAAGGGCCGACAATGCAAAGAAACTCGCCGGCGCGAATATCCAGATTGATGTCGTTGAGCGCCACGAGCCGCGGTCCTTTGCGGGACTCGAAACTCTGTTCTATGGCGGCCAGGCGAA
This sequence comes from uncultured Occallatibacter sp., assembly GCA_964532725.1. GTDB lineage: Bacteria > Acidobacteriota > Terriglobia > Terriglobales > Acidobacteriaceae > Telmatobacter. Next base: position 2,831 of record CAZHKN010000001.1, read on the forward strand.
TGCTCGCAGGAGATGCTTCATATCCGCTCAAATGGCGGGGATGCACTACATGCAAGGTTTCTTTGGGTTCCAGGGGAGATAACTGAGCTGCACTCATGGAATCACCTTTTTCTTCTTTTCGGCTAACACTTGATTGAGCAGGTTGAGGTCATACAAACCGGATAGGTCGGGCAGGCGGCGAATCAAGCCCGCCTGCACGGATTGCTGCGCCGAGGAGGCGAGGGAGCTGCGCACGGGATCCCAGGTCGGAGTCATGCGGGCAAAGGCTTCGTCCAACTCGGCGGCAGGCAACGCCTTGCCGGTAGCTGCCTGTATCTCTGAATTCAGCAGCTTCTTGGCGTCGGCGGGGTGCGTATTGATCCAGTCGGTGACATCGACATGGGTGCGCAGCCATTGCTTGACCACCTCGGGATGCTGGCGGAGGAAATCTGTTCGCACGATCAGTTGCGCGCTGATAAACTGCCCGCCGGGCCAGAGCTGGCGTTCATCGATGAAGAGCCTTCCGTGGCCTTCGTGAATCAGCCGCGTGGCCCAGGGCTCCGGCGCCCATGCGGCGTCGATTTCACCTTTTACGAACAGGGTCAGCTGGTCGGGGTTGGCCAACGGCAGCACCTGTACATCGCCGCCTTTGTCCGTAGTATTCAGTCCCTGCGAATGCAGCCAGGCGCGGAGGGCTACATCCTGGGTGTTGCCGAGTTGCGGGGAGGCGACGCGCTTGCCATGAAAATCGGAGGGCTTGTTGATGCCCGCTCCGTCGCGCACGATCAGCGATGCGCCGCCGCTTGACGCGCCGGCGACCACGCGCAACGCTTCACCGTGGGATTGAATGTAGCCGTTCAGCGTGGGACTGGGGCCGATGTAAGCCAGATCGAGCGCGCCGGCGAAAATAGCCTCCACCACGGAGGGCCCAGCGTTGAACTGCTTCCACTCCACGCGGAAGCCGGGGCCAAGCGAACGCTCAAAGTCGCCCTGGGTCCGCCCGACAAGCGCTTGTGAGTGGGAGATGTTCGGGAAGTAACCGACGCGCACCGGCAACTGCGATTGGGCGTTGGAAGCTATTCCCGTCAATGCTGCCGTGAGTAGAAGAATTCTGGATAAATGCGCTGTCGCGCTGTTCGCGCCGGAGCGATGACCAGAAAAGTCGCGGCCGCGTATAGATGTGCGTATTGAACTGAAAGTGGGCACGGGCATCCTGTTTTTTTGAAGATCGCCAAGGGCGATATTGGATGGGACAGCAAAATCGTGACAAGCCAGCGGGCGCTAGCGACAACAGAGACAACAACAGGCGATTTTGGTCAGGATCATCCGCATAATTAGAACGCGCAGTGGTTGAAGTGTATCGTCCCCGGCACGAAATGTCAAAGATTTCCACAACAATCGCTGCGGCGCCGTGACAGTGAGAGCTTGCATGAAGATTCCAGTAATTCATTGATTATTTGACTCTTAGACAAGCTTTCCGGGGAGGCATGCTATTTTCGCGTTCCCTTTCCCGATCTGCCAAAATTGAAAGCTGACGCATGAAACCATGCGCGGCCCTCGAATTGGCTGGGCGGGGCATCGGCGGTTGCGTCCCGTTTGTCAGGCCGCAGAATCGGGTCTATTTCCGCTTGCCTGTTCTCCGGACTCCTGTAGAGAGGTTCTGCCGCGGCGCAATACCGGCAACGGACGACAGCTTTCGAGGGCAAGGAATCATTGGCTCCGGATGGACCGCAACCGCTGCTGTACAGTTTTAACTCAGCGGCATTCTCGCTCCTTTAATGAAATGATTTGCGGATTCCGTGAAGCCGGACCTCCAATCGCAATCTGCGCGAGCCTCGATTATCATCAAAATGTCTCCAATATCCGTTATGAATTGGTTATTTACAAGATAGTTAACAAGTAACAGGTTCTCCTTGATTGGAGCGGGGAAAGGCGTACTTCCCCCATGACAAAAAGAAGATTTTTGCAAAATTTTGCTTGACGAACCCCAATGCCCAGCCTAATCTGGCCCCTCGCCGTAGTTGTGGCGAATGTTTGTTGTGGATCCGCATCCCCAAACCGATCCGCGGATTCTTCACTTAGCGCGCAGCAGTACGACTTCGTCGGTCAAGATACGCCCCATTGCGGCGGGAGGAGAACTATGTCCAGCGTTTACAGCTACCCTGGCGTTTATATCCAGGAACTGCCCAGCCCGGTTCATTCCATCACCGGCGTGGCCACGTCGATCGCGGCATTCGTGGGCTACACCGCCAGCGGCATCGACAACCGGGCGCAAGCCATCTACAGCTTCTCTGACTTTCAGCGGCTCTTCGGCGGGCTGGCATCCAACAGCGAAGTCAGCTACGCGGTGCAGCAGTTCTACCAGAACGGCGGCTCACAGGCGTATGTGGTGCGCACGCCGATGCACTACACCACTCCCGCGCAAGGATACGCGCAAGTGGTCTTTGGCCCGGTGGGAAGCCGGATCGGCTTCGAGTCGTTGAGCAGCGGGCAGTGGGCCAATGGCCAATTGCTGATCGACATCGATGTCCAGGGCCTGAATCTGTCCCCTGTGACGGGAGACCCCTATTCGTTCAACCTGACCACCACCAACCTGGCGAACGGAACCACGGAGTATTTTCCCGCGCTTACGCTCAACAGCAACCTGCAGAACTTTATCACCACCGTGATCAATGACGTGGACAACGGATCGCAGTTGGTGAACGTGAACCCCTTGACAACCAGCATTCCCGCGACGCTTTCCGCAGCCGATGCCTTGGAGGTAACCGGCCTTTTGGGCGGGGCGATCCCCTCGCAACCGGTGACCGTGGGGGGCGTGACCTCGAACTACCTGACCGGCGTCAACATCGATCTTGGCGGCGGCGTCACCACAACGGTGATTACTGTGGCGACGAACCCGGTGGCCGGCAATACGTTGACGATCAACGGGACAGTGGTAACTTTTGAGACCTCGAACGCGACGGGGAATCAGGTAAACATTGGCGCCAACGCGACGGCGACGGCGACGGCGCTGTTCACGATGCTGGCGGCCTCGGCCGATGCCAACCTCTCGAAGGCGACCTACACCAACCCCAGCGCCGGCGTGGTGCAGGTAACAGCGAAACCGGGACAGACGATTACCGCGGTGGCCAGCGTGGCCACGTCGATCACCTTTGTGAACAACGGGGCAACGGTGGCTGCCGCGGATTGCTATCTGACCCTCACGCCCCCGGCGCGCTCCGCGACCGCAATTACCACGGGAACGCCGCTCTCCATCCGCGTCATCAGCAGCGGCCAGGCGATTCCGCAGACCGTGCAGGGCCTCGCCTCGCAACTGCAGCAGGCCATCAATCAGGCTCTGGCCATCAGCATCTCCGGCGCGTCTGTGGTTTGCTCGGCCGCGCCCATCGGCACCACCGGCAGCCTGGGCATTCGAGTGAACGCGCTGCTGCCCAATCAGCCGGACGGAATCATCAACTTCAGCGACCCGTTGACCGGCCCAACCACCGCCACGGCGCTGGGGCTTACGAGCGCCACGCTCACATCGAGCAACGCAGCCCACTATGCGCTGGGTTCCGGCATTGGCGTCACGCCGCTGCCAGTGCAGGGCCAGGAGTTCTCCTCGACGCAGGCAGTGGCTCCGGTTGGATTGCCCTACAGCACCGAACTGATCGGCAATCCGCAGGCCTTCAGCGGTATCTACGCGCTGCTGAAGGTACCGGGCTTCAACCTGCTGTCAATCCCCGAGGCGGCGCGCGCGTTGCCGGGCAGTCCCAGTTCGCTGGACCCGAACATCAACCCGGTGCAGATTTACTCCTCTGCCATTACGCTTTGCGATCAGGCGCGGGCGATGCTGCTGATCGATCCGCCCCCTTATGTGACCACGGTTGCCGGCGCGGTGGATTGGATCAGCAGCAACATTGGAGTTTCGAATGCCAATGGCGCGGCGTTCTGGCCGAGGCTGCGGCTTGCAGACCAGTTGAACAACGGGGCGCTGCGCACCTTTGCTCCCTCCGGACTTGTGGCAGGCGTCTATGCCAACACCGACGGAACCAGCGGAGTGTGGAAGGCGCCCGCCGGGATCAATGCGTCGCTGAACGGCGTACAAAACATGACCTACCAGTTGAGCGACGCCGAAAATGGCGTACTGAATCCGCTGGGCCTGAACTGCTTCCGCACCTTCCCGATTTATGGGCCGGTGCTATGGGGAGCCCGGACTCTCTTTGGCGCGGACGCGATGGCCAGCCAGTGGAAGTATGTGCCGGTGCGCCGTACCGCGCTCTTCCTGGAGTCGAGTCTCTACCAGGGCACGCAGTGGGTGGTCTTTGAGCCGAATGACGAGCCGCTCTGGGCGGCGATCCGGCTCAATGTCAGCTCGTTTATGCAGACCTACTTCCTGAAGGGCGCATTTGCCGGGACGACTCCCGACGAGGCGTACTTTGTGAAGTGCGACAGCGAAACCACGACGCAGGCCGACATCGACAACGGGGTGGTCAACATTCTGGTTGGCTTCGCTCCGCTGCTGCCGGCTGAATTTGTCGTGATCCAGATTGAGCAGTTGACAGGACAGGCAGGCTCGTAGCTGCTGTCCAGAAGCCGCGCGATGAGTTATGTCGCAGAAACCCAATAGTAACGAAAGGACAAGGGAGAGATCATGGCGGAGTTCACAGTCAATGCGCAGCGTTTCGATCCGTACAAGAACTTCAAGTTCCGTCTCAAGTGGGATGGGCAATATGTGGCCGGGGTGAGCAAGTGCTCGGCGCTCAAGCGCACCACGGAAGTGGTGAAACACCGCGAGGGCGGCGATCCCAGCACCAGCCGCAAATCTCCGGGCAAGAGCGATTTTGCGCCCATCACGCTGGAGCGCGGCGTAACCCACGACCTGGCCTTCGAGGCCTGGGCGGCAAAGGTCTGGCAGGTGAAGGCGGGTCTCGGCAAAGAGGTCTCGCTGAAGGATTTCCGCAAGGACGTGATTCTGGACTTCTACAACGAGGCTGGGCAGTTGGCGATCAGCTACAAGATCTTCCGCGCCTGGGTCTCGGAGTACACGGCGCTGCCCGATCTGGACGCCAACGCCAACGCCGTCGCGATTCAGCACATCGTGCTGGAGAACGAAGGCTGGGAGCGCGATACCTCGGTCATGGAACCGACCGAGATCAGCTACACTTCGACCGCGGCATAATGCGGTTCTCCAATTTTCGTGGAGTGGTTGAAGCTGTGCAAGGCGGCTTTTTACTGAGAAGGAGCCGCTTGAGAGCATCAACTTCGCTCCAGACCGATTGGAGAACCGCAGGAGCGGTTCTGTTGCCTTGGGAAAAAGGCGAGTGAGCGGCTTCGGCGCTGTTGCGCGGCTAATTGCGCAGCAGCGTCATTGCACGGCGCTCGTTCATCGTCTCACCATTCCCCGTTTCCCCGATGGGAACGCAGGAGCCAGAGCCATGCACGCACTCAACGGCGAAGAGTTATTGATTGCCTGGGAAGGTTCGCGTCAGCAGCCGGAGCAGGAGACAGCGCTCTGCTTGCTGGCATTGGCGTTGCCGGAGCGGTCGTTTGGCGAGCTTGCCGCCATGCCGTTAGGGGAACGCAATGCGCTGCTGCTGGAGTTGCGCGCAGGCACGCTGGGCCGCTCGATGGAGGGCCGCGCAGTTTGCCCGGAGTGCGGGATGCAACTGGAGTTTGAACTGGACGCGCGGCAACTGGCGCGCGGCTTGCGCGAGCAAATCCAGGCGAACAGCGGGAAGCTGGAAGGATTTGCAATGCGCCCCGTGAATACGCAGGATTTGCTGGCCTGCGCACGGGCAGCAAACGAGGAAGATGCGCGATCGATGTTGCTGGAACGGACAGTGAGCTTGCAGGAAGCAGAGCCGGGCCGAGAACAGCTTCAGAGTTTGCCGGCGCAAGAGTTGAACGCAGTGATAGAGCAGTTCGACCGGCTGAATGAAGCGGCAGAGATTCAAGTGCAGTTGCAGTGCGCCGGATGCGCGGCGCGTCCACGGCTTGATCTGGACATTGCGCATTATCTTGCGCGCGAGATTACCGGGGCCGCGCGGCGCTTGATGGCAGAGATTCATGAATTGGCCAGCGCCTACGGCTGGAGCGAGGAATCAATAGCGCGAATGAGCGGCGCGCGGCGGGCTGCTTATCTGGAGATGCTGAACGCATGAGCGGAGTTCTGGACAGAATGGCGAAGCGGGCGCTGGGCGCGCTGCCCAAGGTGGAGCCACGGAGCGCGCCGCTCTTTGCGCCTGCGGCTGCTGGATTGGCGGGCGTGGGGTCTCATGATTCCGGCATTCAGGAAGTCTCGGCCGAGGTGGAGAGTTCACGCGGCGGTGTTGACCGTTGGCAGCGCAGTAGACAGCGATTGAGCGAGGAGGGCCGATTGCGCAACCAGCCCGGCGAGAATTTGCAGGAGATTCCTGTACGCGGAGCAATACGGCCAGAGAGTCCGGCGCCCGCGCGCGCGAATGCCGGCGGCCCGGAATCTGCAATCTGGGAATCAGCAATCACGGAGCCGCGATCATCTCAGACGCAGATTCCGCGCGAAGCAGCGGCGCGGAGCGGAGCAGCAACTGAGAACCCCGCTCAGCAACGGCAATTGCGCTCCGGTCAACGCATCGAAGAGCAGGCCGGAAAATTAGAGGCGGAAGAAGAACGAGAAGCCGAGGGAGTAGCGGGCGTAATCGAGCAGCGAAAGACCTCAGGGCCAACAGCCGGCGCTCGGGCAACAACGGAGGGGCGCGCAGTGGGTGAAGTTCTCGAGCGGGGGGAAGCGCGCCAAGAGGCGATCCTTACCTCAGCACTCATTGAACGCATTGTTGAAGTGGAAAAGGCTCAGGAACGCAGCGAAGAACTTGAACTGGCTGTGCGACCCGGTGCAAAGACAGCGACGCAACAGCGACAGCCCGAGCAGAGAATCGCGGCGCGTAACGAGACAAAAGCTTCCCTTCCAGATGCGCCGGCCGAACAGAAGACAGAGATTCATATTTCTATCGGCAGCATTGAACTGCGCGCTCCGCGCGTCGAAGCCCGTCCGCAGGCAGCGCCTTTCCGCCCGCGGCTCACATTGAACGACTTTTTGCGCCGTAAGCCGGAGGCAGGAAGATGAGCGATTATCTGGCGGTAGGCGGCGTAAGCGCGGTATTAAAGGCGTTGTTGAACACGGGACTCTCCGAGGGCGGGCCGGCTACGGTTCTGGTTTCGCCGCCGGGCATCACCAACAAGGCGCCGGACCTGATTGTCACCGGACCGGATGAGCCGGCGCAGCTCAATCTCTTCATGTATTACGCCAGCATCAATCCGGCGCTGCGCAACATGGGGCTGCCGTCGATGAATGCGAGCGGAGCTCAGTTGAGCAATCCGCCGCTGGCCATCAATCTGCATTATCTGGTCACTGCGTATGGGGCCAATCCATTCGATCCGGAGATTCTGCTGGCTTTTGCGATGCAGGTCTTTCATAACACGCCGGTGGTGCCGCGCAGCGTAATTCAAACGGCATTGACGGCGCTCTCGACAGGCAGCCCCTCAACAGAGCAGCAGTTGATCTCAGCGAGCACGCTGGCTAACCAGATCGAGCACATCCGCATCACGCCCGAGGCGCTGACTACGGAAGAGATTTACCGCTTGTGGACGGCTTTCCAGACCAGCTACCGGCCCACCACTTCATACCAGGTATCTGTCGTCGTGATTCAGGATACGAGCGGCTACCAGTCAAATCTTCCCGTGCAGAACCGTTCTCTCGTGGCGCTGCCTTCCATCGGCCCGGTGATCTCCGGCGTTTCACCGACAATGGTTGCGCCCGGCCAGATTCTCACCATCAACGGCAGCAACTTCCTCAGCGGCGCACCCTCGAATACGATGGTCTCCTTCGATGAAGGCGCGCCGGTTCCGGTCTCCACGGTACAAGGCAACTGCGTTCGCGTGATTGTGCCCAACACGCTGGAGGCGGGTATCTGCAATGTGCGGGTGATGGTCAATGTCACTTTTCCGTCTTCGCCCACGCCGCATCCCTGCTTCGCCTCGAATCCGGTTCCCTTCCAGTTGATTCCGGTGATTCAGAAGCCGACTCCTACGCCGGTTCCTCCCGCGCCGCTCTATTCGGTCGCGCAGGGCGGAACACTTACCGTCACAGTCACGCCGCCGGTCGGCAACCAGCAAACTGTTGTGGTCTACATCGGCAATCAGGCGATCTTGCAGGCACAAGGGCCGCTTGGTCCGCCGAGCACTTCGACGACAGTTGCCGTCACCGTGCCAGCCACCATTGCCGTGGGAACTTATGCGCTCCGTGTTGAGGTGGATGGCGCGCAAAGCCAACTGATGCAGGACATCACGGTTGGCAGCCCCACCTTTGGCCAGTGGCTGCCGCAAGTGGGGGTGATCGCATGATGATCGGCCAGGATCATGAGACCGTCCTCAACGAGTTGCAGTCTCCCGAGGTGTTTGCCCCGGCAGCGCTGGATCATGAAGCGCCGGAGTTGGAAGACGGCGAACCGCTTCGACCTTTCATTGTCGATTCAGCAGCCGGAAGCGCGGAGCAGCGGAACTCGGAGACGGACACCGGCGCTACCGATGCAAGCGAATCCACATCGCTGTGGAGGGAGCTGGAACGTGTCTACCGGAGGCTTGCAGGCCAGGGCGGCCAGAACGAGAATTTTGCCGCCGCGCAACAACCAGCGCTACCCGAGCACTGGAATCCTTTAGCCAAGCTGAGCTCACTTTTTGGCCTGAGCGATTTCGAGTTGGATATTCTGTTGCTCACGGCTGGCGCGGCGCTTGATCGCCGCTTCAGCGCGGCCATCGCGGCAGTGCAACCGGAGTTACCTGTACCAACGCTCGGCATGGCGACCGCTGTCCTTGAAAATCCCCACTGGAGCGCGCTGAGCCGGATGCGTCCTTTGCGCTACTGGCGGCTGATCGAGATTGGACCCGGCCCGCTGCTGCAGGCGCCGGTCAGTATCGACGAAAGAATTCTGCAATATTTGCTTGGCGTGCCGGCGACGGACGAACGTCTCGAGCTGGTCTTCAATGCTCTTGCGGAAGACGAGGAAGAAAACCTAGAAGCACACTCGAATGCATGGAGCGCGGAGCTGCAGGAGGCGGCCACGCGCGGAGCGCTGCATTGGAGGCGGGCCTCGCATGGGCCAATTCTGTTGACTGGGAGCCGCGCCAGTGAACGCACAGCACTCTTCCGCGCCAGTTGCCGCATTGCCGGCCTTCACTCCTGGGTGCTGGATGCGGCGGATTTGCCGGAAGCTCCGACGGATCGCGAGCGGCTGGCCCGGGCCTTTACGCGCGAGGCCGCACTGTGGCCTGCGGCGCTGCTGATCAGGACAGACCGTCTGGAGTCCGCGCCAGTGCTCGACGCATGGTTGCGCCGCGTCACGGCGCCGGTAGCCGTGGATGTTGAAACCGGCGCGGCCGCAGAGCGGCTCAGCGGACAGCGCATCCCTGCGCCATCGCTTGGCTCCGCGGAGCGCAAGACGATCTGGCAACAGCGGCTCGGCCCGCTTGCCGAAGTCCTGGATGGCCACCTTGACTCAATCGTCGAGGCCTTTGCGCTGGACGCCAAAGAGATACGCGAGACGGCAGAAGCAATCGAGGAGGATGCGCTGCTCCATGCCAACCGCGCGCCCAACAGCGTACGCGACGCGAACGATCTGGGCGCGGCGGCATGGAGGCTGGCGCGCACCTCGGCGCGGCGCTCGCTGGATGAGTTGGCGACGCATGTCGAGACCAGTTCCAATTGGCAGGATCTGGTTTTGCCCGAGGCGCAGACCAGCATCCTGCGGCAGATTGCGGTTCATGCCCGTCATGCGTCGGTGGTGCATGGCGACTGGGGTTTTGGCGCGCTCTATGCGCGTGGCCTGGGGCTTTCCGCGTTGTTCTCGGGGCCAAGCGGCACCGGCAAGACAATGGCCGCCGGAGTGTTGGCGCGGGAACTTGACCGCGATCTTTATCAGATCGATCTGGCTACGGTTGTGAGCAAGTACATCGGCGAGACGGAGAAGCATCTGCGCAAGATCTTCGATGCAGCCGAGCGCAGCGGCGCGATTCTGCTCTTCGACGAGGCCGACGCGCTCTTCGGAAAGCGCAGCCAGGTGCGCGACAGCCACGACCGCTACGCCAACCTCGAAGTCAGTTATCTGTTGCAGCGCATGGAGTCCTATCGCGGCATCGCGATTTTGACGACGAACATGCAGAATGCGCTGGATACGGCCTTTCAGCGGCGTCTGCGCTTCGTGGTGCAGTTTCCGTTTCCCGATCCGCCGAGCCGCGAGCGCATCTGGCGCAAGGTCTTTCCCGCTGCCGCGCCTACGGAGAGCCTGGATTACGAGAAGCTGGCGCAACTCAACGTTACCGGCGGCGCGATTCGCAACATTGCATTGCTCAGCGCTTTTCTTGCAGCGCATGAAGGGAGCGCGATCACTATGCGCCACATGCTGGAGGCCTCGCATACCGAATACGCCAAGCTCGACAAACCGTTGTCTCCGGCTGAAACCAGGGGGTGGGCATGAAGGCTCTGCATCTGCACATCGACCGCATTGTGGTGGAGGGATTGTCCGAATCCGGCCAACGGCGCTTCGCCCGCGTGCTGGAATCGCAATTGCAGGCGTTGGCGGAGAGCGGCATTGCGGATCACTTCACGCGCAATACCCGCAAGCGCCTCCAGGCTTTGGATGTTGGACAACTGCGCGCTGGAGCAACTGCCGAGCAAGCTGCCGCGCAGGTGATTCGATCGATTCGTCAGAGCGTATTTGGCAAGGGACAAGCGGGGCAAACGGAACAAGCGGCGCGGCCTTCCGTTGCGGCATCTGCACCAATGAAGTCTGGCGGCGGGGAGGCGCGCACCCATGCCTAATGTCTCGCCATTGCTGATGAAGGGCGCGATTCTGGTGCTGGAGCCGAATACCGGCATCCCGCTCTACACGATCAATCTGCAATACAACCCGGAAAACATTCGCCGCAGCCTGCAGCCGCAGAGCGTCGGCGATCAGCCGGACCGCACGGAAGTGCTGCGCCTGAAAGGCCCGCCGATCGAGACGATTCACTGCGATGTGGAGATTGACGCGACCGATCAGTTAGCCGCGGGCGACGCGGCAACGATGAACTTCGGCATCGCTCCGCAGCTTTCAACATTGGAGTTGCTGGTCTATCCAACCAGCGCTGTGCTGATTGCGAACGAGGTGTTGTCGGTGGTCGGCACCATCGAGATTCTGCCCATGTCGTCGAACCTGACGCTCTTTGCCTGGGGAGCGAATCGCGTATCGCCGGTGCGACTCACGGGTATCGAGATTACCGAGGACGAGTTCGATCCGCAATTGAATCCGATCCGCGCCAAGGTCTCGTTGTCAATGCGCGTGTTGAATGTCAACGATGTCGGCTTCCTGACTCCGGCGGGCGCGATGTACATGGCATATCAGATGGGCAAGGAAACGATGTCGCAGCAGTAACGGTTTGCGGTCTCAAGTCACTCTGAGCAGGAAGGGATTGTATGGATAACGCACTCTCGGCATTGGTTCAATCAGGGGTCGGAACGGGCGCGCCCACCAATCCCAGCAGCCGTTACTACGGAACCGGGACAGAGCAATACACGATGCCGAATGGAACGGTGGTTTCGTATCTTTCACGGCGCATTATTCCTCCGACGAGTGTTTACACCAAGACGCAGAACTACAGCGTGGTGGTTGGCGACAGGCTCGACAATCTGGCCGCGCGCTTCCTCGGCGATCCGATCCTCTTCTGGATGATTGCCGATGCGAATGGCGCGGAGAATCCCGACGATCTGACTGCGACGCCCGGTACGGTGATTCAGATACCGCTGGTGAGCGGCATTCCCGCAGGAGCGCGCAATGGTTAGTCCGCTTTATCTGACGTTGCTGATCGGGCCGATGGAGCCTCTGCCGGCGCCGAAGCCGCTTGCGGACGCGCTTGTCTCCGTGAAGGTTGACGAGAGCGCGACGGGGCAGAGCGGCTTTGAGCTGGTTTTTACCCTGGCGGACAAAGGGATTCTGGAAACATTCTTTCTGCTTGCCGGCGGCGCGCCGCTGCCCATCATTCGCGTGGTTCTGCTGGCGACATTTCCCGGCATTCCGCAAGTGCTCATCGACGGTGTTGTTCAGCATACCGAGGTGCATCCCGATGCAATGACCGGCTCGTCCAAGCTGGTTGTAAAAGGCAAGGACCTGACCGCGCTGATGGATCTGTTCGACTTGAGCGGCCTGCCCTATCCGGGGATGACCTCTGACCTGCGCGCGCTTGTGATCCTGGCTAAATATGCGATGTTCGGCGTTGTGCCGGAAGTGATTCCAGTGCCCGCGCCGGATATACCGATTCCGCTGCTGACCATCCACTCGCAGAAGAAGACCGATTACGTCTACCTGAAGCACCTTGCCGAAGAAGTCGGTTATGTCTTTTATATGATCCCCGGCCCGTTCCCAGGACAGAGCCAGGCCTATTGGGGACCGCAGGTGCGCATCGGGATGCCGCAGACCGCGCTGTGCGTGAATCTGGATACGTGGACCAATGTAGAGAGCCTGAATTTCAGCTATGCGCCGGAGACGGCAGTGCTGCCGATCGTCTTGATTCAGGACCCGATCACCAAGGTTCCGATTCCGATTCCGATTCCGCCCGTGACGCCGTTCAGTCCGCCGCTGGGCGCGGCCATCATGCCGCCGCAGACCACCAAGTGGCTGACCGGTACAGCCAACAAGAATCCGGCGATTGCGCTGATGCTGGGCTTTGCCAAGGTGACGGAGACCTGCGATACCGTAACCGGCGAAGGAACGCTGGATGTGATGCGCTATGGGCAGCCGCTGCGGGCGCGTAGCCTGGTGGGCGTGCGCGGCGCGGGCATTGCATTTGACGGAATGCATTTTGTGGACCAGGTCACGCACAACATCAAGCCAGGTGAGTACAAACAGAGTTTTGTATTGAAGCGCAACGCGCTGGTTTCAAACACACCGGTGGTGCCAACGCTGCCGTTCTGAATTGCAGCGAGTCAGCGGGTTAGCGAAAGACCGGCGAGGGAATCGAGAGAGGGCGCAACGTGAAAGGCGAGCATTACGGTAAATTTCGCGGAACGGTGATCGACAACGTCGATCCGATGTTGATTGGGCGCTTGATGGTGATGGTGCCGGACGTATCGAATGTGATTCCGTCCACATGGGCGATGCCTTGCTTCCCTTTTGCCGGAATACAGAATGGTTTTTTTGCCGTGCCGGAGATTGGTTCCGGTGTCTGGGTGGAGTACGAACAGGGCGATCCAGATTATCCGATCTGGTCGGGCTGCTTTTTTGGCACAGTGGCGGAGGTGCCCGCATTAGCTCTGGCTACGCCACCGGGATTGCAGGGCATTGTGATTCAGACAGTAGGACAAAACACGCTGATGATCAGCGATACGCCAGGACCGACAGGCGGATTCCTGTTGAAGACAACAGCAGGAGCGATGCTCTCGATCTCGGATACCGGGATCATCATCAGCAACGGGCAAGGGGCTTCGATTCTGATGGAAGGCCCCTCGATCACCATCAACGAAGGCGCGCTGGAGATTATCTGATGGCTGGATTTTTGTTGCATCAAGGAGCGGTCGTGATGTGCGCGCATGGCGGGCAGGCAATGCCGACTGTGCCGAATCCCCGGGTGCTGGTGATGGGGATGCCGACGGCGACGATCAGCGGTCCGTGGGTAGTTGCGGGTTGCCCGCTGGTTCCTCCGCCACTGCCGCCCTGCGTTACCGGCCAGTGGATGCTGGGGACGCTGCGGGTCACATCCCTGGGCCAGCCGTTGACAGTGCAATCGGGCGCCGCAGTTACCATGCCGGGCGGCGGAACGCTGCTGCCTGTGACGATGCAGACCCGCGTACAGGCCATGTGAGGAAACGATGAATCTTGCTTTTCCATTTTCGTTTGACACCACGGGCCGCACCGCGCAGGACGCGCTGGCCGATCATGTGAACGACATGATCGAGCTGATCCTGTTTACCTCGCCCGGCGAGCGCGTGAACCTGCCCACCTTCGGCAGCGGCACATCTCAACTTGTCTTTGCGCCCAACAGCGATGTGCTGGCCGCCGCGCAGCAGCAGGCGATTCAGGCCGGATTGCAGAACTGGCTCTCTGACCTGATCCGCGTGAATTCAGTGCAGGTGGTCACGCAGGATTCAACTTTACAGGTCACCGTGGTTTACACGCTGGTCTCGAATCAGCAGCAACAGTCGCAGCAGTTTCTCTATGGAGGGCCGACCCAATGATCGCCTTCTGCACCGACCAGCAGCGCCGCAATCTACTGCTGCAAACGCCCGGGATCAATGGGCTGGATTATCTCGAGGTCCTTGGCCCGGTCCAGGGCTGCGGGAATCAGCTCGCGCTGACCTTCCTGAAAGACGCGCGAGCACTTGTGCTGACGCCGGCGAATATCCTGCTGACCGGTGACACAGCGATCGAAGTCGGAGCGGTTCAGCTGGCCACCAACCAGGATCCGCTCACCATTCTTGTTGACCTCAACGGCAGCGGAGACTTTTCTCCCTACACGCTGACATTGGTCAACAGCACGGCCAACCTCGCTCCTTCGGGATTCAATGACCCGCCGGCGGGTATCGACTCGCAACTCAACACCGCGACCTTCTCGTTCAAAGCGTCGTGCCCCACGCCGGTCGATTGCCAGACGGCGCAGTGCTGCCCGTCCAATCTGGCAACGCCGCCGGATATACATTACCTCGCCCGCGACTTCGCCAGCATTCGCCAGGCGATGCTGGACCGCATCTCTGTGCTTGTTCCCACCTGGACGGAGACACACGAATCCGATCCGGGAATCACGCTTGTCGAGGCGCTGGCCTATGCGGCGGATCGTATCAGCTATCTGCAGGACGCGATCAACACCGAGGCGTATATCGGCACCGCGCGCAGCCGCATCTCGCTGCGCCGCCACGCCCGGTTAGTCGATTATTTTGTCGGCGAAGGCGCGAACGCGCGCGCCTGGGTTTGCCTCGCGGCCAGCAGCACAGTCACTGTGCCTTCGGGGACGCAATTCTATCCGCTGGTTCCCGGAGTCGCCGCGTCGATTGATCCGGTGCTTGATGGCTATCATGCGTCATTGCTCGAGGCCAGCCCCGGTCCGGTCTTCGAGAGCATGGAAGCGATCAAGATCTACCCCGAGCAGAACAGCATGCCGTTTTATACCTGGGGCGATGATAGTTGCTGTCTGCCGGTGGGCACCACCCAGGCCACTCTGGCTGGCGCTTTTACCTCGCTTGTCGCCGGCCAGGTTCTGATCTTCGAAGAGGCGCTCGGCCCGGTCACCGGCGAGCCCGCCGACGCCGATCCCACGCATCGTTGGGCGGTGCGGCTTACTTATGCATCGACGACAGATCAATCCGGCAGCGCTCTGGTTGATCCGGTGAATTCTACAGCCCAGCTCACCAACATCGCATGGAACGCCGCCGACGCGTTGCCGTTTCCGCTGTGCATTGCGGCAGTTACCAGCGCAGGTGTTCCCACGGTGGGCGTCTCGGTGGCGCTTGGCAATGTGGTTCCCGCCGATCAGGGAACATGGACGGAGAATGAGCCGATCGGCCAGGTTCCGCCCGCGCCTCCTACGCCCGTTGCAGGCGTAGGCTGTAATTGCTCCACGGTAACTGGAGCGGCGGCGCCGCGTCCCCGCTTTGAGCCTGTGCTGGCGAATCAGCCGCTCACTTTTGCCGTTCCTTTCTATCCGACGGTGAGCGTTACGAGCGTGACATTGACCGGCACGGTGGCGCAGATCACGGCGGTAAATACCTGCGTTGCGGGTGAAGTGGGAATCTTTGCCGGGCTAACGGGCGGCGATTGCGTGTTCTTGAACGGGCAATTGTTGACTGTGCTGTCCACAGGCCTGACGACCAGCGTATTTCAGGTTCCCTTCACAGGCGTGGCGGGCGGGCCTTACGCGCAGAAGAGCGGTACATTTTCACCGCTCAGCGCTCAGCAAGCGGCAAACCCTCCACTTCTGCTTCCGCCCTCGGCATCGAGCTTCCTCGCGCCGGATACTTCCACCGCGACGCCGCAGATCACCGTAGCCAGCGACGACGGCAACAACTGGGGCCCCGTGGAAGATCTGCTCAGCGAGGTTCAGGGCAGCCAAGGCTTTACTTCGTTCATCCCGGAGATCGAGTGGGACGGAACCGCGCATCTGCGCTTTGGCGATGGAACCTATGGCGCGGCTCCGAACGCGGGGGCCAACTTTACGGCAACCTACCGCACGGGCAACGGCTCGGCGGGCAATGTGGGCCGCGAGGCGCTGGCGCACTGCCTCTTTCAGGGGCCGGGAATCACGGGCGTGCGCAATCCACTGGCTGCCGCCGGCGGCGTTGACGCGGAGACGATGCAGCACATTGTGCAGGTAGCGCCGTTTGCCTTCCAAAGCCAGATGCGCTGCGTCACCGCGGCGGATTACGGCGCAATTGCCGCGACACTGCCGGGCGTCAGCGAGGCGCAGGGGACTCTGCGCTGGACCGGCTCCTGGTACTCGGCCTTTGTCAGCATCGACCCCACAGTCCCTGGAACCGACCTCACCTCGGAGGTAGAAACCAGCCTGGAGATGCTGCGCATGATGGGCACCGACCTGGTGGTGGAGAAGGCGATCTTCGTCGGCATCCGCATTGAACTGGAGATCTGTGTGTCGCCGAGCTTCTTCCCGGCGGATGTTTACGCTGCTGTCTGGAAGTTGCTGGTCACGGGCGATAGTTGCACCGGCACGCCAGGGATGCTGAATGCCGCGAATTTCCAGTTTGGCCAGACTGTTTATGCCAGCCCGATTTTTGCCGCCGCGCAACAGGTGATCGGCGTTGCGGCAGTTACGCTGCTGACTTTTGAGCGCATGGACCGGCCCACGCCAGCCGGAACCGCGCCTCCGACTCAACTCTTAATGGGCGCAACAGAGATTCCACGCTGCGACAACGACCCCAACCACGCCGATCACGGCCTGCTGGTGCTGACTATGGATGGTGGCAAATGAGCTGCGGATGCCAGGACACACAAGATCAACTCTGCGGATGCTGCGCGGGAGTGACGCAAGAGACGCCGGTCGCGGTGGTCAATCGCCCCGCGCTGCCGGCGATCAATTATCGCGTGGGAACCTATCCAACCTTCCTGGCCTCGATGGAGGCCGCGCTTTCCTCGTATAGCTATCCGGCGCTGGCCGGCCTGCGGACCCGCGACAGCGGCGACTTCTCGATTGCGCTGATTGACGCATGGGCCGAAGTGCTGGACATTCTCACCTTCTACACCGAGCGGCTGGCCAATGAAGCCTATCTGGGAACCGCGATTGAGGGCCGCAGCGTATTTGAACTGGCGCGCCTTGTCGGCTACAAGCCCTCGCCGGGAGTGAGCGCATCCACGGTGCTTGCGTTCACGCTCGCCACCGCGCCGGGTTCGCCGCCTGTTGTCTCCCTCCCTGCGGGAACCCGTGTGCAGAGCGTTCCGGGGCCGGGGCAGATGCCGCAGGTCTTTGAAACAGCCGCGGCGTTGACCGCAACCATTGCCAATAACGCGATCCCCGCGGCGACTTCGATTCCCTGGGTGCTCAAGGGAGGCGAAACCTCGACATGGATCGCGGGAACTTCCAACAACATTCAGGTCGGCAATGCGCTTTTGTTTATCAGCGCTCCGAATGGCATTCCATCGCAAACAGGCCCGGCGGCAGTCGTGTATGTAACGGCTGTGCAAGTTGATTCAGTTGGCGGCAATACCCTGGTCTCGTGGGATCAGCAGTTGCCGACCGCCCTCAAGGGGACCGCCGCGACGGTATGCCTCTATATATTCCGGACCAAGGCGGCGCTCTACGGGTACAACGCACCCTCGCCGGGAATGTTTGCTCCCGCGACGCTGAGCAATATTCAGCCCTATTCGAACGCAAACTTTACTGCGACAGACATACCGACGGATTGGGATTTCCAATATGAGGGAAACCAGGCAATCAATCTGGATAACTCTTATGCGGGGTTGAGTCCAACGGCCAGCGGAGCCAACGCGGCGGCGAATCAGTCGCAATGGCTGCTGTTGGTCAGCCTGGTACCCGATGAATGGTTCGGAGCGACGGGCGCGGGTACGTCCCTTTTTCAGATCAAGAGCGTGACGGAGACAAACCCCGCTCTCTACGCGCTCTCGGCGAAGACGACACAACTGACGCTGGCGAGCGGCACGCAACTCACACCGACCTTGGGTAGTCTCAGTACAGACGTGGATCTACTGCTCGAATTGTATGTTCTGCTCAATACGCGCTCGACAACCGCATATGTAGGCAGCCAGTTACTGACCTTTGCCAATCTGCCGTTGACTGCTGCGACACTCACTCCTCCACCGGCCTTTCCTTTGAATTCCCTGGCCGCGGGCATGATTCTTCCCACATACGCCGAGTCGATTACGCTCACCGGGCTGCAAACCATCTCGGACAACGCGCCGATCGGCGTCAGCGGCAAGCGGGCGCGCATCGTTTCAACAGTGCCGCTGAGCGGAACGATCACCAGCGGAGGCATTCCCAGCGGAAGCAGCGCCGGCGGCTTCACTCCCACGGGGGCGACGGGATCTCTCGCGGCCAGTGCCAATCAGCCTTTTCTCATCGACGCCTTCCCGCCGATCAACGATCCAAATATTAACGGCAACCTGCTCTGGGATGTTCTGACCGTCACCGGCCAGGCAGGAACCTTGTCGGTTCCCACCGCTTCGTTGCAGTTGCTGCCCTCGATCACTGCCGATCCTCTTGCCGGCGAGTCCGCTCTGGTAAGCGTTGCAACGGTGAATGGAGCCACGACTGCGCTGACCCTGGCTTCTCCGCTGCAACGGATCTACGACACGCCCACGCTGAACGTGAATGCCAACGCCGTCGAGGCCTCGCATGGGGAGACAATGCGCGAAGTGGTCGGCTCGGGCGATGCCACCAACGCGGCATTGCAGTACCAGCTCAAGCAATCGCCGCTGACCTATACATCGGCGGCGACAACCAGCGGCGTACAATCCACGCTTCAGGTGCGGATCAATAATCTTCTCTGGAATGAGGTTCCCAACTTCCTCTCCTCCGCGCCCAGCGACCGTGTTTTTGTCACCCGGCCCAGCTCCACCGGCGGCCCGTTTATTCAGTTTGGCGATGGCGTCACCGGTTCGCGCACACCGACCGGAACCTCGAATATCCAAGCGCAGTATCGCAAGGGAATCGGCATCGCGGGCATGGTGGCGGCGGGGCAACTGACCCAGCCGCTGGACCGTCCGCAGGGGCTGCAAAATGTGACCAACCCCGGCCCTGCAACGGGCGGCGCGGACCCGGCAACACCCGCTTCGGCGCAACAATCTGCTCCGCTGCCCACGCTCACATTGGGGCGCGTTGTATCGCTTGAGGATTACCAGAACTTCGCGTTGGGTTTTGCCGGTATCGCGATGGCGCTGGCGACATGGACCTGGTTTGGTTCAACCCGGGGAATCTTTCTTACCCTTGCCGGCGAAGGCGGGACGCAGGTAAATGGCAGCGACCCGGTTGTGCAGAATCTGCTACAGGCATACCAGACTTACGGCTTGCCGAATGTGCCGGTACTGCCCGTGAGCTACTCTCCGCAAAATTTTGAAATAGGAATGCAGGTACTGGTGAACGCGCCTACCTACGATCCAACGGTGGTTATTCCTCAGGTTTGGCAGGCATTGACCGCAGCCTTCGCCTTCGGGCAGCTTGCACCCGGCCAAAGCGTTGCGGCCAGCCAGATCATTCAAATCGCGCAGAAGATTCCCGGCGTCATCGCAGTCAACCTCACCGCGCTTAATTTGAGTGGATCAGGCGGCGGGCCCCCTGCCAATCTGCTCTGCGCCAGCGGTCCTGTTCCCGGTAACGCATCCTGGTCAATTCCGCCCACCGGCGCGCAGATTCTGCTGCTCGATCCGGCTTCAATGGGCAATGTGGGAGTGTGGTCATGAGCACGACGCCTTCGCCAATCTACTCCCTGCTGCCCGCGGTATTTCGCAACCGCGATGTCGCGCAGGGCGGGCCGCTGCAAGCCCTGTTTGCGGTGCTTGAAAGCCAATACGGGCTGGTGCAGGATAATCTCGCCCAGCTTTACGACGACCAGTTCATCGAGACCTGCGCGCCTTGGGCGATTCCGTACATTGGCCAGCTCATCGGCTACAACACGGTCTACACCGCCGCGCTGACCAGCCCCGACAGCCGGGCCGAAGTAGCCAATACCATCGGCTACCGGCGGCGCAAAGGGACGCTGATCGCGCTTGAGCAGATCACCCACGATGTCTCCGGCCGCTCGACGATGGCGGTCGAGGAGTTTCGCAACCTGGTCACGACGGTGAGCATGCGCGATGTGCGGTCAACGCAATTTGCGACCGCCAGCCTGCGCACCGGCACTGACCTCGAAGACCTGAACGGCCCATTTACCGGGCTGAATCGCACCATCGACGTGCGCAACATCACTCCGCGCAATCGCGTGGCGCAATCGCCGGATAGCGCGCCGCTGGAGATTGCCCTGCACGGTCCCGGCCGCTTCAATGTACCGCAGGTTTCCGTCTGGATGTGGCGTTGGCAGAGCTTTGCGGTTACGAGCGCGCCGGCTTTTTCGCTAGGCAGCGGCGGATATTATTTCAGTTCACTGGGCGGACCCATACCGCTCTTTCAGCCCACCACGGCGTTGACCGCATTTTCCTCCCTGGTGCAGGAAGCAGATGTGCCGGAGCCGATCTCGCTCGCTCGCTTCAGCGCGAATCCGGACGGTTTCTACTCCGGCAGCATCGAACTGATCGCCGACGGCGTGAATGTTCCGGCCGCGCAGATTACCTGCGCCAATCTTGCAGAAGCGCTGGATGGCTCGGTCTGCACGGTTGCCAATGGAATGATCGCGATTGATCCGCAGATCGGGCGCATTCAGTACGGACCCGGCGTGGCAATTCCCAAACAGTTGCTCGTCAACTATAACTACGGAGCGCCAGCGCTGATGGCGGGCGGATACTACGACCGGACGGCCAATATTGTCCAACCGGGAACGCCGACGGGAGTCGAATTCGCAAACAGCTCCAACCTCTTCGAGGCCATTGTCGGATCAACGCAATACCCTACGCTGCTCTCCGCGGTCGTGGCATGGAACAGGCTGCCAGCGAACTCGGCGGGAACAATCATTCTGCCCAACTTCGCGACGTACGCAATCAACCTGACCGGCGCAAACGCGATTCAGATTCCGGCCCAGAGCCAGTTGCTCATTGTTGCCGCCGAGGTCTCCGCAACAGCGGGCGTACCGCCGGAGTGGAAGAACTCCTGCGTCACGCTGAATGGCAATATAGAAGTCCACGCCCCGACGATTGCGGTTGATAGCAACGAAGTTTCGCCGCCGATGGGCAGTCTCCTCTTCAGCGGCCTGTGGATCAGCGGACAGTTGATACTTTCCGGCGATGAGGCCTGCGTGCAGCTTGCCGATTGCACCCTGGTCCCCGGCATCTCACTTACGACCAAAGGCGATGCGGCGCATCCCGAAGAGCCGAGCGTCACGGGCACGGCCATCGGCGTGACGCTGGTGCTCAACCGCGTCATCAGCGGGCCGGTCACTCTGCCTCCAACCTGCACCGCGCGCATCTGCTCAAGCATTATCGACGCGGGCACGCCGTATTGCCCGGCGATTGCGGGTGTTGACCTGGCCAGCCCGGGACCCACGCTGCACATCGAGGACTCGACGGTGATTGGCCGCGTCTGGGCGCAGGCGATTCAGCTAGCTTCGAACACTATCTTCTGGGCAAAGATGGGCTGTCTCGATCCCTGGGCCGCACCGGTGATTGCCAACCGCGTACAGATTGGCTGCGTGCGCTTCTCATGGCTCCCGGCCAGCTCCATTACGCCTCGGCAATATCTCTGTCTTACCTCGCCCACCGCGAACGGACAGATCATTGAACCGACATTTGTCTCGCTGCGCTTCGGCAATCCAGGCTATTGCCTGCTGAGCGGCGATGTGCCGATGGCGATCTGGAAGGGCGCGGATAACGGCTCGCAGATGGGCGTCTACTACCAGATGCAGGAGACCGAAGCAGTCACCAATATCCAGATTCGCGCGGCAGAGTACTTGCCCGCGAGCCTGGAGTGCGGAGTATTTCTCATCCCCTCGCGTTCGGTCGTCGAGGAAATTCCGACGATGGAATACGGCTATGGGCAAGTGCAAGCGCCGCCGCGCTGCGGTTGCACCGAGACGGGAGATTTGCCCTTCGGCATCGGCATTGGCTTGATTTAGACGCCTATGCGCAGGGAGCAATTTTGAAACGGTGCGGGGACTGAGCGCACCTATCAACAACTCGCAGGATTCCCCGGAAGCACGGGAAACAAAACCAAACCGGCAGCAGAAAACAGATAGGCAGGATGATATGAAGGGTGATTTCAGCCGCATACGTTTCAACCCCGCGAAGCAGTACACGGCGGTGTTAAAGCAGCAGGGCCGCGTCGATCTGGACTCGGACGCCAACGAGCAATGCTTCATTGACGGCCATATCGATGGCATCACCAATACCGATGTCATCGGGCAATATGGCGGGCCCGCGGGCTGCGCCGGCTTTGAAATCACCATCTCCGGCAGCAGCATCCTGATCGGAGCGGGCCGCTATTACGTCAATGGGCTGCTGGTGGAGAACCCGGCGTCAGTGAATTACGACGATCAGCCTTACCTCATTAGCCCCACCTACTGCGCCGAGCAACTGATTGCCGCGGCCAACTCCAGCAGCAACACCGTGCAGTTCGTGCTTGAGGTCTGGCAGCAGCTCATTACCGGTCTCGATGACTGCTGCCTGCTGGAGCCGGCTCTCGGCCAGGCTGACACGACCGTGCGCCTGAAAACGGTTTGGCGGGTTATCGGGTCGGTGATTCCCACCAGCACCATTCAAAAGGCAGAGGCGATCAACCCGGCCAATCCGGTTACGCTGCTGATGCCCTGCTGCCAGATGCTCTATGCCGGCACATCGACCACGCCTGCCCCGCACACTGGCCTGATCAGCGCGGACACCAATCAGACCGGCAGCGAATGCGGGTGCCAGCCGATTGCATCCGCCGGGTATCAAGGGCTTGAAAATCAGCTCTACCGCGTCGAGATCCACGGGAGCGGCCAGGCCGGCGCCGCCACCTTCAAGTGGTCGCGCGAGAACGCCTCGGTGGTTACGCGGATTACCAACATCAGCGGAGCGGTGCTCACCGTATCGAGCCTCGGACCCGACGCCAACCTCGGCTTCCAGAACAACCAATGGGTCGAGCTTACGGATGACAGCTACACTTACGCGCAGCCGGCCAACAAGCCCGGACAGCTCCTGCAGATCCAGACTGTCAATCCAGCCACATTGCAGGTCACTTTTGCCGCTCCGATTACAGGCATCAATAAAAACCTGAATCCCCGCATGAGGCGCTGGGATCAGTCCGGCACGCTGGCCACGGGGACAGGCGTACCGACTTCGCCCTCGCCGGTGCAACTGGAGAACGGCATCGAAGTGACATTCTGGGGCGGCCAGTACACCAGCGGAGATTATTGGACGATTCCCGCCCGCACATCCAAAGGAAGAATCGAATGGCCCCCGTGCGGCAGCGCTGGCGGCTACGAACAACTTCCCGATTACACGCGGATTTTTCACGCGCCGCTGGCGTGCATGGCCTTGCGTCCGTCCAACTCTGCCGTTCCGGCAGCGGGACAGGCAGACTTTGGGAACTATGTGGTCAGCGATTGCCGCTTGCTCTTCTCGCCATTGACCGCTCTCGATGTCGAAACCGGGGTGCAAGCCATCCATGTAGTCGGCACCAGCTGGAATAACGATGACGTGATGACCGTGGACGAGCTGGTGCTGAACGGGCTTTCCGTCACCTTTGACCAGACAACCACCTGCCCCTGGGGCGGTGGTAATTTTCAGGTTTCGATGGAGATGCCTGCGGTGCCCAACTGGGTTGCGCCGTGGGAGGGAGTCGCGGCGGGCCTTCCGGGCAAGGGCAATTACCCGCCCGGCACAAATGTATTCGGGCGCTCGGTCTCGGCGATCGATCCGCCGCTGGGAATCGCTGTCGCCGGCACACAGGTCACATGGTCCCCTGTCGCGAACCTTACCGGCCTGGCCTACTATGAGTCGTATTTCCTCTACACGTCATTGAACGGCGGGCTCAACAGCGCGGCGCCGTTGGGCTTTGCCCGCGTGCGGGTGCGGCTGGATAGCGGAGCGATCTATGCCAATGGGCCGAGCGGAAATCTCTATCTGGATGGGACCGCCTTCGGGCAAACCACAAACCGCATCGCCGATGGCAGCCCCTGCGTGATGCTCTCGCTGCCAACCGGCAACAATCTTAAAGCCGCCGACTTCGATAGCTGGTTCTATCTGGCGCCGTCGCTGATCATCACCGGCATGACCCTTCAGTTGCTCAATTCCGCCGGCACAGTAATCGGGGGCACAGCAGTGACCATCATCTCAGACCAGTCCGGCAACATCGGCGGCATTGAGACGACAGCGACGCCCACAACCACATCGCAGACCGTCTCCAAGATCAATCTGGCTGTCACCTTCAGCTATACCCCCGTTGCGCCTGCAACACTGAACTTTCAGCTGAGTTACAGCGGCGCAGCCAATATCGCGACTATCGGCAGCCCGGTGAATGTAACTCCAGGCGAGGCTACAGTGAATGTCCCGATCAGCGTCATCGGCAATCCCGGGGTAAATGTGAATGCGAACAACACCCCCAATGTTGATATCGTGACTATCACCGGCTCTGTTTCCGGCGCGCTTGGCCCGGTACAGTACGCAGGCACATTGCCCACGCTGACTGTCACCGGAGTTGCGTCCACGACCATTATCCGGATCCTGGGCGGCACAGTGACGACCGGATTGCTGAATGTGAACCCTCCCAGCAACGTGGTTGCGAGTGTAGAGCAGGAGGCCGCGGCCGAGTCGGCTAAGCAAGTGGAGGCCGCTAAGCAAGCTGAGGCCAAAGAGAAGCAGAATCCGGAACCGCCCAAAGAATAATCGCGAGGAAGCCGAAACGCATGAGAGCTGTCTGGTCATTCTGGAGCAAGCCTTTCCAGGCATACAAGGGCCGCATTTGGCGAGAGCCCCAGCACCACTTGCTGGCCTGGGGACTCTCGCTCCAGCAGGCCCGGCAGCACTTTGCCGAAACCCAGCTGGTTACCGATACTGCCGGCAAGCGGCTGCTGATCGATCTGCTGGGGTTGAAATTCGACAATGTCTCGACGGAACTCGATCAACTGCACGATGCCGACCCCGGATGGTGGGCGTTGGGCAAGTTGCTGGCCTATAGCCTCCAGGACCGTCCCTTCGTTCATATCGACACGGATGTTTTTCTGTGGCGGCCGCTGCCGTCGCGGCTGACTTCGGCGCAGGTCTTTGCGCAGTGCCCGGAGAGCCACCCGCTCGAAAATGCCTGGTGCGGCCCGCGTCATATTGAATATCTTTTTGACCGCCACAACCTCAGCTTGCCCGTGGAATGGCAGTGGGCCTCTTCGCGCAATACCACCTGGTTTCGCGAAGAGAACTGCGGCATCCTCGGGGCAAACAATGTTGAATTCATCCGCCACTACGCACAGACCGCGCTCGACATGGTCAGCAATCCGGCGCATCGCGCGCTCTGGGCCGAGCTGCCGGAGAAGTCCGGCTTCACGATGCTGATCGAGCAGTTTCTGCTCGCCTGCTGCATCGACTATCACCGCATCGCGCCGCAATCGGCCCATCGCGGCGTCAGTATGCGCTATCTCTTCCCGTCCTGGTCGGAGGCCTACAATCCTCATACCGCGGCAGCGCTCGGCTATACGCATCTGCTCGGCGATACTAAAACTCACCCCGCCGTAATGGCTCGCCTGGAACGGCGCGTTGCGCAGCTTGACCCAACCTTCCTGCTCCACTGCCAGCGCGTAGCCCAATCGCCGGCAACAGTGGGGGTGTGATATGCCAACTGCCGCGCCTTCCCTCTCTACTCGCTCCCGAAGTTCGTCAAAGCCAACCATTGCCGCAGGCCCTGCGCCGAAGACTCCAGAGCAGGAGCAGAGCAGACATGCCGGCATCCTGCCTTCTGTCCCCCGCGCGATTCCTGTTGGGTTCGATGAAGACGGAAGTGGGCGGCATTCGGCACAGGGGAGTTCGCATCGAGCGCCGCTCCACGCCGCGGCAAACGATTCTCAAGCTCTCTGGGCGCGTAGTTCCGCGGGCAGCTTGCTGCCGATGCAACGCAAACTAGCCGTCGGCGCGGCCAACGATCCGCTGGAAGCCGAGGCCGACCGGGTTGCGGAAGACGTGATGAGTCCCTCGGGCACAGCAGCGCCGATCTCATCCGGCGCCACCGCGCTTCGCCGCCAATGCGCCTGCGAAGGCAGCGGCCAACCCTGCGAAGACTGCGCAAAAAAGAAAGAAACGGTGCAACGCAAGTGCGCGGGATCCGATGCCGGCATGGCCGCGCCCGCCGTGGTCGATCAAGTGCTGCAATCTCCGGGCCAGCCGCTCGATGCAGCGGTGCGCAGCCACATGGAACCGCGCTTCCAGGCCGATTTCAGCCGCGTGCGCGTACATACCGATGAGCGCGCATCGGAGTCAGCCCGCGCCGTGAACGCGCTGGCTTATACCGTGGGCAACAACCTGGTTTTTGCCTCCGGCCAATACCAACCGCGATCGAGGAGCGGCAGCAAGCTGCTGGCTCATGAACTGACGCATGTCTTGCAGCAGAACAGCGGGTCGATTCTGCGCCGCACCGGCTGCGGGACGAAGAAGATCGGCAATCCCGAGGGCTGCGAGGCTGGGCCGCGGGTCTTCACGCCGGGATCGACCTTTCGGTTTAACGTCGATTGCGATACCTGGTCGGGCAATGCCCGCAAAGGCGTGGAAGATTTCGCAAAGTTGCTGCCGTCGATCCTGAACGTTCAGATCGATGCATATGCCAGCGTTGACGGTCCGGAGGCGTACAACGTCCGGCTGGCTTGCGCCCGGGCCCACGAGGCCAAAGCGGTACTGATGGAAAATGGGATTGCGCCCTCGCGGATCACCCGGATGATCGACCACGGCCCGACCCCGGGAAATGCCGCGGACCGTCGAAGTGTTGTGTTGTCGGCGGTCACCACTGGCGGCGCACCGCAACCCAACACCCCAGCGCCGGGGCAGAATCAGCAGCAGCCAAACACGCAGCAGAACCAGCCCCAGCAAAACGAGCCTCAGAAACAGCCCAACCAAAATCAGCCCGCAAAACAACCGCAGCAAAATCAGCCCCAAAAACAACCGCCAACCCAGCCCTCGAAGCAGCCACCGCAGAACCAGCCACAAGGTCAGGGGCAAGGACAGAATCCACCGGCCCGGCCAGCGACTCCGCCGGATCCGTTGCTCGTCTTTCAGTTGCCGATTACCCCGTTGGGTGCGCAGCTTCCGCTCGGCGGACCGGGGGGCATTGGCTCCGGCCATCATCTCAGTACGCCGAGTTCTGCCTACTATCAGGTCTACCAGCCGAATATCGCCGCAGGGCTGGTTCTCAATTCGCGGCCCAACGACGCCAACCAGAATGTGCAACTGGGCGGCTTTGTGCAAATCGGCGAGAACTTCCCGCTGCCCGGCACCTCCCGTCCGCTTACTCAGTCGGGGAACCGGACGATACTCACCGGTACAAATGCCCAGGCATACCTTCAGCCTTCGGTCGTCTTCTATAACAAGGACGGAACCCAGTTTTCGGTGCTCTTGCAGCCGGGGGTGGCGAGAACCTTCGCGAGCAGGGTGGCGGGGGAAAACGGCACCACGGTTAACCTCACGGGCGGAGTGCAGTGGACGCAGGACATCGTGCCGAACCGCTGGCAGTTTTTCCTCACCATCACGGGCGGCGCGGCAGGAAGCTGGCTGGATTCCCCCGCTGCCGGTCAGTCCTCCTGGCAAGGCTGGCAGCCCTTCATCGGCCTCGGCGCTGGGATTCAGTTTGTGCCGCCGCTGATCAACTACAGCCCGAGATGAGAGACGCGCACGCACGGGAGCTGGCCTTGAAGCACCGCTTGGCAAAGATCAATCCGAAGCGCGCAGATCGATCCTGCATTGCCATGCAATTGTGGGAGCAGGGCTGGTTGCGCAGCCGCCCTGGAGGTTGCAGATGACCGCCGTTGCGGCCTTGGCGCAGACGCGCAAGAGCGGACGCGGCCCTCGGCCTGCACAGCAGAGCGCCCCTGCCGAAGGCGCTTATGCAAACGCGTGTGGCCAACAAAACGCGACTCAGCCTCCGGCGCGGATTGTCGCGCCGCTGATTCATGCGGCAACACCATTCCCGCTGCGACCACTGCCACTGCAACGCAAGCTGGCGGTTGGAGAAACAGACGATCCGCTGGAGGCCGAGGCCGATGCCGTAGCGGAGAGCGTCTTGAGCGGCGGCGCGCTCACGTCCATCCAACCTGGCGCGCCGGCGGTGCGCCGCAAGGCTGCCGGAGTGGTCACTCCCACGGAAGCGCCGCCGATTGTGCATCAGGTTCTCCGCTCTCCCGGCCAGGCCCTCGACTCACCAACGCGGTCGTTCATGGAGTCGCGCTTTGGGCAAGACTTCGCGCAGGTTCGAATCCATACCGGTCCGTCGGCGGGCGCGTCGGCGCAGGCCGTGCAGGCGCAGGCCTGGACGCTGGGCAACAATGTGGTCTTCGCTCCGGGGAAATACGATCCCGCTTCCCGCGAAGGCAAGCGTCTGCTGGCCCACGAGCTGACTCACACCATTCAACAGCAGTATGCCGGTGGGCACCGCAATCTGGCCCGCATGCCGGGGATCTCTTCTGCTCATTCCCACTGCATTCAGCGCGACCCGGCGGCAGACGAGGCTGCCCGCATCGCCAAACTGGTGCAGGAATACGATGACGAACTGGCCAAGGCGCGTACTTCTGGCGATTGGAAGATTGTCGCTGAAAAGCTCAACGGATTTGCGCCGGCAGACATCGTCAAGCGGCTGGAAAAACTCACCTCGGCAGAGGTGACTTCAATGCACGCCGGGGCAGCGGCGAATAAGGCGGTCGGCCCCAACTCCAATGCGGCGCTTTATTCCCTGCCCGGCTGGAGCGACGGGGTGAAGTGGAATAAGGGCGTCAAGAGCGTGAGCCAAGTGCGCCGTATTCCTATCGAGGGGCTGCGCGAGGGCAATCAAAACGCAGACCTGGACACAGACCCGGACAAGAAGAAAGAGGCAGAGGCGAGGAAGAAGACGACGGCAGAGTCCGCGAACGGCAAGGCGATTGTGTTGATGCCCGACGGACTCGACTTGAGCAAGCCGGTCGAAGTGCTGCTTTTTCTGCATGGGCACAACATCGGCTATCGGGAACGCGGAGAAAAGAACGACGATCCGGGCACTGTGCGGGATGTAGAGTATGACCGCATGGAGCAGCAGATCAAAGCCAGCGGCCATCCGATGATCGGAATACTGCCTCAAGGTACGAGAGGCTCGGGGTTTGGACCGAATTTCAACAGCGATCCTTATATAGCGGATGTCTTTCGCGTGCTTTCAAGCCAAGGGGCCTTCGGGGACCAGCCCGCGCCTCAGATTTCGCGGGTTATCTTCGGCGGGCATAGCGGCGCGGGCGCGCCGATCGCCGACATTCTCGGAGAAAAAGGCCAGCCGCGCCTCTCCGCCAAAATCGGCGAGGTTGCGCTCTTTGACGCAATCAACGGACCCAATGAATTAGGCAAGGTGACGCATTGGGTTACGGAGCGCCTGAACCTCGATCTGGCGGAACTTACCAAGGCGGGCACTACCGAAGCTCAACAGCTTGCCTACCTGCAAACCAGCATGCGCTTCCGCGCTTACTATACCAACTCGTCTTATAAAGAACGGCATGAGACTTTGAACGCATCGATTGTGAATTGGTTCTCAGGCCACAAGAAGGAACTGGGCGGAGAAAAATCGCCTACATTCAAAGCTCTCCGCGACAATTACCAGGTGATTCCGGTCGGCCATGGAGACCATAACATGATTGTTGGCCGGGGCAGCAAGATGGAGGACGCCATCGATCACCTGCCTCAGGGCAGCGCGCCGGCCAGCGGCTCAAACACTGCGCCGCCCAGCACATCCGGCAGCGCAGGGCCGCCGGATACCATCCAACGCAAAGCGGAGAATGCCGCGCCGGTTGAGTCCGCCGCGCTGCCGCTTGCTGAAGAGGTGATTCGTTCTTCAGGCCGTCCGCTCGATCAATCTTTGCGGAGCTTCTTTCAGCCGCGATTTAATCGCGACCTCAGCCAGGTGCGCGTGCATACGGATGATCGGGCCGCTCAATCCGCCCGCGCTCTTCATGCCCGCGCTTATGCTGTGAACTCCAATCTGGTTTTTGCCGATGGCCAATACGATCCGCACAGCGCACTCGGCAGGCGATTGATTGCGCATGAACTGGCGCATGTGGCGCAGCAGGATAAGCCGGCAGCCGCGCCCCGCAATACCGTGCGGCGAAATGTTGTTCCACCGGATCTGAACCCGATCCGCGCCGATGAAGCCGGCAAGAAGCTAAAGACTTTTACCTACGGGGAGTTCTTGATCTTTGTACCGGACAAAGTGAGCAAAGCCGCCACCGGCCCGTTGAACGTGCATGTATTCTTCTCTGCCGGAGCGGTCCAGGGCGATCAGGGCAACGATGTTCTGACGCACGGCATGCGCGGCGCCTCTGCCGGCACGGATTGGGTGATGATTGGCGTGCCTGCCTTCCCGGCAACCAACACCATCAGCGACGCGGAGATCGTCGAGAGCCTGAAGAGCGTTGGCATCTACCGGCCAATGACCTCGCTGCGCCTCTCCGGACACAGCCGCGGCGGCTCCAGGCTCGTGAACTCCGTCGACCCGAGCAAGATCACTACTTTGTCGCTGATCGACCGCGTGACGCTTCTCGATACCGAAGACAATCCCGATCCCGCGAGTCCCGATCACAAGACCATCACTCCCAAGTCCGAGCAGCTCAGGCAGAAGGGCATTCCCGCAGCCAAGATCGTCTCCTATGAAGTGAATGTGCATAAGCGCCATATTCCGGGGGTTCACTATATTCCTCTCAGCAGCGGAGCAATGTCGGCTATCGGATACGTGCGGTTGATTGAGGATTCAATGGTGACGAAGCCGGGCATCTCCGCGCTGGTCAGCGGTAACCCGGCCATCAAGAACCAGCTCGATTCGCTGCATAAGGTCAAGCCGAAGGCCGCCTCCGGTTCCGCGCCCGCGGGCACCACTACCCCAATGCCTGCGCGAGGCAGCTTTACGACCGGTGCTCCGAAGCCAGGGCAGGTAAGCTTACAAACCTTCAGTAATGATTACAACCCGGAAATTCAGGCGATTCTCAATCAGGACAACAGCAAAAACGGGCTATTGAAGTTCATCAATGACAATGATCTGGTCCGCTTCAACAATGGCCCTCGACCCTACGTTTTCAGCCGCGCCATCTCCGCGCATCATTTCTTTGTGGCGGAGGTCGCGCATGAACTCACTGAGTAGAGGCTGTTTCATAACCGAATCTGGTGCATTGCGGGCTGTTTCCTCAGGGGCTAAAGCCCGCGATTTTACTGGCTCCGTAGCGGCACGGCTGAAGCCGTGCCCTTTCAAAACCGGGTAATGAAACAGCTTCTAGTTTGTTCGGCGAAAAATAATCAAGCGGCAGAGACGCAATTGCATAGGAGGCCCCGAATGATAACCCGATCGATTGCTGATGCTTCCCGGTCCTCGCATTCTGGCGCGCGCTCGAATTTGTGCGGCGCGTGTCCCGCCTCTGCGATTCGAGAACGCAACGCAGCAGCGCATCCGACCCTGCTGCCCGCGCGGCCTGCGGCGATTCCTGTCAACACTGCTCCGCGTCCGCGATTGCCGGGCGTACGCGAGGCGCTAGAGTCCCCTGGCCAGCCGCTTGACGAGCAGACCCGCGCCTTTGTTGAGCCGCGCTTCGGGCGCGATTTCAGTGCAGTCCGCCTGCACACGGACACAAGAGCGTCTGACTCGGCGAGCGCCGTGAACGCGCTGGCCTATACCGCCGGCAATCACATTGTTTTTGACCGGGGCCGCTATGCTCCCGAAACCGCCAGCGGCCGCCGCTTGCTGATTCACGAACTGGCGCATGTGGCCCAGCAAGGCAGCCGCCCCGCCCCGCTAGAGAGCGATTGGCAGCTGGGCAACCCCTCGAGCGCAACCGAACGAGCCGCCGATGCCGCTGTCCCTGCTGTCGAATACGGGCCGCGCATGCATGGATCAGTACTGAGTTCGCAACTTGCAGCGATGGCCCCCTCGCAACCCATTCTTCATCGCGCCGTCGCCACCTGGGGCGGGGAGTGGGATACGGCAACTTACAAGGAGCGGGCCACCAAGGACGGTATCGAAGAAATCAAACTCCATTTCAAGCCTAAGGACCCCGTTGACGCCACCCTGATCGGCGTTGTGCAGGACGTGGTCAGCAAGAACAGTAACACGGTCGTTACGCCAGATGTGGCCCCAGATCACACTATCAAGGACCGCTCACTTCCCGCCGGTCCCGGCGAGGGGGTCAACATCGACCAGAACGCGCCTTTCCGCAATCCTCTCTACGCGACCGGCGCAGGCAAAGCCAACGATCACCTCTGGGATACTCCTGTTGAAACCGCGCCCGAGGTGGGGACGCACGGCTTCCACCACCGCGACGGAAAAGGCGTCCTCCATGAGAAGGATGCCGTGATGAGGGATACTCCGCAAATACCCGGCGCGGGTCCTAATTCCAGCCAGATATTTGAAGACACGGCCTTGGCCGTTACCGGCGTTCAGACCGGCGCGACCTACGGCTCTGTCCAATGGGGCTGGAAGATCGACGCCGCCGGTAAATTCTCCAAATTGCCGTTGACCAAGATCTCCGACGATGCGCCCAGCGGCACATTCAAGCAGGCCCAGAGCCTGTGGAACAAGAGCAAGAACTCGGCAGGGGAGGACCTGATCAAGTTCTACACTGCTTCGGGAAAATTCATTCAGGACGCCGATACACCCTTGGTCGCCGACCCCGCCGACGCCGCAAAAACCGAGATCGCCAAGCTCGCCAAGGACACCCGGGTGGAGATGATCGACATCGGCGTAGGTCAAAAATTCAACCTCCCCGATCCCAAAGCCGCCGGCGGCAAGGGGTCCGCGCCCAAAGCCGGCGCGCCAAAGCCGCAATGGCATAAAATTACCGTCACCGAAGGCGCCGAAAAAGGTAAAACCGGCTGGGTTCTGGCCAGCCAGCTAGCAAACACCAAAGCCAAACCACCGGCTGCACAGGCAGCGCCTTAGCAGGAACACCTTTGGAGGTTCGAATGACCAGCTTCTCCGCTTTTGATTCATCGCGCCCCGCGAAGACGGCAGCGCACTCAGTCCTGCCCATCGCCCTCTCTGCCTCGGCGATTCGCGAACGCAATGCTGGTGCTCACCGAACGCTGTTGCCCGCGCTGCCCTCGGCAATTCCCGCCAACGCCGCATCGCGCCTGCCGGTGCAGCGCAAGCTCGCCGTTGGAGCGGTGAACGATCCGCTCGAATCCGAGGCCGATGCGATGGCCGCGCAGGTTCTGAGCGGAGCGCCTGTTGCCAGCCCCTCCGCCGCCGCTGCTGCGTTGCATCGCCAATCTTCAGGTGCTGCCGTTCCCTCGGTTGAGGCTCCGGCCAGCGTACATCAGGCGCTGCACTCGCCGGGACAGCCGCTCGACGCCACAACCCGCGCTTCCCTGGAGCCGCGCTTTGGCCGAGACCTGAGCCGGGTGCGCATCCACACCGGCCCGCAGGCGGCGCAATCAGCCGCAGAGGTGCAGGCGAACGCGTATACCGTCGGCCAAGATGTTTTTTTTGCCGCAGGGCGCTACAATCCCCACTCCGGCGAGGGCAAACGTCTGCTGGCGCATGAACTCAGTCATACCGTTCAGCAATCCGGCGGCGGCTCCGTGGTGCAGCGCGATCCAACCTCGCAGGCGGCAGCAACCACCGAGCAGAAGAAGAAGGTGGTCACAGTTCCGCTGCCGCCCGACTTTGCCAATCGCTTCCAACTCACGCCCCCCTCGCTTCTTGCGCCTCCCAAGCAGCCGTCCCTGTTTTCGCCCGGAACCCTTTCGCTCGATAAGCCCAAGACGGACACTTCCGCACCCATTGACTTCAGCAAGCCGCTCACGCATCCCCTTGTGCCTACGCTTCAGCCCAATCTGCTCAGTCCGCCGCCGCTGGCTCCGTATAGTCCGGCCAGCCCAGGACTCTTTCCGCCGGGCCAGGGCAAAGCGCCGGGTGCTCCGGCAGCCGCGCCAGACGCCCCTGCCCGCATCGCGCTCAAGGACGTGGGAGACGTCAACCTGGGGTTGCGCGTCGGCATGCCCACTGCCTCCAATGACTCCAAGCCCGGCCAGGCGCCCTCCGCGTCCGCGGAGGCCACCAAGCAGGCGGAGATCATCAACTATCACTTCACGGGGCAGCCGCCCAGCGCCTATGGCCTTGATCCGGGCAAACTGGTCGGCGGAATCTGGGGAATCATTGCCTATGACCTTGCTCCCGATCTGGCGCGCAGCATTGCAAACAAGGTCACCAGCAAGCCCAGCACAACGGGGGTCTCGGCACAGGTCGATCTGAATATAATCCTGAAATTCCCCAGCGGCTCAGGCCCCACCGCAACCCCATTCGGGGGAGGCGCGGGAGCCACGTTGACAGTAACCTTCCCCTGATTTGTTTGCCACGAGCAATGCCAAAGATATAGCCCAGAAAAATGATTGAGCGGCGGAGGAATTGAATCATGGCTGCGCCCGTTGCGGCACTGGCGCCAATCCGGACCAACAAGGCGGCCCCGGCAGCCGCGCGCGGAGCCGCGCCCATTCCGGAAGAAACGCCAGATAGGATTCAGGCCGCCCCCGGAACACAATACGCGCGGCCGGCGTTAATGCCAAATGCGGGATCGATCCCTGTAGATCCTCCCAATCAAGGCCGGTCTTCGTGGCGCTTTGCGTCAGGAATGAATTCCATCTTTCTGCAATGCAAGCTGGCCGTTGGCTCTAGCAACGATCCGCTTGAGACCGAGGCCGACCTCGCAGCCGCACAGGTGATGGGCGCGTACACGCCTTCCTCCTCCCAACGGGGGCAGGGAATCCCTGTACTTCGCCGGGCAACATCCGGCAGCGCAAGCCCGGCAGCCGCTTCCGCCCCACCCATCGTGCACCGTGTGCTCAGTTCCCCCGGTCAGCCTCTCGACAAGCAGACACGCGCCTTCATGGAGCCGCGCTTCGGGCATGATTTCAGCCACATTCGCGTCCATACGGATGCGGCAGCGGCGGAGTCGGCCCGCTCCGTCGGAGCGCTGGCGTACGCCGCAGGAAATCATATTGCGTTCAACGGGAGCGCATATAACCCATCGACCGATACGGGCCGCAATCTACTCGCTCACGAGCTGGCGCATACCGTCCAGCAGAGCGGCGCGGCTTCGTTGCAAGATGCGACCCTGCGCCGCCGCAGAATTCCGGATAGTTCGCATGTGGATGAACTACTTGCTCCCGGCGCAACCGACCAGGCGGCTCATAAACAAGGTCTGCTGAGGCTGATCCGAAACGCCTGGAACGAGATGGACGAAGCACAAAGGAACACCGCCTCCTCGGCGCTGATCAGCCATATCACGATCACGCTCGAATCCCATCCGAACCTGATCCAGAGCAATGACGACTGGAATCTCCAGTGGGTAGTGGTTCGCCTGCTGAACAAAACGAGCACTGCTGAACGCGCACGCGGCGTAGGTCATCCGTTTGTCCGCCTCACCAATGCCGCACCCACGGTCGCCCTCGCTCCAACCACTCCGGGCGGCCCGTCCGGCAGCTTCTCTCAGATCAGTTTCGAGATCGCGACCGGCTCTGACGATCTGCGCGGAAACAGCGTTGCCACTGCCCGGCTGCAAATCAGCTCAGGCGCAGTGATGCAGGAGATTCCTCTTAAGCGCCAAAGTGAACCCTCCTGGGATAACAGTTCCATTCACAAGATCACGGTAGATCTCTCGAATGGCCTCTTGATCGATCAGATCATCGCCGCTCTTGATGCGGGCAACATTCAGCAGCTCGAGGCCTTTGCCCAAGAGGTTCGAGTTGCCGTTCCCGAAGACGTTCTCGGCAACCCGAACGACTTCGAAAGAGGGCCGCGCACTGGGCCGGAGGGCATCGCCGATCAACATAACATTGATCTGCTGGCAAACAAAGCTGCGGAGGTCTTCGACCAAATTATTGCCGGCCATCGCGACTCCGACCTGAGAGATGTCTTCGGCGATTCTGATGTAACTGTAGCGGCGGCTAAGGCCAAATACCGTCGGGCGGAGCTGGAGATGCGCCGGCTGCAACACGCCGGGAAAGTACTTACCGACCGCTCCGGTTATAGCGAAGAAGCCGGCGTAGGCGGCCTCACTTTCTTTCATCGCCAGATCGGACTCGATCATGATACCGTCGACCATCCCTCGAAAACTGACAGCATCTCGACGATGGTGCATGAGAGCATGCACGCGGGCAACCAGGATGTAGACGATCTTGGCTACCTCGGCACACCCGCCTTTCCAACCCTTGATGCACCCACGAAACTGGATAACGCAGCCCACTACGAAGTGCCTGTCTACCGCTATCTCGATCCGACCAATCGTAACGCATACCCCGATCGGGTTCACCCCGGCCATATGCAGCAATTTATCCCCGCGGGCAGTGGCGGAACTCCAGCCCGGCCGCAAAGACAAGAGGCCATCCGGCTGGCCAATCGCAGATATGAAGCTGCATGGGATTCGGCGGATAATTTGCACAGAATGTTTTTGCATGTCTACGAACACCCGGAAGAATGGAATAGAGTTCCCGCGCATGATGTTCCGGAGGGTGGAGTCGCCACTGGTTTACGCTTCTCGCAAGCACTGCCCTATTGGTCAAAAGTGCAGCGCATGACCGTTCACAGGCGCTCCGGTATTTCGCCTGCGATTCCTGCACCGGCGCATCACGGATCTGCGCCGCTGCCCGTTCCTCGCAATCCAGCAGCTGACCCTGTCACACTGATCGATCTTGCTCAATCCGAGCATGTCACCCGCAAGATGGCGCGGGGCATGGACCTGACTGGCGCGGATACCCTGACTGAAGCACACGCCACTGATCTCGAACGCGCTGCAACCCCAGCCCAGGCTAGGCAAATTGCCGCCGATGCACAGCAGGAGGCTGATGTGTTGGTTTTCCTGGTCCGCAGTCAGACGCTGGATCGCAGTCATACTCTCGGCGAAATCACCGGTCCGCCAGACCGCGATGTACGAGTGATAGCCGAATTAGCCAAGGCGAACACGGGAGACTATTCAACACTGCTTACCCCAAGGGATCCAGCGACATTCCCCGATTAGAGCGAAACCAGGGTTACTGTGTCCTGTTGAGTTTTGTGCAAGGTTGCCGCTTCCTGATGGTCGCGTCAACTGGACAGACGTGCTTTCGGGATACACCATCCCTCGTTTCGCTATAGTCCGTCGACTCTGAAATATCCATTTAGGAAAGCCATATCCCCGCTCGTTTATAATCAATCCGCTGCGCCCGGAACGCTCCGGTCTCCTGCTCAGAGCAAGTTTTGGGAAGGCCTCTGGTGGGTTTTGCCGGGCTTTCCTGGAGGAGATTGGATGAAGCGGATTCTGATTGCAACGGTAGTCCTGGCGCTGGCCCTGGCCACAGTTGTAGCCAAGACGGGCGTACATGCAGCAGGCCAGCAAAACACACCCGAACCCGCTCGCTCCACCTCCAAGACCATTTCGCAGGAGATCCCCGAATACCTGCGCCCCGCGCCGATGCAGCCCTTGGCCAGCGATCAGTTGATCATCGACATCCCCGTCAACGGAACCATCTACCCGCCTGAGATCATCCCGCCGCAGTTTGCCTGGCGCGACGGCAGCCCTGCTACAGTTTGGCGCATAGAGATCGAATTCGGCGCTCATGCCCGTCCGATGAAATTCTGGTCGAACGGAGAAAAGATGCAGCTTGGCCCGGTGGATGACACCCTCGCCGGCTATGTGCCGCCTACGCTTTCCGAGCAGCAGGCAGCCGCGCATACCTGGCGTCCCGATGCCAAGACCTGGGCAGAGATCAAGCAAAACACTGTCGAGCAGCCGGCCACCGTGACTATCATTGGTTACGCAAATGAGAAAGCCAAGCAGCCGCTCTCGCACTCTCAAGCTGCGATCTCCACCAGCAAAGACCCGGTCGGCGCGCCGCTCTTCTTCCGCGATGTGCCGCTGCTGCCGCCCGCGCCCGAGTCCGAGCAGCGCGGCGTCATCAAGCCGCTGCCTGATTCTGTGCTGCCCAAGATTCGCTGGGAGCTACGCTACATCTCCGATACACAGAGCAAGACCGTGATGACCGGCCTGCCCACCTGCGCCAACTGCCATTCGATTTCGCGCGACGGCAAAACGCTGGGCATCGATGTGGACGGCCCGCAGAACGACAAGGGACTCTACGCGCTGATTCCGCTCAAAAAAGACTCCACCATCAGCAACGACTATGTGATTCACTGGAGCGCCTTCTCCGAGGAGCGTGCGCAGAAGCGCTTTGGCTTCATGAGCCAGGTCTCGCCCGACGGTAAAAACGTTGTCACCTCCATCGACGTGCCTCATGCACATGGCGTGCGCGTGCTCGACCGCCTCTACAACGGCTTTTACTCCTTCTATGGATTCGGCCAGGTCTTCTATCCCACGCGCGGCGTGCTCGGCTGGTACAACAAGGAGACCGGCAAGCTGGAACCGCTGCACGGCGCCGACGATCCAAACTTCGTGCAGACCGCGGCCTTTTGGAGTCCTGACGGCAAATGGATTGTCTTCTCGCGCGCCGCGGCCCGCGATCCCTATCCCGCGGGGCAGAAAAAATCCACTTACGCCAACAGCCCCGACGAGACGCAGATTCAATACGACCTCTATCGCATTCCCTTCAACAACGGCAAGGGCGGCACACCGGAGCGCATTGTCGGCGCATCGGAAAATGGCATGAGCAATAACTTCCCCAAGGTCTCGCCCGACGGTAAGTGGATTGTCTTTGTGCAATGCAAGAACGGCCTGCTGATGAGGCCCGACAGCAAGCTGTACATCGTGCCGTTCGAAGGCGGCGAGGCGCGTCTGCTCGAATCCAATTTTCCGGTGATGAACTCCTGGCATACCTTCTCGCCCAATGGACGCTGGCTTGCGTTTTCCTCTAAGACGCCGTCGTTTTATACGCATCTCTATCTCACGCATATTGACGACAACGGCCACGTTAGTCCGCCGGTCGTTGTCGAGAATGCGACGGCATCCAATCGCGCGGTCAACATTCCGGAGTTCATGAACGTCGGTCCCGAGGATGGGCCGGATAGCCTGGAACATATCGCTACGCCGGCGATGGACTTCTACAAGATATTCGACAACGCCGTACAACTGGCGGAGAAGCACCAATACGACGCGGCGGTTCCGGTCTGGAAGCAGGCCGTTCAGATGGACCCCGACGACGCTCGCGCTTATAACAATCTTGGCGTCGCGTTGGCTGCGACAGGTAACATCAGTGAAGCTATAGAGCAATATAAGAAGTCGCTCGCTCTAAATCCCGATAACTCGCAGACGCGCAATAACCTGGGCAGCGTACTGGCTCAGGCAGGCAAGATGGAGGAAGCTCTCGAAGAGATTCGCAAGGCCGTCGAGATCAACCCGGACAACAGCCAGGCGCACATCAATCTTGCCCACGTTCTTGAGACGATGGGCGGCAATATGGACGAGGCCCTTGGCGAGGTCAACAAAGGCATCGAGCTGGCGCCTAAGTCGCCGGAAGGCCACAACGTTCTCGGCGTGATTCTGGCCCGCACCGGCAAGCTCGATCAAGCGATCCCGGAGATGCAGAAGGCAGTTGAAATCGCGCCTAACGGGCTGGAATTCCGCTTCAATCTCGGCCGCGCCCTGGCCGCCGCCAGCCGCTTCAGCGATGCCTTGCCGCAGTTTGAGGCCGCGGCCAAACTGCCTGGCGGGGACGAACCGGAGATTCTGCAACTGCTGGCGGCGATGTACTCAGAAAATGCGCAATACCAGACCGCCGTCACCACTGCCCGCCATGCGCTTGACCTGGCGATAAAGCAAAACAACGACGCGTTGGCCGATAGCCTGCGCGCCAACATCGTGCGCTACGAACATCAGGCCAGCGAGGCGTCTATGAAGTGAGCGCTCAATGACCGGCGTTTTCTGCGTCAGTGGCCGCTAGCTTCACGACCGTATCCGCTTCCTCATTCCGTCCGAGTTGCCGCAAAACTCCAGCAAGTTGGTTGGCTAACTCAATTGAATGGGGTGTCGTATTCAGCCCATCGCGCAAAACTCGTACCGCTTCATCGAGCTTATCTGACTTCACGTAGGCTAATCCCAGATTCATGCTCTGCTTCGGCGTACGCTGCCCCAGCAGCCGTGGGCGCTCTAGCAGATCAATCACACCCGGATAATCTCCCGTCCCGATCAAATCATCGGACAGCGCATCCAGCGCCTGCGTATACTCCGGGTCCATATCCAGCGTGGCGCGCCATTCCTTTTCAGCCTCCGCGGTAGAGTGGATCGAATCCAGAGCAGCAGCCAGAATCAGATGAATCTTGATCTCCCGATAGCCGAACTGCTCGGCCTGCTGCAGCGATGCGATTGCATCCTTGGTCTCGCCGGTATAAAACAGGCTCACCCCGAACATGAAGATGACCTTCTTCACATTCGGCTGGTTCATATCCAATTGCAGTGACGAACCAAAGGCATCCGCCGCGCAGTTATATTTTTCTTGCTTCGCGAACAGCACACCCAGATCGTTATACACATCCACTGTTGGTGTGCCTTGTAACTTGGGCTTGATCTCATCGGGTGGAACGCAGGAGGCTGAACTCTGACTTATTACCGGCAGTGCAAAGCAGAACAGCACCGCAACAAAAGCAGAGCCAAGCAAGGCCGTCTTATTTTCCATTCGAGAGACCAGCCTGAATATTTTCATCCGCCACATGCACACGAATATCGTCAATTCCATCCGGGTCCATATTCACAAACTCGGGGATATTTACCGCGCGGTTAGCCGCGGTTGTGTTATCGATCAGGATTGCAGGGCTGCTGTTGCCGTCGGCGTCCATGTGTGTCAGGTACATCTGCGTGTAGTGCGAACGCGCCTTGGACGAAAAGACCAGCCAGCGCCCATTCGGCGAAAAGCTGTGCCAGGAATTCATCAGCGCGGTGTTTGCCCGCAACCTTCGAGCAGTCCCGCCGATAAAAGGAACAATATATAACTGGCTGTCGGGGCGCATCAGTTGTCCGTTCTTGCATTGCACAAAGACAATCCATTTTCCATCCGGCGATATCTTCGGGAAGTTATTGCTCATTCCATTCGCAGAAGCGCCTACAATCCTCTCCGGCGTTCCGCCCTTGCCGTTGTTGAATGGAATCCGGTAGAGATCGTACTGAATCTGAGTTTCATAAGGATCGTTTGCGTTGAGTGCCGGCGGCACGCCAGCGGTGCGCGGCGGCTTCGCCTCGGCCCGCGCAAAGACAATCCACTTTCCATCGCGGCTCCAGACTCCGTCTGTCTGCACAAACTTCGGATCGTCCGCTCCCGGCAGAGGCTGGCGTAATCCGGTCTCGCGGTTATACCACTCCAGAATTCCCCGTGTCGGGTAAAACACCTGCAGGAACCGGTAATCGAGGAAATTAGTTACATAATAGCTTTCAAGCAGCTTGTTATAAGATGGCCCGGCAAAGGTGCTGAGCACATATCTTCCATCCGGCGAGACCTGCGACATGAAGCCCACGCGTATCGTGCCTACCTTGCCGTCGGTATTCCAGTGCACCATATCCTTGCTTTCGATCGTCATGTGCTTTTGCACCGGCACTACGGCGTAAAGCCCTTTATCATTGGCAGGCCCGTCAATATCCATGCCAAAGGTCTTGCCATCCGCGGAGAAAGAATGGCAGTTACCGCAGGTGGGCATATTGGCCAACACCGTGTGGCTCTCCGGCTTGCGAATATCGCGAATCCGCCAGTGAATCAGATGCATCGATGCATTCGCTAGCGGCTGCACGCCCTTGCCGGAGTTACTCGTCGGCATCAGCGGCACATCGCGATAAAAGATCGGACCATCGACTGGGTCCGTTGAGGTCGAAATCGAAATCCGCGATTGCGAGTACAAAATTCCATCGCGATAGCCGGTTATCGTCACCGTCCCGGGTTTGGTTGTTGACCGCTGCTGAATTGCCGCCCAGGTCGCGGCATCCGGCGTCCAGGTCCAGGTCGCGGCCTGTTGGGTTGTCAGCCTGGGAAGCTCGTTCGTATCGCTGATGCAGTCGGGATCAATCGCGCCGATCTTCATCCGTTCGCCTTTGGCGTCCACATGGATCGCAGGCGAGCCATCGGCAAAGCTGAACTCAATCGTCCAGGATTTCCCCGCAGCGTCACGCCACAAGAACATCGGCGGCGTAATGCCAGGAGGAAAGATCGACCCCGCCTCGGGATAGTCAATCGAGATCGGCGAGAGAACCTGTGCCGCATAGGCCGGGCGGAGGAAGGGAAGCTGATTCAGTAGGGACCGCGGGTTAGTTGCGAGAGAGTTGAGAACTTTTGAATTTGCATTTCCGGTGCAGAAGTTTAGCGGAAGGATTCCAATTGAAAAAAGCGCAATGAAAGCGAATGTAAATCCGGTCAGCGCCAGCACTCTGGGCCGAGCAAAAGAAGAAATGCGGGGAATCTGGAATCGAGGGCGCATTGTTCCTCCATTGTCGTCGCAATCTACGCTGGCCAGAAGGTGAAACAAACGACCACGGTCTGCCGGTCGGGCGATGCAGGCGGGGAAGGTAGACAAGCGGCTACAAGGTTGGATGATTTCAGGCCCGGAATTCAGATGTCAAGCCAGCGTCCCGGCGGCGTTAGAGCGAAACCAGGGTTACTGTGTCCTGTTGAGTTTTGTTCAAGGTTGCCGCTCCCTGATGGTCGCGTCAACTGGACGGACGTGCTTTCGGGATACAACCTCCCTGGTTTCGCTATAGCCCAGAACCGAATGCGGCAAAGGGCGCGGAAAGCCCCGCGCCCCAGCCTGATTCATCCAACTACTGCGCGTTCAACACCAACTGCTGCTGATCGCCCGCTGCTACTTTCAGGTAGAAATCGCGCAACTGCCCGTAATCTTTTGCTTCGAGCAACGTAAAGCCGCGCGCCAGCAGCCGGAAGGTGGCAATCGATGTGGCATCGGCCTTTGATTTCACCGAATAGGAAGCGTTGTTTTCCCAAGCGAATTTGTTGTCCTGGGGTGTTTCTGCCAGTGTGAATCCGGCAGGGAACTGATAGGTAATCTGCTCCTGAACTTGCTCGGCGTAGTGCGCATCCACCGGCAGCACGCGCGCGTCCTCGGCGGGGAAGGGA
The DNA here is from genome assembly GCA_964532725.1 of uncultured Occallatibacter sp. Taxonomy (GTDB): domain Bacteria; phylum Acidobacteriota; class Terriglobia; order Terriglobales; family Acidobacteriaceae; genus Telmatobacter. Next base: position 46,099 of record CAZHKN010000001.1, read on the forward strand.
ACTATCGCCTTGCTGTCAAAGAAGAGCCGCGGCAGAATCATCCGCTTGCCGGTGAGCGAACCCAGAGTGCCGGATACCTGCACCAGCGCGACCAGTTGCACAGCAGGCTGATCCAGTCCGGCGATGCGGTCAATGTGTATCTGTACCCCATCTGGGGCTTGCTTCGTCAACTCGCCTTCCAGCCGCTCCTTCACCGTATCCGCGCTGCTGCGCAGCGCCTGCTGACGCCAGTGCAGCGCCTCCTGGCCGGTAAAGCCAACCTTGAGCGATCCGCTCACGCTTCCGTCCGGCGCAATTGTCAGCTTGCCCACGCGGATGGTGTTATTGTCGCCGAACTCCGAGAGCGGAGTAACAACGTTCTCGATCTTGCCGTCGGCTGCCATGGCAACACCGCCCGCTCCCGTGTGCGGCCAACTGAGTGTCTGGAACGGAGCCATCTTCGCACCGGGATCAACTTCGATATGTTTTCCGTCGATGTTCAGGCCGATCACTACGCTGTCCAATTGGCCCGCGTTCAGATAATTTGAATCAAAGGCATGGCGGTTTCTGCTGGAGATCCGCTCCGCGCGGGCATCCAGTCCCGCTGCCTTGGCTAACGCCAGATACAGCAAGGCAATTTCTCTGCTATTTCCGCTCTTGTTCTCCAATACTTTTTCCACGCTGCCCGCGGGAATCCTATCGGCCGAGAACGAGAACTCCTGCCTGCTCGAGTAATCCGTATTATCCAGCTTTTGAACCAGAGCATATATTTTTTTTGCTTTGTCGAGCGCGGTGTCCGCCGGCGCAACCGCCTCTGCCGCTGCCTGCTTGATAGCCGGTGTTGGCGCGGTGTATGCATTCACATCCTTATCCCAGAACAGCATTTCATCGCGCCAGAACTCCTTGGCCACAAAGGTTGGGGAATAGTAAAAATTCACGTGTATAGCGTGGTCTGTAACAGGCGGCGAGAAAGCCTCTTCAGGAAGCGCGGGGAGATCGGCGATTTCGAGATCGTAACCTCCAGCAGCCGTGGATTGAACAGTTTTTCCATGCGGCAGGTTGCTGGTGATCAGTATGTCGTTGAGCGGACGCCCGTGGCTATCCATCAAGAAGCCGCCAACTCCGGCTCCGTTGCCCACGGACGGACGAAAAATGATCGCCGGCAAAAAGCTGTAGTGCGCCTTGTGCACATAGTAGGGCTGCTGAATCTGCCAGAAGGGGGCGGAAAGAAAGCGGTCGTAGCGTAGCTGGTAGTAGTACTCAAGGATGCTGCCGACCTCCACGCTGGGCAGGTTGAAGGTCATGGTGTTGATCTGGTTGCCGCCCTTGCTCACGGCCATCAGATCCGCCGGAGTTGTCGTCAGCGGAATCACCGTGCCGTCGGGATGGATGGTTCTGCCGGAGATAGCGGCAACCTCAAAATGCCCGCTGAAAGTATCGAGATCGTTGGGACGGCTTTCTGCCTCGCGGTTGCCGGCGTTGATATTGTAGGAAAAATTCCGCTCGTAGCCAACGATCACTGTCGCCAGTTCCTTGCCCTTTTCCGTCAGCACTTTGATGCGAACGTGAACGGCGCGGAAATGCTTTTCGTCGTCCTCGGTTTCTTCCCGGAAGAGGTAGACTGCCGCGGCACCCGGCGCTTTGGCGTCGCTGGTCATGCCGAGTTCGCTCTGTGTAGGCGCGGTAAGTTGCCCGTAGGAGTAAAGCGGCGCGGCGGCAATAACCAGCATCACCCCATATTGCAAAATATTCTTGATTGACATGCTTTCCTTCTTGGGCGGTCAGTTCCCTCGGCGTAAGCCGGGAATAGAACGCAGATTGGCGAGGATGTGAACAGCCTTTACAACTATCGGTGACCGCCCCAGCGCCCGACAAGAGCAATTCCGGGCGCAGCGGGAAGAATCACCTGCCCCTGTGCTGGCAATCACTTCAATTGCCGCCCGCGGCGCCTGTCCCCAGCTGTCGTATTCTGTGGTCCGGGAGTTTTTCACGATGTTTTCATTGAATCGGCCATCGAAAGCGCTGTTTCTTCTGGCCAGTGGCCTGTTTGTTTCCGCGGTAGCCCACGCGCAGTGCAAGCTCCCGCCGCAGTTAGATGCCAGGCTGCGCGCTCATCCAACCGTTGACGCCGCCATTGATGCCGGAAACTGGTTTGGCAGCCATCAGCAATTCGATTGCGCGGTCGATATCTTCCGCGCGGCACTGAAGACCGATCCAAAATCCGCGCAGCTTTACTATCTTGAAGGCCTGGCCCTGGCCGGAGGCAAGCATCCGGATCAAGCCATCGAAGCCGTCAAGCAATCCACCGAGTCAGACCCCAAAGTTATCAAGCCGCATTTGCTGCTCGCCTCTCTCTATCAGCAATCGGGCCATTTTGGCGACGCAGAAGAGGAGTGGAAAAAGGCGCTGGCCATCGACCCGCGTTCCGAGACCGCTCTTGAAGGCCTCAGCAGCGCATTGCTTGAGCGCAAAGACTACATCAGCGTGGCCGGCCTTTTGCAGCACGCGCCTCGCACCGAACCGCTGGCGCTGGCGCTTTCAAAAGCATTTGGCCTGCTCAACTACTATGACGCGGCCGCGGATGTACTCAACGAGGCAATCAAGCTGAATCCAAAATCCGCCGCGCTGGAAAATGCCGAATCGGTGGTTCTGGTCAAGCAGCACAGATACGACGATGCCATCAAGCTGTTGCAGTCCGCTCTGCAACAGCATCCGGGCGATCAGCAGATCGAGATGCAGTTGCTCCGTGTTGAGGCGCTGACTGACCACATTAATCTCGCAAAGCCCATCGCCCCAAAGCTGCTGGCTCAGCATCCTCACGATGCGGAAGTTCTCTACCTGAATGGATATGTGGAACACGCCATGGGCAATGACGCCGAGGCCAAGGCGCACCTGGAGGAGGCGGTCGCGCGCGACCCCGATTTCTTCAGTTATCACTACAAATTGGGAATGGTGCTCGTCACGCTTCACGAATACAAAGAGGCCAAGGAGCAATTGGAGCAGGCCGTGGCTCTCGGAGACACGGAGCCGAATGTCCATTACCAGTTGGCATTGGCGCTGCGCGGCCTGGGAGAAAAAGAACTTGCGATCCAGGAGGGCAGTCAATACCAGAAACTCAAACAGGCCGAGGATGATGCCGCGCAAGCCGCGCTCAAAGTGAGACAAGCGGATGGAGAATTGGACGAGGGAAAGATCCAGGATGCAATAGCTCTTTACCGGGACGCCTGCGCAACGCTCCCTGAAAATGCGAATTACAAATTCAAGCTATCGATCGCGCTGCATCGCGCCGGAGATATAGATGGCGAGCGCGCGCAACTGGAAGCAGCAGTAAAGCTCAATCCCCAGATAGCCGGCGCGCAAAAGCAGCTTGGCTATCTGCTCTCGCGCGCGGGGGACGCCGAGGGCGCCGTGGACCATTTCAAGATGGCCGTCCAGGCTGCTCCCGCATGGACCGATGCATGGATCAGCCTGAGCGCCGAACTTGCTGTGCAGAGGAATTTTGTAGATGCCCGCAAGGCCGCGGCAATGGCCATGCGCCTGGACCCCACCAACGACCAGGCTATCAAGCTCAGCGAACAACTGGCCAACGATCCCGCCGCCCAGCAATCGCAGTAGTGAAAGGCATTCCCTTGATCGAGGAGGTTGCATAATTGCTCCTCATATGGCGGGAATGGCAGAATGGATGAATCCGAAGGATGAAAACCTCTCTGCCCAATACCCGCGCTACCCGACGGGATCTTCTGCGAACGGTTCCCGCGCTCTGCGTTTCGGCGCTGCTGCCCCGTTCGCTCTTCGCCGCTTCCGCGGAAGCATATCCTGACAAGCCCGTCGCCGCTTCGGTCAAGCCGTTCTCCCGCTTCACCGATATTGCGCTTGCTGCCGGACTCACCAAGATGATGCCCTACGGAACGCCAGAGAAGGTCACGTACATTGTTGAGGAGATGGGAGGGGGATGCGCCTTCTTCGACTACGACAACGACGGTTGGATGGATATCTTCATTCTTGGAGGCCGTACACTGGAAGGCGTTCCTCCGGGCGCATCGAATCGCCTCTACAAGAACAACCGCAACGGCACTTTTACCGATGTAACGGAGAAGGCAGGATTACTCGATGCCGGCTGGGCCGTGGGCGTCTGCGTCGGCGATTACAACAACGACGGCTTCGAGGACCTCTTCGTCACCTATTACGGACAGAACAAGCTTTATCGCAACAACGGAGACGGCACCTTTACCGATGTGACCGCCAAGGCCGGCTTGCTTCATCCGGCGACCCACTTCGGCGCGGGATGCACGTTTATTGACTACAACCGGGACGGTTTACTTGACCTCTTTGTCTCCAACTATGTCGAGATCGACCTGGCCCATGCCGCCAAGCCTTCGCTGGATATTCCCGACTGCAACTTCGAGGGCTTTCCCGTGGCCTGCGGTCCCAAGGGGCTGAAGGCTCCGCAGCATTATCTCTATCGCAATAATGGCGACGGCACTTTTACGGATGTTTCAAAGGAGTCGGGAATCGCGGCGATTCACAGCTCGTATGGGCTGACTGCCGTTTCCTTCGACGCCGACGAAGACGGCTGGCCCGATATCTATGTGGCCTGCGACACGACGTCGAGCTTGCTGCTGCTCAACAATCACGACGGCACCTTCCGCGAGGAAGGACTGATGCGCGGCCTGGCCATCAGCAGCGACGGCCGGGAGATGGCCGGGATGGGCATCGGCGTCGGGGATTACGACCTGGATGGGCGCCTGGATATTATCAAGACACATTTCCAGCTTCAACCGGCCGGACTCTACCACAACAGCGGCAAGGGCGACTTCGAAGACGTGGCGATGCAGGCGGGAATCGCCAGCGATCGTCAATATGTCAGTTGGGGAACCGGCATCGTGGATCTCGACAACGACGGTTTTCCGGATATCTTCTGGGTCACGGGCAATGTTTATGCGGAGCTTGAGCGCAGGAATCCGAAGTTCCCCTACAAAGGTCCGCGCATCCTCTTCCGCAATCGTGGCGACGGAACCTTTGCCCGCATCCATGACGAGGCGGGGCCGGATATCAATGCCCATCACTGTAGCCGCGGGTGTGCTTTTGGTGATTTCGACAACGATGGAGATCTCGACATCCTGATCATGAACCAGAATGAGCCGCCCTCGCTCCTGCGCAATGACGCCCCCAGCGGCAACCACTGGCTGAAGGTGCGCCTGGAGGGGACCAAGAGCAATCGCAGCGCGATCGGAGCGACCGTCCTTGTCCGTTATGGCGGCAAAGAGCAAATTCAGGTCGTGATGAGCCAGTCCAGCTACGTCTCCTCAAACGATCCCCGGCTGCATTTTGGCCTCGGAGCGGAGACCGCCGCAGAGATCGAGATTCGCTGGCCCTCCGGCCTGGTGGAAAAATTCTCTTCCCAGCCCGCCAACCGGCTTCTCACGTTCAAGGAAGGCGTCGGCATCGTCCCCGGACGGCCATTCGCCCTCGCGTAATTCGCTTTACCTCACAATGCTCCCCTCACGATGATCGAGAGATCTGTCCATCTAAAGTTGTAGAAAATCTCCAAAAATCCCCCATCTTCCTGCCTGTTTTCCACAGCGCTTCTCAAAAAAGGAAACGTTTAATATATTTATTTTCAATAACTTACGGAGAGCGCACTCCGTTTCATGAATTTCGGACAAAAAAAAACCTTGCACATCGTGTCTTGGTTCTGTTATCGATACCGTGGTTCAAAAATGTATTTGCCCGCAGCAAACCATCCGGAACACCGGAGTGAATACGTTGTTGGCACGACCCAAACGGAAACATTCAGGAGGCTTCAAAAATGTTGTCAACTAGACGGAAGGCTTCAAGCCTGTCCTCAGCGCAGAGCTGGTACCGGCGGATTCCATGGCTGCTGATCCCAGTCATGGTTCTGTCGTTCACACTGGCTCACGCGCAGAATCTGACCGGCACGATCAGCGGCATCGTGACCGATCAGACCGACGCCCGCATCCCGGGAGCCAAGGTGATTATCACCAACGATCTATCGGGGGACGCCCGTAGCTCGATTGCCGATAGCCAGGGCTTCTTCTCGATCACGGCGCTGCCCCCCGCAACCTACACCGTCACTATTTCCTCCAAGGGATTTGTGGCGTGGAAGGAAACGGGCATCGTGCTCAACCAGGGCGACTCTCGTACCCTGCCCAGCATCAAGCTCAAGCCGGGCGCCCAAGGCGAGGCGATTACTGTCATCTCCGGCCAGGAAGCGGAAGTGCCGGTGGATAACGCCGAGGTGAGCGCGACTCTCAACAACGATCTAGTGGATTCCGCAACGCTTACCGGTCGTAACGCAGCTGAATTGATGAAGATGATGCCAGGCGTTGTCTTCAATAACGCCGGTGGCGTGGGTTCCAGCTACAACAGCACGACGACTGGAACCAATAACGGCCCAGCCGGAGCGTTTTCGGCCAACGGCACCCAGCCCAACGGTTCCACCGCGATCATTCTCGATGGCGCCAACCTGCTCGATCCAGGCAATGCCGGAACGCAGATCGCCAATATCAATCAGGACATGACGGACAGCGTGAAGTTCGCCTCTGCCTCCTACGGCGCGGAATATGCCAAGGGTCCCGCAGTCCTTGAAGCCTTCAGCAAGAGCGGCGGCCAGAAGTATCACGGCGAACTTTATATCTATGCCCGTGATTCCGCGTTCGGCTACGCCAACGATCCGTACAACAAGGATATTGAAGCGTCGAATTACGAGACGTTGAATCAAAACGCGACCGCGTCGCAGATCGCAGCGACCAACAATGTGAACCCCCAGCACTTTTACTATATGGGCGGCAATGTTGGCGGGCCGATCTCCTTCCGCGGCTTCAACAAGAACAAGGATAAGCTCTTCTTCTGGGCCGGCTACGAGAAGATGCTTCAGGATCCCTACAACACTCCTGTGGTGATGAACGTGCCCACGGCGGCTCAGTTGGGCGGCGACTTCTCTAATCCGGGCGTGAATCCGAAGGTCATTTCGACTTGGCCGTCTGTTTATGGTCTCCCCTGTTCAAACAGCGGCGGCTGGGAAGGCTGCACGGGCAGCGCTTCTCCCTGGGCTGGGTCTGTCACAGGTCTGAGCAGCTACTTCGACGCCAACGGCAAAATCCTCAACAGCTTCAATCCGGCAGCGAACACCGCTCCCAATGCTGTCAATGGATGGAATAACTACGTATATTCGCCGTCCACTCCCACCAATCGCTGGGAAGCGACCGGGAAGGTGAACTATTCCTTCAACGAGAACAATAAACTCTGGGGTTCGTACGCTTACCAGACTGAGAACGATGAGCATCCTCTCTCTATCTGGTGGGCGCCGGAGTGGACTGTTCCCTATCCTGGCAAGCCGACTGCCGTTGAGACAGCCCATGTCTACCTGGCCAACTTTACTCACGTCTTCAACGCCACCACCACCAACGAGGTGGTCTTCGCGTACGCAAAATTTGTAAACGACGCCTCGATCAGCAACAAAGCCGCGGTCAGCCGCCAATCATTGGGCTTCGCGCAGCAGAGCGTTTTCGGCAGCCCGGCGACGGATCAGATGCCTAATTCGACCGGTGGATGGAACTCGGGTTTGACCGAACTCAATGAGTTCGACTTCTACAACAGCGGCATCTATGGAAAGAACAGCTTCGGCAAGACGGCCACGCTGCCGTCCGTCGCCGACAACTTCACCAAGATCGTCCGCACCCACTCGATCAAGGCCGGCTTCTACTGGGATACCCAGGAGAATCTGCAGGCCAACGGCAGCGACACCAACGGCAACTACGACTTTGAGACCTGGGGCGCGTCGTCCACAGGCAACCTCACTCTCGATCGCCTGATGGGCCGCGTATTCGACTACGACCAGTCTAATTCCGACGTGGTGCCGGATATCGTGCAGCATCAGTGGTCGCTCTGGGCGCAGGACTCCTGGAAGGCCTCCCGCAAGCTGACTCTTACCCTGGGCCTCCGCGCCGACCACGAAGGACAGTGGTACGACAAACTGGGCGGAACGCAGGTGTGGGATTTGAATGCCTATAACGCCAACCCCATTGCTCCCAATGCCGGCTTGCTATGGAATAAGATCGACTCCAAGATTCCCACATCCGGCTGGGCCAGCCAGTTGTTCTTCTACAACCCCCGCCTCGGCGTCGCTTACGATGTCTTCGGAACCGGCAAAACCGTCATCCGTGGCGGATTTGGAACCTATCGCTATCAGGTGTCGTCGGGGGACGCTTCCGGCGCAATGAGCGGTCCGCTGGGTTCGTACGACTACAACAGCAACGGCACAAGCGGCAACGACGGCTTCTTCGGCTACGGTATTCAGGGCGGTATTGTCTGCGGCGGTGTCAATGTGACGGCTGCAACAAGCACAACCCCCTCAACTTCATCCTGCTCGAGCAACACGACGCTCGCTATTCCAAGCGGTTTCAATCAGGATGGCGAGTCAAAGTTCAAGGCGGATTCAGAAGGCGACAAGAAAGTGCCTTATGCGGATACCTATAGCTTTGGATTGGCTCAGGCTCTGCCAGCCCATACTGTGATCCAGGCATCCTACGTGGGTTCGGTAAGCCGTAACCAGCTCGAGAATGGCGCCAACGGACAGATTCAGGACGCGAACGCGATCAACTTCGGCACTTTCGACACCGAAAAGGATCCGAAAACGGGAGCCTATGAGAACCTTGGCCCGATCCTGCCGGCGGCGTATAACATCCCGGCTGACAAGGGCTGGTCTGCCAACGCTGAATCAACCAATGACTATTTCCCGTTGTCAACTTATGGTCATATCTGGATTCAGACGCACGGTGGCCACGCCAGCTATAACTCCCTCCAGCTTGCCGCACAAAAGCAGTCCGGCAATCTTTTCCTCTTCACCAACTTTACCTTTGGCAAGGTGCTCGGCACTCGCGACGGCTCCACCTCCAACGGCAATGGCAACGGCGTCGTCGTCAATCCTTTTGACTTCGAGTCTAACTATGGCCCGCTCGAGTATGACCACACCAAGTCCTTCAATGCCTCCTACAGCTACAAGCTGCCGAAACCGGTTCACAACAACCTGATCCTGGGCGAAGTCGTGAATGGATGGCAGATATCCGGATACACCACTTATCAGGATGGTGTGCCCTATCAGGCTGTCTCGGCAAACATGAACATGAATTATCAGCAGTATCACGACGTAACGGGCAAGGAAATCGACACCGCATTCACTCAGAATCTTCCGGCTGATGCGTATGCGATCCTGAAGGATAACAACGGCAATGTGGTGGGTTCGCAGATCGACGTTGGCAATAAGACCTATGCCATCAACTCAACTACATTCTGGGGTTCAAACCAGCCTGAAAACGGCCTCCAGCCGGTTCTAATCTGCGACCCGCGCCACGGTCTCGGCAAGGGGCAGTACTTCAACCCCGGTTGCTTCCGCGCGCCGCTGCCTTCAACCGCAACCTCTTACGGCGAAGTCGGCCAGACAGTATGGCCCTATATCCGCACCCCGCACTACTGGGGCAGCGATATGGCCCTCTTCAAGGCCTTCAAGATCAATGATGCGCAGCGCGTCGAGTTTCGCGTGTCGGCCACCAACTGGCTCAACCACCCCAACGCCGGATTCGGCATCAACGGCAATTCGGACAACTCGCTGCTCTTCAATGGCCTTGCCAGCGGCAGCAACATTATCACCAATTCCAACACCAGCACTACTGGTATTCCATCTACCAAGACTGGATATCGCTGGATGCAGTTCGGGGCCAAGTACTACTTCTAAGTTCCACATGGAAGAGTGCTGGACCGGGCTGTTGAACCCGGTAGTACAATCGAGAAGGGGTGGCACACCGCCACCCCTTCTTTTATGCGTAGACATTTTATCTCTCTGCATCTTCTCCCGCTATTGGCCGTGGCGTTACTTACGCTCATTCGCTCGTCCCAAGGCCAGCGGGCGCAAGCTGCATCGGCGCAGACTCCGGCCCCCATTCGCTTCGAGCTGAAGAGCCTCCCGTTCCATCTTGAGAACAGCGCGACATCGGCCCGTAATGCGCCTGAGTCCATGGCTGGAGGCGTTGCGGTGTTTGACTATAACGGCGACGGAAAGCCTGATATCTTCTTTACCAATGGCGCTGACATCGCAACTCTCAAGAAGTCGTCGCCGAAATACTCCAACCGGCTCTTCCGCAATAACGGCGACGGTACTTTTACAGATGTCACACTACAGGCCGGCCTGGCCGGGACTGGTTTCGATATCGGCGTAGCTGCCGGTGACTACGATAACGACGGCTGCCCCGACCTGTTTGTCGCTGGTGTTCACGCCAATACTCTCTATCGCAACAACTGCGACGGCACCTTTACGGATGTCACCAAAAAAGCTGGATTGGACAAATCCATCGACCCCGAATTCGGTCCGCTTTGGTCAGAGGCCGCGGCTTGGGTCGATGTAAACAACGACGGACTCCTCGATCTCGTCGTCATCAATTACCTGCAGTGGAGCTACTCGGACAAGCCGCTCTGCGGAGGCAGCGCCGGCGCTGTTGCGGACTACTGCCATCCCCGCTATTACAAGGGCCAACCCAACCAGATATTCCTCAATCAGGGGAACGGAACCTTCAAGGACGTTTCCAAAGAGAGGGGCATTCGTGATCATGTGGGTAAGGGAATGGGTGTTGGGGTGGCGGATTACGACCTCGACGGTAAACCCGACCTTTTTGTTACCAACGATGCGGAGTACAACTTCCTCTTTCATAACCTGGGGAACAAATTTGAAGAAGTAGCTTTTCAAGCCAATCTCGCGTTGCCAGAGGACGGCGCCTTCATCTCCGGCATGGGATTGGATTTTCGCGATTACAACAACGACGGCTATCCAGACATCGCATATGTGGCGCTCACCACGCAGACCTTTCCCGTCTACGTGAATACAGGGAAAGGCGACTTCCTCGAAGTCACTACCCCGAGCGGTATGCGCGCGCAAAGCTTAAATATGTCGGGCTTCGGCGCGGCGTTTTACGATTTTGACAACGATGGGTGGAAAGACCTATTCGTAACCCGCGGACACGTCGTCTGGCATGTGCCGCCCGGTTTCAGCGTCGATGAGCCCAATACGGTCTTTCGCAATCTTGGTCCGAGCGGCAAATGGCAGGCTCTAACCGCCGAAGCCGGCTTTAGCAAAGGCCTTCCCGGCCGCCACCGGGGGTGCGCCTTCGGAGATTTTGACGGAGATGGCCGCATCGATGCAGTTGCGACCGGCTTGGACATGGACGCCGAACTCTGGATGAATCGCAGCCCCAATGCCAATCACTGGCTGGGCATTGCTCTCCGCGGCGTCAAAAGCAATCGAGATGGCATTGGAGCGCGCATCAAGGTGGTCACCAAGGCCGGAGTCCAATATAACCACCAGACATCCAGCGTTTGTTACGCCTCCTCCAGCCTGGGTCCGGTCCACTTTGGCCTCGGCGCCGAAAGCAAAGCTGCATCGGTCGAAATCACCTGGCCCAGCGGCATTGTGCAAACCCTGGAAAATGTCGATGCCGACCGCATTCTCAAGGTCACCGAGCCGGTTCTCCCCGCGCCTGCCGCAAAATAGCAGCGGTGCTCACTGCTTCGGCGGCCCGGCCTTCTGCTGCTCCGCCTGAATCTCTTCTACAATCTTGCGTTCCCGCTCTCCATCCTCGGGCCGGTGCAGCTTGTAATAGATCGCCGCCAACTCGACATGGGGATCAAGCCACTTTGGGTCTTTCTTGATAATGTTCTCGAGAGCCGCGGCGGCCTCATCGTATTTGCCGGTCATGCCATTCAGCTTGGCAACTTCTAGCCGGGCCTGCGGCCAGTCGGGTTGCAACTGCAGCGCCAATTCGAGCAGCGGGCGCGCGTTCTCATAGTCTCTTTGCTTCAAGCGCGTCGCGCCCAGGTACAGGCAGGCTGTAAAGTCCTTGGGGTTTTCTTTGAGCGCCGCTTCAAACGCCGGCACTGACTTGTCTGTCTCACCCAACGCATCGTGCGCCTGCCCCACCATCGTATGCAGCCCTGGCAATGCCGGATTCAGCGCCATCGCCGCATCCAGATCAATCGCGGCCTTGCGAAAATCATTCCGGCGCAATAAGCTATCACCGGCAACTACATAAGAATCCGCGGAATGGGTTGTTTGCGCTACTCGCTCCATACGCGGAATCCCATCCTCTGCCTTGCCTATTTGGATCAAGGCAAAGGCCAGTACATATTCCAAATCCATATTGGACTCATGGCCCGCTTCCATCGGTCCCAACAGCGCCGCGGCATCGGCCATTCGATCCAGCTTCAGATCCGTATCTCCCAGCAAAACCGCGGCAGGCACATCGCGCGGCCGGGCCGCGTGGACCGCCTCAAACTCCGTGTGTGCGTTGGGAATGTCGCCTTTTTTGTAATACGCCAGCGCCAGATTCATGCGCACCGCGGCTTTATCCGGAGCCGTGGCCAGCGCCCGCGTGTCCTCTTCGATTGCCGCGTCAAATTGGCCATCGGCTGAGAGCGCAGCCCCCAGATTCGCTCTCGCTTCCACCAATCCTGGCTCCAGCGCCAGTGCTTTTCTGTACTCTTCTATGGCGTCTTTCACATCTCCGCGGCCCTGCGCATCAATTCCGCTCCGCAGATGCTCATCGGCGCTCGCCACAGGCGTAGATTGGCCCGCCTGCGCAACCATCGGCTGCGCCGCAAGCGCCAAAACCAGACCGAATACTATTCGCATCTCTTTCAGGATAAAACACTCATAGCGCCGCCGCACCGCGATGGCTGACCGCGCCCAACACGCCAACGAAGTAACTTACAGCCCCACTCGCAGCATGATAATTTCTTATTGCTTGCCGGCCGGCGCGGCGTCTCCCTCCGCCGGGACCGCAAGTATTCGCGACTCCGACCCAAATTTCCGGTAGTTGCGAAATTCCATCGTATTCAGCAGCGCTTCTGAGCGCCCCTGGCGCAAACTTACCGCCGCGCTCACCGGCATCAGAAAATCATGCGCATTGATCAGTACATAGTCGTAATCAACTGTGATCGATGTTGAATGCGTGGGGAATTTCGCTGGAATATCATCCGCAACAACTGTCAACCGGCGCACACTCCGCGTCGCGCTGTCGATGTACACCTCGCCGTGATAGCCGACAGCAATGTCATCATTGTTTGACGCCGTTACATGGAACATCGAGTTAGCCTTCGCTACGCGATAACTGAAAACCTGCACCTTGCCGTCGCCGAGCGTGTCCGTCTCCTTCCAGGTAAACTGCGCCTGCGCAGAGTCGGCAAAGACCGCCCGCAAATCGCCGCCCAATTCTCCGGTTGAAAATACGCCGATCTTCATTCCTTCGCGCTCGCCATTGCTCGGTTTGCCATCCACTGCAACAATCTTGCGTTCCTCCGACTTATCCTTGTAAGTCAGCGTCTCCGCGATCGTGTCGAGATGCTGCCACCGAGTCCCGCCCGAAGGATCCTTGGAGCGATTTGTAAGCTGCAGACAGATAAAATTCGGCAGGGAATCCGCATAGCCCACAGCGCGCTGTCTTGCCTCGGCGATCAGCGAATCAATCTCTGCCTGAGAGGGAGCGGGAACCGGATGCGCAGGCACAGCGATCGCCAGCAAGCCCATCGGCAAAGCATCATCGCTTCCTGCCGTTACGTTCACACTGAGATCTGTGGCCGCTGGTCCGCCGCCGTGCCCAATTCCCGGCGCGCCTGCCGCCTCGGCTAATAGTTGCGGTCCGCCTATATTGAATACTGCCGCTCGCTCCACGGCCTTGTCTCCCTGCGTCAATATTGCCTTGACTTCATAGGTTCCCGGCCGAAGAGCAGTCGTCTTGAAGGTCGCGAGATACTGCTCCGCCCCGCCATTCGAAGTCACCTTCAGCGGCATCGCCACACGCTTGCCTTCATGTCCGGGCCGCTCCACGGTCATCTCCAGCTTTGGCGGAGAGGCACTATTTGCATCGGGATGCAAAATGAAAAACACCGAGACCGTTTTGTCGTCAGCCGATAGCTGGCCGGAGAGATTCGGTGTCACTTTGCCATCCTCATATCGCAACGGTTCCGTGAGGTCTCCGCTCTCGTCCACCTTATCCATCTGCCGCACGAGAATCATATCGCTCAATGCGGGGCCTGTTTGCGCTGCTGCCGAAATTGTAAAATTCTTCCGCTCCGCGCTTTTCTGCCCGCTGTTCCGGTCCAGAATTGCCGTTTCAAGAACGTACTTTCCAGGCTCGGCGTAGAAGTGGCGCTGCATCGCTACCGCGCCTTGCTTGGCTTTCTCCAATTCTTCCAGAGAGCCGTGCCGCACAATATCTTCGCTGAAGTGCTCTACTATAGCGCCGTTTTTGTCCCTGATTTGCGCCATCATCGAAACCCGAGCCACATAGAGATTGGTACGCGCATCCTGTCGAATCTCCAGCGTCCCGAGCGGTGCTTCCATCACCAGCGAGTTCGCATTTCCATCGGGCAACTCGCCGAGCTGCAAGACTCCGGCATTGAACTTCAGCTCGGCAGGCAACTGGGGTTCTTCCAGCATCTTCAGCAGAGGTGCTTCAAAGGGCTGAATCACGCCTTCATCCCCTTGTGGCACGGAAAAATAACCTTCTTTATGCCGGATGCTCAGGCCCGCGCGCAGCGGTCTCACGCTGATTGCCCGGTACTTGCCGTCATAGTCCTGCACGGGAGCCGCATAAGTCAGTTGGTAATAGGTTGTCAGATCCTGGTGCATCTGGGCCAGGATCTTCTTCAAATTATCCTCAGGGTCAATGTAACCGCCTCCAGTTCCGGTTGCCAGATCGGCCAAGGGACTTTTGGGCGCGAATGGATTGTCTACCTTTTGCCGAGTGAAGTCGGTCATCATCTGTATATCTTGGGATTGGCCCCAGACCGGGCCTTGAGCCGAAGGTGTACCCTGGATTCCTGACGGCAATTGCTCCTGCTGCGGTATAACGGTGGCTGTGTAGCCGTTGCCGCCGCCGACGGGGATTGGCGCCGGATTGAATGGAGCGGGTCCATTCAGCATTGCGTTATCTTCCTGATACCGTGTTCCTCCGCCGTAGGCATTCATATCGAAGGTGTAAATGCTTACGGCGGCCTTGCTTGCAGCCCCTGAAATTGTCTGCACCATTGCCTTGGCCGAGGAATCCAGTGGAGGCCCTTGCGCGAAATAGATGATGGCCTTTCTCTCAGTAGCCCGCTCCATTGATTGCGACAAGGCCAGCAATCCCGCCAACGATGGGCGCGTATGCTGGTTTTGAGCGATTTTTTGCGATCCCTCCAGTGCAGCCAGCAAAAGTTGAGCCTGGCCTCTCTCCGCGGCGGTGGCGTGGTGTCCCGCGGGGTTGATGCCAGTGTGCGCAACTGCTATCAGCTCCTCTTCCGCCACTTTGGTTGCTTCGGTCTTCTGACGGTCCTGACCGGATGTCGCCGTCTTCACTGCCTGCAATAGCTCATTGCGATTCGAGGTAAACCGCTGCATCAGCCGCAGCCGCCCGCTTACATCCAGCACGGCGTAGCTGAATCCTTTTTGTCCAAGTCCATCCAGGACCCGCTCCGCAATCTGCTCCGAGCGCTTCGCAGAAGGCCCCTCCATGCTGTTGAACACCAGCACCACCAAGTTGCCGGAACCCATCCCCTCTGAGATCAGGCGAAATCCTGTTACCTTCACCGGCGCGCCGTCATCGGCCACGGCAATATCGCCTGCCTGCAAATCCGTCACCAGCTTGTGCTTCTTGTCATGCACCACCAGATCGACAGACACTTCATCTACATTCGAACTCAGCAAAGGAACCTGGCCCGCCGTCGCGCTTTGTCCTGCCGCTGGAGTCTGGATTGGCGTCGCTCCGTCCGGCGGCGTCTGTCCCTGAGCGCACAAGGCTCCGCAAGCTAAAACTGCGGTCCAAAGCGCGCTCGCAGCAAGCGTTCTCATTTTGTGTGTTTCCATGGTCCAATGCTCCAATCCGTTCAACCGGTGGCCTCATTCCGCTCTGCTGTCGCAAGCGATCCAGGCGGATACTGGCGTTCGTTCGCGTCGCAAAACAGGTATTTCGCTTGTCCGTGAAATTGTATCTGGATGAAGCAACGATTCGCACTTCCTATTCTGGGTGCTCGGCTTCTCTTCCAATGCGCACGCTAACCCCACCCAAACGATGCCGCAGCAAAGGGCGTGCAAGCAGGAAAACTGTCGCCATTCGATGAGCAAAGCGCCAAATGATCTTCAGTTGCTCGTTCCGTACCGTCTGGAGACGCCGCCTGCCTGCGTTTACAATCAAAGAATTGGGATATTCCATCAACTGGAATTGCATTGATTGCTCCATTAAAGAAGGGCCTGTAGCTCAACGGTTAGAGCAGGGGACTCATAATCCCTTGGTTGGGGGTTCAAATCCCTCCGGGCCCACCAAATAAATAATTGAAATAACAAGCTTTACTGTCCACGCGGGACGATTCCATTTTTTGTGGATTTTTTGTTTGGCGCCTGTTTTGGTGCCTGTTGGTACAATCAGCGCATCGGAGACGCTATGACGCGAACAGCTACTCCAAAAAAGTGAAAGGCGTATTGGAGCGTCCGGTTGGTTCCGGCTGCTGGTGGATCAACTACTACGCTGACGGTAAGCAACACCGTGAAAGAGTCGGTCGCCGCAGCGATGCACTCGCACTCTACCAAAAGCGCAAAGCCTATGCGCGGCGCAAGATCAAGCTGCCAGAACTGGTTCGCGGAAAACTGTCACCTTCGGCCAACTTTCCGAGATGGCGGTGAAATACGCCGAAACGCATCTCGCCTCCCCCGATTACTACAGAACAAAAGACTCTATACTGCGAGAGCCATTCGGTGCACGTCCGGCTTCTGCGATTACGCCGCAAGAAATCGACGAATGGCTCAGCAAGCACTGCAAGACAAGCGCCACGGCCAACCGATATCGGGCCTTTTTCTCTCTTGCCTATCGCCTTGGCATGGAGAATGGCAAGGTTCCGTCAAATCCCGCCCGGCTCGTCCGCCTGCGAACGGAGCACAATGCACGGATGCGCTTCCTCAGCCGTGCAGAATATGGCGAACTGGTGGGCATTATCCAGCGTGACAATCCCCAACAAGCGTCCGCATTCATCCTCAGCGTGTACACCGGGATGCGCTGGGGCGAGCAGTTCTCTCTGGAGTGGTCGCAGGTGGACCTCAAGCGGAAGATCATCCGGCTGACGAAAACCAAAAACGGTTCCGCGCGCAACGTCCCCCCTTGAATGCCGTGGCGCTGGAGGCACTCAAAAAGCAAAGAGAAGCTGTACCCCACGAGGCAGGCGATCCCGTGTTTCCGCGTCCTGGCCCTCGGTCCGATTGCAGCTGGTGGTTTGAACCGGCTCTGCGCGAAGCGAAAATCTCCGAGTACACCTGGCACAACAACCGGCATACCTTTTGTTCATGGCTTGCCATGGCTGGAGTGAGCACCCGTGAGATTCAGGTTTTGGCGGGACACAAGACCATCACAATGGCCGCGCGTTACGCTCATCTTTCGCCGGACGCCACGGCCTCGGAGAGGCTTGTTTCCTCGTAAGGCTATTCGGTGAGGAGTTGGGATCATGGCAAGAATCAGTGAACTGCATCAGAAGTGGATGAAAGAGCCGAAATACCAGAACGCCCACTCCGCTTTGGAAGATTAATTTGCGCTGTCCAAGGAAGTAATTACGGCCCACAGCCCCGCAAGGCTGACTCGGACGGAACTGGCGCACAAGATGGGAACAACTCAGCCGGTTGTCGCTCGGATAGAAGGCGGGCGATTTCAGCCATCCCTGCGCACACTTCAACGTTTAGCGCGGGCAACGGGTTCCCGGCTTTCGATCCGGTTTGAACGCTGCCCTGCGGAATCGTTGGCCCACTCGTGGTGACGGACAGCAATATCAAGTCCTGCCAAAGCCTATAAAGATTGACCATCGGGGAGCTATTTGGCCTGAAGTCAACAATCCAACGCCGGACTCATCAGCAGAGTTCTGGGCACTTGCCTACCTTAGGGAACTGAATCATGAAGTCAATGTCGCCGGATCTCCCGCATCAGCCGCTCCAGCGGATTGTTGGTCCTCAAGCTCGCCAGTGCTCCGGCGGCATGGGGTAGTAACTCAGCGTCTCGCCGATGCCGTTCTCGACGATCTCCGCGGCCTTGGCCAGCCGCATCAGCCGCAGCTTTTCTACTATTTGGAGAGTTTTTTCTTTCGCTGTCTTGGCGTCTTCCTGCGCGTGAATGGCCTTGAGCATCGCAGCCACTTCCTTCACCTTGCCGGTGGGCGCCGCGGTCCACACGTTGCGATAGAAATGCACCACACAGCGCTGCCACTTGGCCTGGGGAAAGAAGTCCGTCAGGTTCTCCACCAGCCCCAGGCACTTGTCGGAGACGAACAGCTCGACGCCCTTCAGGCCGCGCTGCTTCATCTCGCGCAGGAAGTTGGTCCAGCTCGCCGAGTCTTCCTTGGCCCCTTCGCTCACTGCCAGAATCTCGCGGTAGCCGCTCTGCGCAACGCCAATGGCCACCAGCACCGAGACGTTCTTCACCTCGCCTCCCCAGCTGCGCTTCAGCCAAAGTCCATCGAGGAATACGTAAGGAAAATCGCCCACCAGCGGCCGCTCGCGCCACTTGTTGATCTTGCCGTAGATCTTCTGGTTCAGATCGCTGACAGTGCTCGCACTGACCCGCGCGCCCCACAGCGCCTGCGTGATGTCTTCCACCCGCCGTACGCTCACTCCGGCCAGATACATCTCGATCAAAGCTTCCTCGACCGAAGACTCCCGCCGCCACGGGGTGTTCTACGCAAAAATCGCTTGACAGAACCCGACGCTGTCATACACGGGGAATATCATTCAATACGTCCTCTCAGTCAGCATCAATCACGAGGCTATGTTCTTACGGATGATTTTGATTTCTTCAGCGACTGGCGCACTCGCGCGGCAATGAAATTGGCAATAGGATTTATGCACCCAATTCATGCTTGCTTGCTCCTGTGCATTCAAATACTCTGTGCTATCTTTGACGCGAACTGCTGATTGGGTTCCGCTCACCGATGCTTGCACCTATAGCTTTGCTTTTGTGAGGCGGCGCAGGAAGCTATCCTTCGCTGCATGTGTTTTGCGAAGCTCTTCCATCGTCAATTGGAACCCGGTTTCATCTCCCTGTCGAACAGCCAAATCATGCAGATCTGTCAGCAGTATCACAGCCCGGTCGTAATCATTTGGCTGCCGCTTCAGAATGTGCGCATCCACCTGTTTCCAGACCGCCTTTTCACGCTTTGCCATGTTGTCTAGGTATAGCGCGCGGTTTGCCTCTTCCTTTGCTTTCTTCCGCGCGGCTTCCGCTGCTCGCTGCGCATTCAGTTTCCGCATACGTT
>CAZHKN010000002.1:0-40911 GCA_964532725.1 uncultured Occallatibacter sp.
CACAGGGTGCCAGCGGAACGGACACAATTTCGGTAGCTGATGTAAGTCCGTTTGCCGGCAGTGTAACTCTGGCGGCAAGCGGATTGCCTACTGGAGTTACTGCTGCATTCGCTACTAATCCAACGACTGGATCAAGTGTAGTTGCCTTTGCCGCCAGCTCAGCAGCGGCGGTTGGAACATCGACAGTGACGATTACCGGCGCCTCCGGCTCGCTGTCAGCATCCACCACCATCGCGCTAACGGTGACTTCGGCAGCCGCGGGCAGCTTCACGCTAAAGCCTTCGGCATCCGCTTTGTCAATTGTGCAAGGCGCGAGCGGCACGGACACAATTACCGTAACCGATGTAAGCCCGTTTGCGGGCAGTGTAACTCTGGCCGTCTCGGGTCTGCCTGCCGGCGTAACCGCCGCGATAGGCGCCAACCCCGCCACTTCGACCAGCGTGATTACCTTCACGGTAGCCAGCACAGCGTCAGCCGCGACCAGCAACATCACCATCACCGGCGCCTCCGGCTCGCTGACCTCATCCACCGCCATAGCGCTCACGGTGACGCCAGCATTATCGATTTCTGTCTCGTGCGGCGGCGGATTGACTGTGATAGCAGGCGGCTCCGGCACTTGCACCATCACCGTGACGGGAGCCACAGGCACGCCAAGTATTGCCGTCTCTGGCCTGCCCTCCGGAGTTACTGCCTCCTTCTCCACTCCAACTTCCTCGACGGACGTAATCACGCTAACGGCCAGCAGCACGGCTACACCTGGCACGTTTACGATCACCATTACTGTAACCTCTGGCACAATAACCAAAACCATCACCTTCCAGCTAACGATCACTGCCGCGGTGACGGCGAATGCTACCGTGACGGTCAATCCAGCCAATCCTGGCATTGCCGTGACCAATCAACTGCTTGGCATGAACATGGCCGTTTGGGACGATGCGACTCTTGCGGAAGCCGTGACCCCGTTCGAGACCGCCGGCATCAAGGCGGTGCGCTGGCCGGGTGGATCGACCTCTGACGTCTATCACTGGGAAGGCACAGCCAACACCCCGTCGAGTCCCAGCGAGTGCCCCACCGGCAGTTTCGCCGATCCGAGCGCTACATTTGCGGACTTTGTCAGCGAGCTGGCGGTTCCGGCCGGCCTGGATATTGCGCTCACAGCGGACTACGGTACCAACCCAGCCTGCAACGGGGGCGGCTTGCCCAGCGAGGCTGCCGCATGGGTGGCGAATGCGTTGACTCTCGGCGTCACGGTAAGCCACATGACCGTAGGCAATGAAGTCTATGGGCACTGGGAGACAGACATGCATTCTCCGCAGTGGGATCCTCCAACCTACGCCGCCGCTGTAGGGAACAGCACCAGCAACGGCTACTACCAGCAGATCAAGGCTGCTTCGCCGAAGACGTTGGTGGGCGTCGCTGTCGACGCCGGAGCGCCAGCTGTCGACGATGTCACTGCCGGTTGGGATACGACTGTGCTCGCGGACTCGCAATTTGACTTTGTCGAGTACCACTACTATCCACAGGGCCCGGGAGGTGAAAGCGACAGCTTCCTGGTGCAGCAGGCGGCGCAGGGGTTGACCACCAACATCAACACCATCAAGACTGAACTGAGTGCTGCCGGGAAGGCGGCCATGCCCATTTACGTGGGCGAGATGGGCTCGGTATCCTCCAATCCGGGCAAACAGAGCTGGTCGATTACCCAGGGCTTGTATGCCGGCCAGGTGCTGGGCGAGATGATGAACGACGGAATCTCGCGCGCGACTTGGTGGATTGGCTTCGGCAATTGCAACGGAACTGCCGGAAACGATAGTGCTTCGCTCTATGGATGGCAGGATTTCGGAGCCTACAATGTCTTCTCCGACGGATCTCTCGATTCTGGCTGTCCGAACGCCGGGTCGCTCGGCACCCCGAATCCCACGGCGATCGCGTTTCAGCTCTTTAGCCAGGTGCTTATCGATGGTGAGCACGTATTGACCCCGAGCGTCACCGGCGACACCACAGATGTAGTTGCCTATGCGGCCACCAACAGCGGAGGCACAGCGCTAGTCTTGTTCAACCGTAATGAAAATAGCAGTGAAACAGTGCAGGTTACCCTGACCGGCAAGACGACATCGACCTCCGTCACAGAGACGACCTATGACAAGGCGATCTACGATGAGTCGAATCCTGCCACAACCAACACCTGGGCTCCGCCCATCACCACCAACCTCGGCGCACCGGCGCTTCCGCTAACGCTGACCCTGGCGCCGTGGAGCATGAATGTGGTGATCATCCACTAATCGGCGATGCAGCGCGCTGCGTTGCAACGTCGCAAACATTTACCCCCAGGCTGCAATGGCCTGGGGGCAATCTTTATTTCCGCAAGAACTTTGAAAGCCGACGTCTAAACGAATCGGCATGTGCATCGGCCGACTCGATCGGAAGTTCTTTGCCTCTGTTCGACCTGACGAGCGCCGCACAGTATTCGTCAGATAGGCAGTCCGGGCACCGTAAGACTGCATCCACGAATTGTTCCGGGGGAAGATATGCATGTGCTTCGATGTAATGTACGATGCCACCGGGAGCAACATAAACAACATCATGACCGGGGACAAAAATGTTCGTCTGGGAGTATCTCGGAATCGGAAATGGGTGTCCGGAGGCAAGGCAAAGGGAGCAATCTACTACACCGCGAAATTGGTAGTGAAAATAAGCAGATTGGATTTTCTCCAGCATTGCGTAGAGTTTTTCCACGAGCGCCTTTTCAGTAACTCCAGAAGTAAATCCATGTGGGTGCTCCAGCCAGCCAACGGCAAGCAGAGGAGAAGTCCAATTCTCTGCGTCAAGTGGGCCAGGATGATATCTGCAGAGATCGAGATCGGCAATGAACATGAGGTCTGGAGTTCTCCCATTTCAGGCGATCATAGCAGGCCATCTGAGTGCTACTGGGATGGAGGCTTGGCGGGCGCAGCATCTGCGGGCTTGTTGGCCGGCGGAGCAGGCGCGGCTGCTTTCTGGCGGCGCTCAGCGGCTTTCTGTAGCTCCTCATCGTGCTTTTCTTTTTCCGCCGCGGCTTGTGAGTCGGTCACATAGCGGAAGACCTGCAACCGTCCGGGAAATTGCTCAGTGGTGAAGACCCGGTTGTACTTGTCGATCGCCACGCCCACCAACGCTTTGAACTGTCCGGGCAGCTCGCCGTGTCCCTGGCCGATATACGTGAGCAACTGGCCATCGCGGTTAAAGACCTGGAGACGGTCTTCCATCTCGTCGGCCACCCAGATGTGCCCGTCGCTATCGACGGCAATGCCCTTGGGACGTGCGAATGCGCCGGGACCGTCGCCATGCTTGCCAAAGAGGCTGATGAAGTTCCCATCGGCATCGAAGATCTCTACGCGATTGTTGAGCGTGTCGGTTACGTAGACATTGCCGTCCTGATCGAGAGCAACGCCCTGCGGCGCGCCGAAATCGCCAGGAGTGGTAAGAAAGTGGTTCTTGCCGCCGGTGCCAATGCGTCGCAGCAGCTTGAGCGTGTCCGCGTCATAGACGATCACCTGATCCTGCTGGGTATCTACTACGTAGAGGAAGCGGTTGGCCGTATCGATAGCCAGGCCGACCGGATCTTCCAGCCCTTCGGTGATCTGTCCTTCCACTTCATGTTTCTTATTGAAGATCATCACGCGGTGCATTTTGCCGTCAGAGACAAAGAGCCGGTCGTCGTCGTCAATGGCGAGGCCGTTGATCCAGCCGAAGTGGGCCTCGTAACCGTTGCGAATCATCTGTACGTCCCGTGTAACCGTATTGAAGATGAACACGGCGCCGACTCTCTGGTCCGCTACATAGACCAGCCCATTCGAGTCGATGGCGATGCCATAAGGGCCAATAAGTTGAAACGGAAAAGTCTTGGGGTTGAATTTTTCAGTCTGCGATTGCCCGCCCGCTAGGCGGTCCATCCAGGTAGCCTTGGGTTTGTCGTTGGCCGCCGGGGTGTAATCGATCTTTGCGCCGGCAAAGTAGTCGAGCCAGCGGACGCGTGCGATATTCGGCGGGCTGGGCCAGACGAGTTTAGAGGGATCAAACGGAAATTTGCGCGGACCGGCCTGGGGCGCTGCGGTGTCGGTTGTCTTCTTCTTGGCTGCGTTGACGGGCAGAGTCACGGCCAGCGAGAGCAGCAGAAATGCGGCGACCTGCCTGGGAGCGCGAGGCGAATTCTTCAAAATGTAGCCCATCTCAAACTCCGTTACTTCTCAGGGGAAGTGGTTTCTTTCATATTGAGCCGGTTCTTGTGGCAGTTGTCGCAAAAGGCCATGTTGTTTTCCTGGTCTTTGACCAACAGATCCGCGTGCGAGGACGCATGTGCCTGATGGCAACTGAGGCAACTGAGCGGGGTCTTCACCTTTGTCTGATTCGTCGGGTCCATCACGTCCGAGACGGGGTGATACTCGACCGGGTGCCCAAGGCCAAAGCGCAACGGCAGAATCGCGACCTTGTTCTTCTTGTAGTAATCGTCCGGCAGCTTGACCTGGCCATTAAAAATCGTCAGCAGATGTTGATCCGCAATAGGCTGCGGAGCAGAATCCGGCCCGTGGCACTCCAAACACAGCGCGTTGCCTTTGGCGCGCAGCAGATGATCATTGTCGCCGCCGTGCGGAGTGTGGCAGGTCGCGCAGCCCTGCGTAAACGCCGGCTGATGGTGAAACGGCTTTTTGCCCAGGTCGCCGATATCGCTGTGGCAGCCGGTGCAGATGCTTACCGGGTCGGTCTTGGGCAGCCCTGGTTCGTTGCTGGCGTGCGGGCTGTGGCAATCCGTGCAGTCGCCCGCCGCGCCGGGGTGCGGCACTTTGGCCGAGTCAATCAGCTTTGCCTTGTCATCGTGGCAGGTAACGCAGAGAGCCTTCGCGTCAGTCTGCGTCAGCACTACCTTGCCGTCTTTGGCAGGTGCGTGGCACGTCTCGCAGCTTTTCGCCTCAAAGGGCACATGCTGGAACTTCGCCATCAGCTTCGGCGCGGCGGACTGATGCGGGTCGTGGCACTCCAGGCAGTTGGCCGTGGCGAACGGCTGATTCTGATGAGCCTTGGCCAACTCCGGATCTTTGGCGTCATGACAATCCAGGCACAGCGCCGGAGCAGCCTTTGCCAGATGGAAGCGGTTTTCGACGGTCGGTTCAGCGCCAGTCTTGTGCGTCAGGTGGCAAGCGTCGCAGCCTCCTTCGAGCGCGGCATGGCGGCTACCCTTCTCCGGCACATTTAGGCCCGTCTTGTGGCAACTGAGGCAGAGGTTTTCTTTCTCGCCGCCAGACATCGGCTTGATCAGCTGATTCTTGTTCTCGCTCACATGCGGATCGTGGCAGGTCAGGCAGTCGCGCATCGCGGGCGGATGCACCGTTCCCTTGATGTCAGCTGCTTTTTTGTCCGCATGGCAACTGATGCACAGCGAGACCGGCGTCGCGGTGATCAGTTTGACCCGCGTCACATCTTTATTGACGCGCACCTCATGGCAACTCAGGCACCCCGCGGCCATCGCCGAGTGAACCGACTTGCCCTTGCTCTTGTCGTCGTGGCACTCCACGCATTTGGCGGAGTCAATCTTCGGGTCCAGCGGTACGGGATGAACGGCAGCCGAGGCGCGCGCGGACAGCATCGCGAAGAAAAGTATCCAAAGCAAAATCCTCGGCTTGTGACAGCCGGGCTTGGCGACCATACAATACCGCGTGAGATGAGGAACCAACTGCATACCGACTCCGAAACAGGCAGATTGCGGGTAAGCCGCCGGCAGGCGCGAACGCCTGCAAGCAACAGAGCAACAACAATTTCTCATCTGTATTAGAAACGGCTGAGGGAGTCCATGACGGTGATTTATATCACAGTGCCAACCTTGCCGGCAGGTGCTGCGGTGATTCCAACGTGGGAAGCACACGCACACCGGACCAAAACGAAAGCGGCAGGAATTCTTCGGTAATGCGAACCCGCGCCGAGGCGAACGAAGAAGCGGAGACAGAAGCCGATCAGCAGAGGATGCAACCGACTCACTACCCAGGAGCGTTTTCCTCCATGACTCGGATTTCTCTAATCGTTCTGACGTTTATTGCCTCCGCGAGCTTCGCCTCGGCCCAGATCGTCTCGGCGACGACCGATGTCCTCGGCGCGCACCTCAACTATGGCCGGGGCTGCGCGGCCTGTCACGCGCCCCATAGCGGCGCGGAAGGCAACGGCAACACCAAAACAGCAGACTCCGCCTCGGGCAATTCCATGCTCTGGGGCGAGGATGTCAGCAGCCTCTACGGCAAGACCATCACCACCGGCGGCGGCAAATTCGTCGAGACGCTGCCCACCAGCATGTCTGCCACCACGCCGGATGTGAACGGAATGCTTACCTGCCTCAGTTGTCACGACGGTAACTATGCTTCGAGCGCGATGATGAAGAACCAACTCTATGAGACATTACCGCCGAGTTACGGAACCCACAACACCGTGCCCACTCTGCTCGGCAATAACAGCACCGGCGCGGGCAATTACCTCAACGAGCATCCTACCGGGCTGAGCGCCGTAATCAAGTGCGGCGGCAACGGCTGGGATTGCTCGCAGTCGAATGGCGTGGTCAGCATGAAGGGCGCGAACTCCAGCCGCTTTGTAGCCAATTATGGATTCTTTGTGCAGCCGGGAAGCTATAACAACAACGCCGTGGTCGTCTGCACCACCTGCCACAACCCGCACACCATGAATGTGGTGACGGTAACTCACGGATCGAACTCCGGCCTGCCGGCGGGCAACTACGCGACGATGTTCTTCCTGCGCGGTCCCTACAATCCCAGAGACACCAATTCGCAGTCCAACCAGACCGCGCAGTTCTGCCGCCAATGCCACGGAGACTTATCGAATGAGATGAACGGCAGCACGGCGGGAACGGTTTTTTAGCGCCAGAGCCGCGCTTTTGCCGCGCAAGTCCGCCGCCCGCGGCTGTAAACTCGTAGTACGCCATGAAGCTGAGCCTGCCTGAGTTTATTCGCCGCTGGAAAGACAGCGAATTGCCCGAGCGCGCGGGTTCGCACTCTCATTTCATCGATCTCTGCGAAATCCTCAACGAGCCGCACCCCGCTGCTGCCGATCCCAAGGGTGTCGATTACGCCTTTGAAAAACACGTCAACAAGACAGGCGGAGACAAAGGCTTTGCCGATGTCTGGAAGCGCGGCTTCTTCGGCTGGGAATACAAGGAAAAGCACAAGGATCTCAAGGCTGCCTACCAGCAACTTTTCAATTACAGTGCCGACCTCGATAATCCACCCCTGCTGGTGGTCTGCGACTTTAATCGCTTCGAGGTACACACCAACTTCACCAACAAGCCGCCTCTGGTGTACAGGTTCACGCTTGACGACCTGATCCGTCCCACAGCGATCCCCGGCTCCGATCTTTCCGCGCTCGACATTCTCCGCGCCGTCTTTTCCGATCCCGACAAGCTCAAGCCGGGCGCGCTCGAAGTCCGCGTCACGGTTCGCGCCGCCGACGAATTCACCAAGCTGAAAGAAAACCTGCGCAAGCCGCAGACCGATAACGAGGCATTGGCCCGCTTTATCATGCGCCTCCTCTTCTGCCTCTTTGCCGACAGCGTCGGCCTGCTGCCCGATAATATGTTCCGCAAGATGATTGCGACGGACCGTTTGGAGCCGAAGAAATTCGTTCGCAAGCTCAAAAATCTCTTCGCCGCAATGGCTGTGGGCGACAGCGAATTCGGCCCTATCAGTATTCATTACTTCAACGGCGGACTCTTCCGCGCCGACGACACCACTGTCTTTGATCTCACCCACGAAGATCTCGGCATCCTGCAAAAAGCCGCGCAGTTGGATTGGGCGCGCGTAGAGCCGGCCATCTTCGGCACTCTCTTCGAGCGCATTCTCGACGATGACGATCACAAGCGCGCCCAGCTCGGCGCGCATTACACCAGCCGCGAAGATATTCTGCTCATCCTTGAGCCGGTGGTCATGGCTCCTTTGCGCCGCCGCTGGAGCGAGGTCAAGGCCGGTGCCGAAGACATTCTCGCTGCCATGCAAACCGCCAGCAACAGCACGCGGGCGCAGTTGCGCGTGCAGCTCGAGAACAAAGTCATCGACTGGATGGAAGAGCTTTCCCGCGTCCGCATTCTCGACCCCGCCTGTGGCAGCGGCAACTTCCTCTACCTGGCGTTGTGGCTGCTATTGGATCTATGGAAGGAAGCGCGGGTTTTCGCCGCCGACTGCCACCTGCCTGTCTACCTCGACTGCAAAGTTGGACCGTCGCAGCTCTACGGCATTGAGACCAATGTCTACGCGCATGAACTGGCTTCGGTCGTTGTCTGGATCGGCTACCTGCAGTGGCGCAAAGACAATGCCATGGGCGAACCGGAAGAGCCGATCCTGAAGGTGCTCTCGAATATCCAGCACCGCGACGCAATCATCGAACTCGACGCCCAAGGCAACCCGCGGCTCGACAGTGAAGGCAACCCCAGTGAACCGGCCTGGCCCGAGGCGGATTTTATCGTTGGCAATCCACCGTTCTTGGGCGATAAAAAGATGCGCGCCGAGCTTGGAGACAACTATGTCGATGCGCTGCGCAAGCTCTATCAAGATCGCGTCCCCGGAGGAGCCGATCTGGTGACTTATTGGTTTGAGAAAGCCCGCGCGCAGATCGCCGCATCCAAGGCCAAACGTGCAGGCCTGCTGGCGACAAACTCCATCAGCATGATTGGCAATCGCCCAGTGCTCGAAAGCATTATCGCCTCAGGCGGAATCTTCAACGCGTGGAGTGATCGCGCATGGATTCTCGACGGAGCATCGGTCCGCGTTTCATTCATCTGCTTTGACAACGGTACGCAGACCGAGCGAACTCTCGACGGGCAGCGCGTTGGCGCGATTCATGCGGATCTGACATCGGAAACCAATGTGGTCAGCGCAGCGGCCTTGCCTGAAAATCAGGGGCTTTGTTTTGTCGGGATTGTGAAGGGCGGTCCATTTGATCTTACAGAGGACCAAGCAAAAGCCATGCTATCCGCGCCACTCAATCCGAACAAAAGGCCAAACTCCGACGTGGTGAAGAAGAGATTGATTGGCCGCGATGTAGTACAAAGGAATCAAGGCGGCTGGTTAGTGGACTTTATTGATATGCCAGAGCCAGATGCGGCACTGTACGAGCTACCGTTTGAATACGTGCGGACGCATGTCAAACCTCTACGAGATAAGAATAACCGCAAGCACAGACGAGAGAATTGGTGGCTGCATAACGAGAACAACCCGGGTTTGCGCAAAGCGCTGATAGGCCTGAGCCGCTGCATCGTGACGCCCGAGGTCTCCAAGCATCGCGTCTTTGTATGGATGAGCACGGAAGTTGTGCCAGACCACAAACTGCATATCTTTGCGAGGGACGACGATTATTTTTTCGGCGTGCTTCATTCACGGCTGCATGAGACATGGACACTAAGCACATGCTCATGGATCGGCGTCGGAAATGACCCATCGTATAACTCAGCAACGACCTTCGGCACCTTTCCCTTCCCCTGGCCGCCAGGCAAGGAAGATCAAGAATCGCCGCTGGTAAAAGCCATTGCCGAGGCCGCGCGCAAGCTGGTCGAGCAGCGCGACAACTGGCTCAATCCGCCCGATGCCGCGCCCGAAGAGCTGGCCAAGCTGACGCTCACCAATCTCTACAACAAGCCGCCCAAGTGGCTCCTCAACGCCCATCGCAAACTCGACGACGCTGTCTTCGCCGCCTACGGCTGGCCCGCTACTCTCACCGGCGAAGAAATCCTCGAACGCCTCCTCGCCCTCAACCAGGCCCGCGCATCTGCCTAGCACCGCGCTTGTCCACCGCCAAACCGAAGAGACAAGAACATTTCGCCTTCGCGAATGACCTCCGTGCCCCATCCATTCCGCTTTTTTCTGCGGAATGGGTGGGAAGCCAATACTTTATAGCGAAACCAGGGATGGTGTATCCCGAAAGCACGTCCGTCCAGTTGACGCGACCATCAGGGAGCGGCAACCCTGCACAAAATTCAACAGGACACAGTAACCCTGGTAGTGCAAAAAAAGGTGCCGTTTTCACGTCAAAAAACGACCAAAAACAAGCAAAAAAGACCCATTTTCAGCCTGTTTTTCACGTTTTACTCCGCGCCGGAAGCGACATTTGATAGAAACTACTTCGCGCCCACAGCAACTTTCTTCAATAATTATCTCTGCATCCCCAATTCATCGCGTTCCAGGCAGACAAAAGCCCCACTTCTCTCGCCCTTTACGCGGAGTCGAAAATCTAGTTCTTCGGTCCTATTGCCTAGTCCCTAGTCCCTAGTCCC
The DNA here is from genome assembly GCA_964532725.1 of uncultured Occallatibacter sp. GTDB lineage: Bacteria > Acidobacteriota > Terriglobia > Terriglobales > Acidobacteriaceae > Telmatobacter. The sequence goes on from CAZHKN010000002.1 coordinate 10,292, forward strand.
TAGTCCCTACTCCCTATTCCCTATTGCCTATTGCCTAGTCCCTATTGCCTAGTCCCTGCTTTTTCGTAACCGGATTCTTGCGGACAGTGGTCTGCGTGACGGTTCCGTCGGCGTTATGCGCCGCCTGGTGGCAGACCATGACGCAGGTGTTGGCGGTGCGGTTATAGCTGATGGGCAGGCCGCCGTTGGAGGCCACTACGTTTACGTCAAAGTTGATCAGCCGCTCGCCGGTGATGGTTCCGCTCGTGGCTCCCATGCCGTGGGCGGTGTGGCACGTCGAGCAACTGAAACCCGCGCTGATGTGCGTACTGTGCTGGCTCCAACTGGTGTTTTTGATGATCTGGTTTCCAAGATCGTGGCATTTGCCGCAGAGTCCGTAGGGTCCGTTGACGCTGAGATCGGGATTGGGAAAGAGATTGTTGATCAGTTGCCCCGGCGCTGCGGCCTGGCTGAACTCGTAGCGGCGTTCCAGAATGTGCGTCCAGCGCGAGCCATGCGGGCCGTTCGAGCCCGTGCCGCCGAACTCGCGGTTGTCGTCGCTGTTGTGGCAATCGGAGCAGAGGATCTGCGTGCCCATCGCGCGTCCTTGCGTGGCTCCGTCGAGGTTGAGCATGTTGGTCAGCAGGCTAGGCTGCGTGAGTGTGCTGCTGCGCGCGTGCGTTACAGGATGGCTCGAAGTGGACGCGGCCGCGAATTGCGGAATCAGGTTGAGCGGGTCGCCCGCCGAGACAGCGCGAATCGGGAAGTAGCCGTAGATAGGCTGCACTTGCTTGCCGGAGCTGGTGCCGTGGCAGCGCAGGCAGCTTTCATATTGATTCACAGCGGGGGTGAGGATGGTGATGCCGTCGGTAGCGCTTATACCCGCTGCGTCTTTTTGCGAGAGGCGGATGGCGGGCGCGGCAGGGAATGTGCCGACGACTTCGGAGCCGTGGGCGCTGTGGCAATCGACGCAGGTGGCGTGCCGGTTGTTGTTGAGCAGCGTACTTTCAGCGGCGTCATGAGGGTTGGCCGAAGTCGGGAAGGGATGGCCGACCTTGGGCGTCGCGTATTCGGCAAAGGCGTTGGCGTAGGTGGGCATCGGCGAGACATTCGCGCCGTTGTGGCAGGCGATGCAGTCCTGCTCGTTCGGTCCGCGCAAAATGCGCGACGCGCCGGCGGCATTGTGCGGCGCATGGCAGCCGATGCAGGCCGCGCCGGCAACGGTCGGGTAGCTGCCCAGCAAAGCGGATGGAGAGATTTTGTCCGAAGAGAGAGCGTGGGCGCTGATCGCCCAATCGGCCAACGGATTGACGTGCCCGCTCATCTGCCGGGTGGGGTCGTGGCAAGCGAGGCAAAGCTGGCCGCTGGAGCTGTCTTTTACCAGAAAATTCAGCGAGACGGCATCTTTCGCCTGCACATGCGGATTGTGGCAGGAAGAGCACTCGACATTGCCTTTGATCAGCTTGACTGCGCCGGTAGGATCGGCGGTTTTGCCGCTGGCGGCAAGCGTTGCTACCAGATCGATATTGTCCTTGAGCGGCGTGACCAGGCTGAAGGGATGCGAGTTCTGCAGGTTGCTTCCAAAAACATCGGTCGAATACATCGAACCATGCGTGGTGACCTGGCCGTATGCGACGGTGGCGCCGAGAGCGACTGTGCCGTCATGGCAACTGAGGCATTGATTGCTGTCCGCGCCGAGGGTAGGCTGGCGGCTTTTGTTGGTTTCGGTATCGCTGCTGTAGGTCGAGTAGGTCTGCGTGGTGAGTTTCTGGTTCCAGAGTCCGCGATTGAGCCCCGAGTGGGGCGCGTGGCAATAAGCACAGGCGTCGGGCCGCGCGCCGGTGATGGGTGACTTGCTGCCGGGGCCAAAGTTATGCATTCCCATCACGTCCCCGGAGATTTGCGCGGAGAGTGTGCCTGCGAAAATGAGAAGCAAAAAAGCGCAAAGAAACCGAAGGTTCACTTCGTCGCCTCCGGAGCCGGCTTTTTCAGGGCCGCGTACTGAAAGACCTGAACCCGCCGGTTGAATGAATCCACAACAAAAACATGGTCGGACTGGTCAATGAAGAGTCCTGAAGGCAACTGAAACTCTCCTGCGTGAGTACCTTTTTCGCCAAAATTGTAAAGAAGCTCGCCCTGACGATCAAACACCTGCACCATCCCCCACTGGGCATCGACGATGTAGAGATCGCCTTCTGAATCCACGCTGACGGCCTTGGGGCGAAAGATTGCGCCGGGGTTGTCGCCGAGCTTGCCGATGGCGTACTCAAATTTGCCCGAGCTGTCGAAGACTTGCACGCGGAAGTTAAGCGCATCGACGACGATCAGATTCGGGCCGTCGAGGCGCAGCTCGGTAGGCAGATTGAACTCGCCGTTCCCCTGGCCGGATTTGCCAATCGTCTGGAGGACGCGGCCTTCCATGTCGAGGATGAAGACCTGATCGCGCAGCGTGTCTGTCACATAGATGCGCTGGGCTGCGGAGTCGACCGCGATGCCGGTCGGACGCTTGAAGAAGCCTTCGCCTTTGACGCTGCCGAGGACGCGCAAAAACTTCCCATTGGACGCAAAGACGAAGATCTTGCCTGCGTCGGAATCCGTGACATAAATGTTGTCCTGCGCATCGACGGCGATGCACTGCGGGGTGCGCATCGGGTCTTTGTCTTTTTCGTTGCGCTCGATGAATTTGTATTTACGCTCGGCGAAGTCGAAGATATGCACGCCCTGTGCGCCGGGATCGGTGATGAGGATGCGGCCGTGTGAGTCGACGGCAATGCTGTAAGGGTGGACGAGAGAGTGGTAATCGGGCGCGCCGGCGATGACGTCAACGAGCTTGTTCCAGAAGCCGCGGTTGGGCTTGACTTCAAATTCAGAACTGAAATTGCGCTGCCAGGTGAGCTTGCGGCCGCCGTCGAGAGACATCTCCCACAGCTCGGGCGCGTTGGCGCGGGGCTTATTTGCCGCGTTGGCGCAGAGCGGGGCAAGCGCGATGCAGGCAAGAAGCAGGGCTGCGGTGTGATGTCTCCGATCTATTGAAAGCTGCGAGGTATGCTTTAATTTACGGCGTATGAACCCCCAGGGACTAAAGCCCCTTTCTTTGCGGCATTTTTCGGCACAACTAAAGTCATGCCCTGATACAAAACATGTGTCGGACGCAAGAGTTGCACCTGAAACACGCTTTAGAAGAAATTGAACCAACGCGAGACTCCGATATAGAACGAGGATACAACCTGCGGCGCTGTGCCGGAGGTGCTAAAGCCCTGCTCGAGGCGGGCGAAACCGCTGTTGAAGCTCAACTTGCGGAATTGATACTGCACCAGTGTATTGAACTGATTGTTCTGGTTTGTTGACGAGACCGAGTTGCTGAAGGTGTTGCTGAGGGATTTGGAGTAGGCCGCCGCGATGACGAGTTTCTTGACCGGGGTGCTGGAAAGCCCAATGGAATAACTGTTGCCGCCGAAGAGGCTGACCAGGTCGGAGTTGTCTGTCGTCGTGCCGATGGGTACAGTGACCAGCCCAGCGCCGGTCTCAAGGGCCTGTCCGCTGGCTTTGGAGTAACTTCCGGTGGCGGTGATCAACGGTCCATATCCGATGCTAGTGTTATAGCTCTGGCTGCTGTTGGCAGTGCCGGCATCCTCGGTTAAACCAGTGCGCGATGCGCCTGCGCCGGCGCTGACGTTGAATTTTCCCCAACGGCGGCGGGCGTTGACCGAGTAGTTATAGAAGGAGTTCATGTAGGTGACGAGCAGGGTTTGCACATTCTGTGCGTAGCCGAAAGATCCGTTGACCTGCCACCCGAGAACTTGCTTGGAATAGTTTTCCGTGGTTGAAAATCCCAGGGAGTTTTCGCCGGTCTTCTCGGTGGTATTTTCAGTCACGGTCATGGCGGCGTTGAAGGTTCCGTCTAGCAACGCATGGGCATAGGTTGCGCTGGCGCCGTAGGATTGCACGCCGTAATCCTCCCCCAGATAGGATTGAGACCGGCGCTCCGCGAAGATCGATCCCTGTAGATCGGTGAGCGGCGCGTAGCTGGCAACGGCCAGCAGATCAAGTGAATTGGAGGACTGTCCCGAGTCTGTTCCGGAGACCACGCCGCCAGCCTCAACAACAGACTGCTCCAGTTGCCCAGCAAGATTGTCAGAGTAGTTCGCGCTGACCGAGACGGTGAGTTTGCCGGCCGGATGTATAGCCGCAAGGGCGTTCATCATGTCAATGGTTCCGCTGGAGCCGTTGCCGAGATATTCGCTGTTCCAACTGGAGCGGTTGATGCCAGCGGCGACGGAACCTTTGAGCGGCAGAGCGTGCGTGACGTTGAAGCCGAGGGCGCTGCTGCTGGACTTAGATTCCGAATCGGCTTCGCCGGAGACGACCTCGGGGATCAGCGCATGGCCGCCGCCCAGGGAGTAATACGCGCCCATGACGAAGCCCGCGTATTTATAGCCGGAATGCAGGTTGAGGGAATGGAAGGCGTTCTGCCCCTGATCGTTGGCTCCGTAGACCGAATACTGGCTGGTGCCCATCTGGAATCCCGCGGAAAAGCTGGGCGCGTCGGGAAGATTCTCACTCCAGTTGAAGCCGAAGGTGTCGCTGTTGCCGTGGGTAACGTAGTTGCCCGTGCCAGGCACGGCGTAGTTGCCTTCGCTGTTATAAGCCTTGGAATAGTTGATGGAACCGGGAAAACGGCTGCCACTGAAGATGTTGGCCGAAGCGTCAATACCGCTTGCGTCGGAGATGGACTGGAAACTGGAATTGGCACGCGACTGATTCAGGTAGAGGCCGACATTGAAGGACAAGAAATTTGGATTGTAAAAGGAGCCGGTGAAATTGGCCGCTCCGCCGACAGTCCAGGTGTGATCGGAGGCCGTCTGGTTGCCGTAGTCGGCGGTATAACCCGGTGCAATCGTCCCGCTCAGGTCGGTGCTGAATTCTCCAAACTTGATTTGTGCGTTGGCGGGAAAAGCAAGCAGCAGAAACCCTGCCAGCAGGAAAGGTGCCGCTGGCCAGGAATTCGATGCTGTGCGACTGCTCTGCATACTGCCTTGAATCTCGTTCCCTTATCAGGTATCGCTTGAGTTCAATTGCCAGCGATTCGATACCGGTTGCCTCTTCTGGGCCTGGGCCTGGAATCCAGGCGCGTTTCGTATTGCTTACAGAATTTCAACCTTCACGCTTTGCCGTAGCTTCTTATCCAGGTCGGCGCGCAGATCGTTCTTCTTCTTCTCGTGGAGCTCTTTTTCCAGCGGCACTTTTACGTCGTCGAACTTCGCCTTGCCCGCAGGAGTGTGCACGTTGAGGTGCACGATGGTGTAGGCCTGATCCATCTGGATGAGATCGCTGAGATCGCCGGGCTTCATTGACGCGAGGGCCTTAATCACCTGCGGGGCAAGCTGGTCAACCGGGACAGGCTTGTGCTGGCCCATCATCACGCGGTAATCGTCATCCGAGAGTTTTTCAGCCAGCAGGCCGAATTCTTCCGCGGTCTTTGCGGTTTTCGCCTGTTGCAGGGCCTGCTCGGCGCGCTTGCGGCCTTCCTTCAACTGCTCGGCAGTGGCGTTTGGGGGAGGGAGAATGGAAATTGTCTGGAAAGTGTATGACTCCGGATGTTGGAAGCGTGATGGATTCTTTTCGTAGTAGGTCCGCAACTCTTCCGGCGTAATACTGCTCTTGCTTTCGACCTCAATTTTGAGAAAAGCTTCAATCAAAAGTGAGCGGCGAATCTTTGCCTGGAGCAATTGCTCGGAGCCGTGAAAATCGGCCTGCAATGACGTGTTGAATTCTTCGGGTGTAGCGTACTGCTTGCGGAACTCCGCTTCGGCATGTTGCAGCTTCGCTGCGGGCACGGTCATCTTTCGGCGCTGTGCTTCCTGATAGACCATTTCTTCGAAGACGATCATCTTCAGCGCGCCATCGCGGATCTGTGCTTCCAGCTCTTTGGGGACGCCGTTGTGCTGGCGGGCGTAGGGAAAGATTGCATATTCCTCGCGGACCAGATCGGCATCGGTGAGGACTGTGCCATTGACGCGTGCTACGGGCTTATCCGTGATCAGCGCGAGCGTATTTGGCGGCGCAGCCTGCTGCTTGAGGACGGTTGGCGCGTGAGAGGCTACCTGTGCGTTGGCAGCGGTGAAGGCGAGCAGTAGGAATCCGCAAATTGTAAATTTCTGCATCATGATGAACCTTCAGATTCCGGTTTCCGCCGAGTGTTTTGCAAAAAATGGGGAGGGAAACAGCCCCTCCCCGTTCTAAGCAGTGTTATTAGAAGGTTGTGACAGCGGTGCTGCCGTTCATTTCGTTCGACTCGCCACCGTGGCACTGGCGGCAGAACTGGGCCGTCTGGTTGCTGTTTGTAGTGCCGCTGGCCGGGTTGTAGGGTCCACGCAGGAAGAACATGGTTGCGTAGTTGCCGCTGGTCAGGCCGGACTTCGGTCCGTTGGTGACCTTGACCACGTTCATCAGGTGCTGGTTGTGGCAAGTAGTGCAAACCACAACGGGCGTGTTGTTGTAAGTGCCAGGCGAGACAAAGAATCCGTAGTTGGTGACGAAGAGGCTGGAGCCTGCTCCGTTCATCTGCACTGCGCCAGTCGCGCTGATGGTGCAATCCCAGTTGTATTGGCCGCCACAACCCATCACGGCAGTGAGTCCCACCGGGTGATCGTTGAGGTAGTTGCCGGTGGTGGTTCCGTCGTTGCCGAGCAGGGTCGGGACAGTGTTGGCAGTGCCGTAGGTGGCGGGCAGGGTCTCATAGACTTGGTTCTTCATCATGGCGCCCTGTGCGTAGTTGCCGTCGTGGCAGCTCAGGCAGGTGAGCAAGCCGCTCACATCAGGTGTGGTGGCTGCCATGCTGGAGGGCAGGACTTCTACGTCGCCACCGCCGCCGGAGGTGATGGTTTTACCGTAAAGGCTGCCTACGTCCTCGCCCCAGAGAGCAACATTGCCAGAGGTCGGATCGGCGGTCTTGGCGTTGCCGTTGCCGTATGCGCCGCTGTGCGGTGCGTGACAAGCCGCGCAGCCGCGGCCGTAGTTAAGGTGTGCGCCGAGTACGTCGGTAGACGGCGTGGTGATCTGGGCCGCCGCAAAGCCGGCGCCTGCCAGAAACATCAGGGAGATTAAAGAAATGCGTTTCATGTAGTAGAGCCTCCTGGTGCTCACTCTTGCTGCTCGACTGAACCGGGATGTTGGCCTCTCCGGCGCTTTCTTCAGCTCAGCCTTCCTGGACAACATCTGCCTGACCGATGCCGTGGCCGTGAGCGCGAGCGTTCGTGGGCGGCATCCCCTGATCGATTGTTGAGGATAACGTTTTTGTATCCAGCATGATAGCGGATCGCAGGAACTCGTACTCCTCTGGCAGATTGTCCCGCCCCCTTACCTTGGTGTAAGGGTGCGTGGAAATCGGTTACGGAGTGTATCGTTTTCATACGTGAGTCCCGTCACCCTTTGGAGTGCAGATTGGCCTAGATTCTGGTTTCCGCACACACTCGACATGCTTCCTGTATTTATTCAGGTGACAAGAGTCACGCACTGTGATGTAAGTCACGCATGGTAATTAGAGGGCTTTTGTGATGGCTATCACGCGCCTGCGTGATGCTGAGCGCCTGCCGGTTTTTCCGTCCCCGCTAAAGTAAATGTGAGCGGTCTCACATGAAAGCCTGAAAAGATACGAAATGGCCAACGAAACACCAAGTGCGATTAAGGCAACTCCCACCTTGCGGGCGGTGCAGGTCTACGCCATGGCGGGGTTGTGCCTGGGAGCGGGGCTGGCAATTGGCTTCTTGCTGCGGGGACCGCAAACGCAAGTTTCTCCTGCGCAGCAGGTTGCGATCAGCGCATCGGCTTCTGCTCCGGCTAGCGCGGGGAGCGCCACCACGACCCCAAGCCTTGCAGGGATGAAGCAGGGGCCTGCTCCACAGGCGCAACCAGCTCCCGGTGCGGTAAGGTCTCCTCATACAGGCAGTGCGGCAAATGGCGGCAGGATGCCCAGCCTGCAAGAGATGAAGCAGATGGCCGACAAGCAAGCCGCGCCGCTGCTCGAAAAGCTGAAGACCGATCCGAACAACGGTGCCTTGTTGGTGCAGGTGGGAGGTATTTACCACTCGACGCACCAGTTCGCCGAAGCGGTTGCCTATTATGGCAAGGCAGTACAAGCGGAGCCGAAAAACGTTGACTTTCGCACCAAGCTGGCCATCAGCCTTTACCGCGGCGGCGATGTGGACAGGGCGATTGTGCAACTGAATCAGGCATTGAGCATTGACCCCAAAGATGCGAATGCGCTCTTCAACCTGGGCATGATCCGGCTACAGGGCAAGCAGGACGGCAAGGGCGCGCTGGCCGCCTGGCAGAAACTGCTGAAGTCCAATCCGCAGTTGAGTCCTGACCGCAAGGCCGCGGTGCTCAAACTGATGGCCGATGTGATGACAACGCTTGGCGAGGAGCCGGGAACGCGAGGCGCAAAACAATGACAAATCTTGGACAAACCAAAGAATGGACGCGAGGGCAGGCGGCCCTTTTGTTCGCGGTTTGCCTTGGCGTGGGCATCGTCGGTGGCTGGTCGGTTCGCGGATTGAAAACGCCGGCGGCGAACACCTCTGCGCCGGTAGCCAGTGCGGCGGCAGCGCAAGGGAATGGGGCAAATGTAGCGGCACCGGCTCCTTCGCGGCTGAAAGAGATGGCGGATGCACAGGCAGCGCCGCTGGTGGAGAAGCTCAAAGCAGACCCGAAAAACCCTGATCTGCTCATAGGCGTCGGCAACCTATATTACGATGCGCAACAGTACCCAATTGCTGTGGATTATTACGGACGCGCACTCGATGCGAAGCCATCGGATGCAGCCGTTCGCACAGATATGGGGACAGCCTACTGGTACATGGGCGACGCGGACAGGGCGCTTGCGGAGTTCGACAAGGCGCTCAGCTATGCGCCGAATAATCCGAATACGCTCTTTAATCGCGGCCTGGTAAAGTGGAAGGGCAAGAAGGACGGCGCAGGCGCGACAGCCGATTGGCAGAAGCTGTTGGCATTGGACCCCAACTATGCCGAAAAAGACCAGGTGAACCAGATGCTGGCCGAGGTGAGGAAGCAAACGGCAACGCAATCTGGAATTTCTGGAAAGTGAACCTGATCAAGGCAGTAGTGCTTCACATGCAGGATAGCGCATAGTGTATTATTCCGGCTAATGACAAGATGGAGTTGCTCTCGTGAATTTCGCGAAACCGGCAATTGGCGGCGAGCTCAACCTGTATTGAAAACGCGGAGCCGGTAGATGATTCGCGCACTAATTGATTTTGCACTTAAAAATAGAGCCTTGGTGCTGGCAGGAACGCTGGTGCTGGCAGGGTGGGGCGTGATTGCCTTCCGCGGCCTGCCGATTGAGGCCTACCCGGACGTTGCCAATAACTATGTACAGGTGATTACCCAGTGGCCGGGCCGCAGCGCTGAAGAAATCGAGCGCCAGGTAACGGTGCCGGTAGAGATACAGATGGCCGGGATGCCGCATCTAGTTCATTTGCGCTCTACAACGCTGGCCGGCATTTCCAGCCTCATGCTTGTATTCGATGATGAATCGACAAGCGACATCAATCGTGAGCATGTGCTTGAACGGCTGAGCCAGGTAAGTCTGCCGGCGAATCTGGTTCCGCAGATGGGAACCGATTGGAGTCCGGTTGGACAGATATATTGGTACACGCTTGAAAGCACTAATCCATCCTACGATGTAATGGAACTGAAATCTCTTGAAGATTGGGAATTGGAGAAATCCTTCAAGGGCGTTAAGGGAGTAGTGGACGTTTCCAGTTTTGGCGGGCCAACTAAGGAATACCAGATCAAGCTGGACCCGGAGAAGCTAGTATCTTATGGCCTTTCCATCGGCCAGGTTGAGCAGCAATTAGCAAATAACAATACAAACGGCGGCGGCAGTTTTATTGAGCAGGGCTCACAGCAGATCAACGTCCAGTCACTTGGACTCTATTCCAGCGTGCAGGATATAGAAAATACAGTTATCAAGACTCAAAGTGGCGCTGCCATAACTGTCAATGATATTGCCACAGTGACACAAGGGGCCAAGATCCGCCTGGGACAGATTGGCAAGGCGGCTCGCCGCGAAGATGGCGTAATTGTTGATAATCCGGATACAGTTGAGGGGATCGTTCTACTGCAGAAAGGTGATGACTCCGATCCGGTTTTGCAGGGAATCCACAAAGAAGCAGACGCACTCAACAAAGGAATTCTTCCCAAGGGCGTCAAGGTAGTTCCATTCCTCGATCGCTCCAAGCTGGTGGCCTATACGGTCGAAACAGTCGAGCACAATCTGACGGAAGGAATGATTCTGGTTGCGATCATCCTCTTTCTCTTCCTTGGGAATGTGCGCGGCGCGATTATTGTTACTCTTACTATTCCCTTCGCGCTGATGTTTGCATCCATCTGCCTGGACCTCACCCATATTCCCGCCAATTTGCTTTCACTGGGCGCTCTGGATTTCGGTATGCTGGTTGACGGATCGGTCGTGATGATCGAGAACATGGTGCGACATCTTGCCAATAAAGAAGATCAAAGCCCTCCGGCGGAGAAGATTGCGCGGGCCGCGCGCGAGGTGATGAAGCCGGTATTCTTCGCCCGCGGAATCATTATCACTTCTTATTTACCGATCTTCACCTTGAAAGCGGTGGAGGGACGGCTCTTCAAGCCAATGGCATGGACAGTTACATTTGCTTTGATCGGAGCGCTGGTTTTTGCAATTATTATTGCCCCGGTGCTGGCAAGCATCTTCTTCAGCAAAGGTGCGAAAGAGTGGAATAACCCAATTATGCTGTGGCTAATCCGTCAATACAGCGTCGGAGTCCGTGCAGCTATCGAAAACCGCAAAACCACTTTGGGTATCGCTACGGCTCTATTTCTCATCGCAATTTATCTGACGGTTGGTGGCCCCATTGGCTCAGAATTCCTGCCTCACCTTGACGAGGGGTCGATCTGGGTGCGTGGTACGCTCCCCCCCAGCGAAGGGCCAACACCAAGTATCGATTTTACGAACAAGGCTCGCGTTGTCATGGCGTCGTTTCCCGAAGTAACTCAGGTCGTGAGCCAGACCGGGCGTCCCGATGACGGAACTGATACTGCCGGATTCTTTAACACAGAATATTTTGTTGATCTGAAGCCGAAGAAAGAGTGGCGTCCAGTCTTCAAGCAGAATAAGGAAGCACTTATCGCGGCAATCGACAGAGAGCTGTCGAAATTTCCTGGAGTAATTTGGAATTATTCTCAACCTATATCAGACAATATGGAGGAGGCAGTCTCGGGGGTTAAGGGCGAACTCGCGGTGAAGTTATACGGAGACGACCTTCGTACTCTGGAAAAAAAGGCGGATGAGATCAAGGAGCAGATGCAGGTTGTCAACGGCGTAGAAGACCTGGGAATTTTCCGCATTGTTGGGCAGCCAAATCTGAATTTGCAGGTTGATCGAGATGCAGCCAAGCGCTGGGGGATCAACGTCTCGGATATCCAGGATGCGGTGCAGACCGCTGTCGGCGCGAATGCAGTTACGCAGGTGCAGCAGGGAGAGGCGCGCTTCGATGTTACGCTGCGCTACCAGCAGCAGTATCGCGATACCCGCGAAGCAATTGAAAATGTTCGCCTGCTTGCGCCTTCGGGCGAACGTGTTTCTCTGAGTCAGGTTACTAAAATTAGCACAGACGATGGAGCCGAGCAGATTAACCGCGAAGCAGGACAGCGCTATATTGCAATCAAATATTCGGTACGCGGACGCGACCTGGGATCGACCGTGGAAGAAGCTATCGCCAAGGTGACCAAGAATGTTCAATTACCGCCTGGATATCACCTGGAATGGGCCGGCGAGTATGAGAGCCAGAAGCGAGCCAATGCACGAATGGCGATTGTGGTTCCGGTAACAGTGATCAGTATCTTTCTCATTCTCTACACGATGTTTCGTTCCTATAAGTGGGCGGCTCTGATTCTCATCTCAGTAATTATGTCTTCTATCGGCGGCCCGCTGGCCTTGTTTATTACGCACACCAACTTTTCTGTCTCCTCGGCTGTCGGCTTCCTTGCGCTATTCGGCGTTTCGGTGCAAACCGGCGTCATCATGATCGAGTTTATTAACCAGCTGCGGGCGGGCGGCTATGCAATTGAAGGCGCTGCGATTCGCGGAGCTGTTCTAAGGCTTCGCCCGATCATGATGACCATGCTTGTGGCGACACTGGGCTTGCTGCCGGCAGCGTTGTCGCACGCGATCGGCTCTGACTCGCAACGTCCCTTTGCCATTGTTATTGTCGGCGGTTTGCTTGCCAATCTTGTAATCGGCATCTTTCTGCTGCCGACGCTGTACGTATGGTTTGCCAGCGATACCGACAAGCTGCCAGCGCCTGAGGCAAACTTTGAAGGATAAGAGCGCAGCCGCCGTCCAAGATATGGCTAGATGAGAACGAAGGTGTTCCTGCCGAAGCTCTATTTGGCGCCGGCAACGCTGCCCGTGAGCGTCAGATCAATATCGACGATTTTGGCGACTTTGAGGATAAAGATACTGGGATCTTTTAAGCCCCATTGAACGTAAGGAACCTGAAACTGCGTCTTCGCCGTGAGAGTTGCCCCGTCGATGTGAATCTGCATGGGGACGGTCAGGTCGTGCGTCGCGCCGTGCAGCGTAAATACGCCAGTGACCTGGATTGTAGAGTCGCCCGAGGCAGCCACAGTTCCCGTATAGCTTTTGGGGACGAAGGATACCTCTGCGAATTTGGCCACTTCCAGGACGTCGGAGTTCATCTTCTTGTCGCGGCTCGGTTCGCCGCTATTGCCGCTGCCCGCGGCGACAACGATGGAGCCGGAGATTGTCTGCGCGCCGCGATCAAAATCAATTGATCCGCTTTGCACATGGAAGGTTCCGTCGACGTGGTGGCCGCTGCCGCCCAGAGCAAAGGCAACCTTGCTTGAATCAGGGTTCGCGGTGAAGGTTTGATGCTGGGCCTGTGCAACCGGGGCGAGGATCAGCAAGAGTGCGAGGAAGAGAGGGTTTGCAATAGTCTTCATGGTTTGTCTCCTGAATGATGGTGTTATTGGTTTTGACTCGGTTGCCCGGTTGATCGCGACAACCAAAGAGCTAGGGATGCAATATCCTGATCAGAAAGATATTCATGGCCGGGCATATCGGTTCCAGGAATGCCGAATTTGGCAATCTGCGCCAGGCGCCTGGTTCGTTCCGCAGTGGAATCCGCAGACTGAAGGTAGAAGAATGGCCCAACGGAAAAATCAGGAGGCGGCCGATTAAAGTTGGATTGCCATGCAAGGCGCGTACGTCCGTTGGCGCTGTGGCATGTGGAGCAGTGACGTTGAAAGAGCCGCTGGCCGTCGATCAAATTGGCTTGTGGGATGACCGCTGCGGAGGGACGCCAAAGCAGCTCGGCATGCCGGTGCTCGTCGATACCGCTGGTTTTTAAGCTGGCGAGATAAGTCACAAGATCATCCCCGCGTTGATCCTGAAACAAAAATGCAAATGAAGGCATGATGGAAACGCCGCTAACTTCCGGCGGGTTGAAGAAATGCGCCTTCAGCCACAACGGTGAACGGCGGTTGCCGACTTCGGCAAGGTCCGGACCCTGGCGTCTATTGCCGATGAGGGGCGGCTTTTGCTGGTGGAGTTGCTCCACAGATCCAACAGGACCCCAGAGCAAAACATCCGGCGAGTTAGGACGCACATACTGTGTGTGACAGTTGATACAGCCTTCAGAGATGTAAACCTGGCGGCCGCGCTCGACTTGTGAGAGCGGATCTGGGACGCGCATGGCGTTGACGATGCGATCCAATGAGAGGGAAGCAACAAGGACCGCAATAGTGAGCAGGAGTTCGCGTTTGCGACATAGTAGAAAGTGGAACAGTGTTGGCAACAGGATGATCACTGCAGCCGCCAGCACAAAGAGTGGAGGGATGTAACCAAGGTTCTGGCCCATGCCGATACCAAGCGCGGAACCTATCCAGCCAGCGATCGCGTAAAGCCACCCGGCTTGGCGTCCGCGCTCAGCGGTAGATGTTGCCGGACTAAGTAGAGCTGGATAAGCGACCAGAGCCACTGAGTAAAGTGAGACGCCGACAGGATAGAAGGTCGAGGCTAGCGCGGCGCGATCAGGCGTGATCAGTAACAGACACGCGGAGCCTAGCGCTACGAATGCAGTGGAGAGGACCACCGAGAGGCTTTTACTGTACAGCAACCAGGCGCTGGCTAGAGCCGCGGCAAGATGTAGAAGTGCGTTGGCGCTGAGGTGCAGCGATCCCTGCCATGTACCGGCCTTCAGAGAAGGTGTGTTCTGAATGATGAAGAACGCCGCGGAGTCAAGCCAGACCAGTGCAGTGAAGCAAGCGAGTACCCGGAAAAACGAGATGGAGGATTGCGGAGCAAATGCAGATTCGTCAGAAAGCGATTCGAGGGGAGACAGAGTTATGCCGACGCCGACAAGACATAGAAGGCCTGCTGTTGCGGTCTGCACTTTGTCGGAGGAGGTAAAGAAGAGAGGCAGATTGCAGATAAGATAGCCAACGCCTGTTCCGATACCGACAAGTAGAAGCGGATTTCTGCTGCCAGTCCATTGGCGCAAGTGAGTGACAAGGGTGACTGTGAGCAGGCCGAGTTCTGCTCCGAGAAGAAATGAGAGCGCGATGCTTGCAAGAAGTCCAAGAGGCAGAAGCGAACAAAACGCCGTAAGACTGCAGGCGATGAGCCCGATGCGAAGGCGGAGCTTGGGCGAGGGCAGAAGACTTAGCCGCGGTGTAAGGAGACTGAGAAGAATGCCGCCAATGGCCATTGCGGCCATTACTGAATTTAAGTGGCGGCCAGCTATGCCAGAGGTTGCTAACCGCTTGAGAAAAGCAAATTGCGCGAAGATGAGGAAATAGACATAGGTGATGGCGACAAGACAGGCGCCCTGCCATCCGACAAGGCTGTGTCTAGCGCGCTGCATTGCGTATCCAACCTTTACGAAGGCCAATTGCCTGAATGAGGACACACGCGCCGTCCATGAGGGCGACTGTAACCCAGCCAGCCTCAAGCCGATGGCTGAGAATCTCCGCAATGACCAGAGAAGCCACGCTGGAGCGGGTGATCGCAGTCAGTATCCATACTGTTTCAATTCTGCATGGGCCGGCGCATCGCAGCGTCAGAAGCGCGCCGTAGGAGCAAGCGAGGCCGACGGCGAGTACGAATGCTCCGATGAGCGAAAGATAGGGCAGCGCATCATCGGGCGCGTGCAGGTGCATCAGCGTGAGCGTATACGCCGGTGCAAGGATGAGCAGCACTCCGGTCAACGTATCCGAAAGGCCTATGGCTATCTGGTAACCAATGAGGAGCGAACGGTTCATGCGGCTACCTTCTCCAAGGAAAGTGCGGGTATTTGGCTTGGTTTGCGCAGCAGAGTCGAGGCCTCTATGAGCCACTCAACAGACGAGGCTAGCATCACGATGCCAACTGCGAGGCGAAGGATGTAGATGATGTTTCGTGCCGGTCCGGGAACGATGGTGAAGGCCGGATCAGAGCCTTCCTGCCATCCAGCGATAAACATCAGCAGAACATAGGCAAGAACGCCAAGGTTCCACCCGTAGAAGGATCGCGTGCGATTGAATATAGAACCATCTGCGCCGAGAAGTTGGACCAATACCAAGATCAGCAGGCTAGTGACAAAGCCTGCCATCGCGAGAATTGAATGGCCGACAAGGCCGTCGGTGAATTTGACGTGATCGAGTACGCCGGGAAGAAAAAATATCCATCCAGTAACAACCAGTGTTACCCACCAAAGATAAGTGGCAATGCGCCAGTGGCGTGTGTTTTCGTTCCAGGCGAAGGCTGCGTAGTAAAGAGGGATGAGCGGCACCCAGACGAGCAGGCTGCCAAGAGCGAGAAACTGTACCGGACTATGATGGCTGGTGTCGGCGCGGCCAAGGGCGATGCAAAGGAGAAACTCTGCTAGCAGCGCGAGCCAAGCGATTGAAATTACTGTGGACCGGCGCGCGGTTCGCCGGGTTAGGCCGTAGGGAAGCATCAAAAGAATTGCGACAATTATCAGCGAAGATTCGAGTTGACTTGCGCCGGTAGGTCCGCCGGTATCGGGATTGATGGCTGGGTAGTAAGACGGACCAGACGCGAGATATATCAGGAATGGAACAGCTGCCAGAAGTGTGAGGCCGAAGATTTTTGCAGATCGGGCGATGAAGGTTGCGTTGGATGCGGTCTTCCATTGGCGAAGAAATGCGAGGACGAGTAGCAGCCACAAAGCAATCATCGCGAGTGGAAAGAAGACGCGCGGATAGCCTGACCAATCGAGGAACAGCTTGCCGCTCGAATGGCCGGAGAGCCAGGAGTACGCGCCTGCGCCGAGCGCCGCGGACCACACCCACAAGACCGGCCTGCACCATTGTGTGAAAGGTTCACGATCCGCGCCGTAGACCTTGGCAAGAAATGCGGCTAGGGGAAGGCTTACCCATCCATAAAGTTCCAGATTCATATGGACCATGATCCAACGCCCATAGGTCCATTCACCGAGGAATTGATTCAGTGCGGGAAAAAGCAGAAGAATGGAGATCAACGCTCCAATGGCATTGGAGATGACAAGCCAGAGCAAGCTATGCCACACGGCGCCGAGGATACCATTCGGTGTGCTGTGCAAGGAGAGATTCGACTTAGTCGAATGCATGAATCCTCCCATCGCGCATTTCGAGCAGGCGGTCGCAGCGTTTGGCCAGATTGCGATCATGCGTAGCCATCAAGAGAGTCACCTGCTCTGTGGCAACGATCTCAAGCAACAACTCAAAGACCGCGGTGCTGGATTTTTCGTCGAGTGAACCGGTCGGTTCGTCGGCCAGCAAAATCTTCGGGCTGTTCATCAGTGCGCGGCAGAGCGCCGTGCGCTGACGCTCGCCGCCGGAGAGCTTCTGAATGCGATGGCCGAGGCGATGGGCGAGGCCAGTGCGCTCGGTGAGTTGATGCAGACGCTGCTGCGCTTGATCACGGTCAGTTCCCGCCGCTACGGTTGGGATCAAACAATTTTCTTCGAGAGTAAGATCGGGAATCAGGTTGTGCAGTTGGAATACGAAACCGACCTCGTGGCGCAGAAGGTGCAGCAGATTGCGGTGGCGATTGACCTCGATGTTATTGACGGCTACGTGCCCACGGTCCGGTGAGTCCAGGCCGCCAAACAAGTGCAATAGCGTGCTCTTTCCGCAGCCGGAGGGTCCGCAGAGGGCAACCGTCTGGCCGGCAGAGGCCTCGAAGTCAACACCCTTGAGCACGGCAATCGCACCACCGTCGTAACTCTTCCAGACATCTTTGGAGCGGAGGACGATGCGCGACGAACTGTCTATTTTTTCTGCCACAGAGTTCATTCGAATCGCAGCGCCTCCACCGCTCGGATGCGCATGGCATAAGCCGCTGGATAGAGCGCGCCGGCAATGCCGGTGAGCAGCGCCAGCAGGATCACAATCAGCATTACCGCTGGTTGGATCGTCACATCCACATAGCCGTGCAGCGCGGGAACCAGCTTGAGTGTGAGGAGCAGACAGGCTCCTGTTATAAGGCCCAACACTGCGCCCAGCAAAGAAACAATTGCGGATTCGCCGAAAATCATTGTGGCGATCTGTGCGTTGGAGAAGCCGTTGACGCGCAGGATAGCTATCTCGCGAATGCGCGTGAAGACGGACATGATCATTGTGTTTGCAACGCCGAGACCACCCAGCACCAAGCCGCATCCGCCAACAGCCCAGGCGGTGGCCTTGAGGATTCTGAACTGTGAATAGGAGCGGCTGAACTCCGCATCTTCGAGGGCGATAAGGTCGGTGAACTTCGCCGTTACCATCGCCTTGAAGGCATCCGCATCGTCTTTATTGCGCAGCTTGACAGTGATGACCGAGGAGGTTCCCTCTTTGTGAAAGAAGCTCTGCGCCGAACTGAGCGGCATGAAGACACCGCCGTCTTCAAAGCCATTGGATGTATGCAGGATTCCGATGACATGGAAGACGCCGTGGCCGATGGGTATGTGGTCATTGAGCTTTGCCGAAAGAAAACCCGCGGCGCGTTCCCCGAGGGCAACGTCATCCGCGTGCTGCCCGAAGCTGAGCCGATCGCCTGCGCTCCAGTTGGCTTTGCGAATGCGGGCATCCTCGGCGGTCACGCCAAAGCAGGTGATGATAGGATGGCCGGTGCTGGTGACAATTCCGAAGAGAACCGGATCAGCATGAGCGACCATCGGCCAGCCTGCGATCTGTTCAACCGCTGACGTTGGAACATTGCTGAAGAAGAGGTCGGAGACATTGCGCTCGAAGATGATAATCTGGCTGTCGCTCGATAGAATTCCGGAGAACATGCCGATAGCGCCTTGCAGGATGGTGACCACGGTGAGCATGGCCGCCACGCTAAACGCGATGCCCGCGATGCTGATGAATGAACGGATGCGATGGCGGCGCAGATTTGTCACAATCAGCTTGAGAAAGATCACGAATGCTCTCCAACGGGAATTGCAGAGAAGTGCCCGGTGACCCGGACCAGTTCCTCTTCCAGTTCACTGCGCAGCCTTTCAAGAAACGTCAGGCTCAGCCTTTTTTTCAGAAGTTGATAGAGCGTTCGGTCGCCGATGCGAATGAAGCGCGTGAGACGTTGGATAGCGGCGGGAATGCCCATAGCCGATGCGGCATTTGGACGGTCGAGCAGCAGATCTCGGGCCACTGTTTTTCCTGCCTGAGCCGCGTTGCTAAGCACATCCTTGAGGTCATCGACCATCTGATAACTCAAGCCCCAGCAGAGCGCAATCCGCTCCAGCATCTGTAACTCGCGCGCGGATGCGCCGCCGAGCAGAGCAGGGAGGACCAGCGTAAGCCGGATCAATGAAACTGTCTTGCCGCGCGCAATTGTTTCTGTGGTCTGGCGATTGTGTGGCAAGGTTGCGTAGTGGAGGTCGAGACTCTGTCCGTTGAGCAGCCCTTCGACGCCAAGACGCTGCTCGATATACTCAAGGGCGCGTAACTGAAGCTGCGGCGAAGCTTCAGAGACCGCGCGCCAGCTCATTGCGTAGGCACGATTGACGAGCGCAAGGGCCGCAAGGATAGCGCCGGACTCGCCGTAGGCAAGATGCACGCATGGCACTCCGCGCCGTTCGGTTGCGTTGTCCATGCAGGGTAGATCATCAAAGAGAAGTGATGCGGTATGAAAGTATTCGAGTGCGATGGCAAGGTGTTTAGCTGATTCAGGCTGGAGTCCGTATGCGGTGGCCATCTGAAAGATCATGCGCGGACGGATCAGACTTCCCGGATTGTCCAGTACATGACGCAGGGCCTCCTCAAGATGCGGGTCGAGCGCTGCCGGCAGAGGCAACCCCGTTCGGAATGCTCGCGAAAATGGCTTTGAACTCACTGTGTCATTTAACCGCATTTCTGACCCTCCGGTTCTTGCCTTGATCATCTGCCTGGGGTTGATGCAACTGTCGAAATAGTTCATGTCCCGCGGCTCAGGATGAGGAGCCTGTTTCCAGTCTTTAGAAATAAGACGAAAAAGTACAGCCCGCGCGAGCAGTTTTCGCACATCATTCAATGACGATTTGTTCATCTGCGAGATGGGCTCCCATAATTTGGGCCAAGAGACAATTTGTCGACAAGAGCATGACAATCTCGTCATTTGTCTGCGTGGATCTGATCCAGTTTTCCCGGTTGCAATCACATCGAATCCAGACGCCGATGCACTAATATCCACTCATGAGGCTCTTGCTGGTTGAGGACGAAATCGATATTCAGAGCTTCCTGCGCGCTTCGCTGACGGAGGCGGGATACGAGGTGGAGGCAGCAGCGGACGGAAGAAGCGCTGAAGCTCTCGCGATGAGCGGACAATTCGACATACTGATTGTCGATCTCGGTCTTCCCGACCAGGATGGCATCAGCCTGATTCTTCGCTTGCGTCGGCTTGGAGTCGGCGCGCCTGTTTTAATTCTGTCGGCACGCCGCAGCGTTGATGACCGCGTGCGAGGTCTGGAACAGGGCGGCGACGATTACCTGACCAAGCCCTTTGCACTGGCAGAGCTGCTGGCGCGGCTGCGCAACCTGCTCAAACGCAACAGTCCTCCCGCGCAGGAGGCAACCAAGCTGCGTGTGCTGGATCTGGAACTCGATCTTTTGCGCCGCGAGGCGGCGCGGTCTGGACAACAGTTGCAGCTTACACCTCAGGAGTTTGTGCTTCTGGAATATCTCTGCCGCAACGCGGGCCGCGTGGTTACCCGCTCCATGATTCTGGAACAGGTGTGGGGCATGCGCATCCAGCCGGATACGAATGTCGTGGATGTGCACATCTATCGCTTGCGCGGCAAGGTGGATGGTGAGGGGCAACGCCCTCTGATCCGTACACTGCGCGGAGTAGGCTATGTCCTCAAAGACTGCTAAGCCGATTGTGCGCAGCGCGGCATGGCGCATTTCGCTGTGGGCTACGCTGGCCTTTGCTTGCGCAACCATGGTGGTCTTCATCTTGCTGCATCGTTTCGTCGCCGACGATATTCAGCGCCGCAGCGATGCATGGCTCTCGGGAGAAGTTGAAGTGCTGGGCGACGTGGCGGAGCGCACACCGAAGGACGCTTTGTATGGCAGGGTTGTCGGAGAAGTGGCCGAACTCGCAGGCAAAGAAGTTCCCAACAGAGAGCCGGGAAGTAGCAATTCCAACGACTCTGTCTTCTTTCTCCAGACCGGCAGTGATGGGACCATGAGACTGTGGGTTGGCGCCGGCGATGGCCATCCGAATCTCAAAGCGATTCAGGCAGCGCACGTTCTGCCGGAGCGTCCAACGGATCTTGCAGTGAGCGGGTTTTCAATTCCATTTCGGGTGGCGGCAATCCGAGTGGATGACGGAAGCTTGATCTATCTTGGACTCTCTGAACGGGATGAGCTACGGGTTTTGAGGAGTCTTCGTCTTCGCTTTCTCCTTTGGTGGTTGTTAATTGTTTTTTTCGGATTCGGGATTGTTTTCTTGACCACGCGCCGCATGTTGGGCCATGTGCGCAGAATCACCGAAGCTGCCGCAGGGATTGGCCATTCCGACCTGACAGCTAGAGTGCCGACGACCGCGCGAAGAGACGAAGTGGCGCAGTTGGCGCTTACTCTCAACCATATGCTGGACCGGATTGAGAGTTCTATGCACCAGTTGCATACCATTACCGATGCGCTTGCGCATGATCTACGCAGTCCTTTGACGGCGATCCGGGGAAAACTGGAGATGTCCTTGTCTGCGGCATCCGAGCGCGGGCCGGCTGAGTCGGTTGTTTCAGCCATTGAAGAGCTAGACCGGCTCTCTGATTTTCTCAACAAGTCGTTGGATGTCGCCGAGGCCAAGGCGGATGCGCTCCGGCTGGACCGAAGCAGCGTCGATCTGGATGAACTGTTGCGCGCGATGATCGATCTCTATGGGCCGTCGATGTCGGAGAAGGGAGTTGAGATCAGGATCAGGAGTAATGGTCCGCTGTTCATCGAGGCTGATGCGGCGCTGCTCCACCGCATGGTTGCCAATCTCTTCGACAACGAACTCAAGCACCTGTCATCTGCCGGCGTTGTCGCAATCAAGTTAGATTTTCGGGAGGGTTTTGCATTCCTTGGGTTCGATGACGATGGTCTCGGCTTTGAGACCGAGGTTCTTGCGCATCTCTTTGAACGGCGCATCAAGGGGCGGGAGTCGAGCGGCCACGGGCTTGGCCTGGCATTCGTGGATGCAGTGGCGCGCGCGCATGGAGGCAGCATCTCTGCCTGCAATCGCGCCGAGGGAGGCGCGAGGATAGAGATAATATTACCGGGCCTCTCTTCATAGCCGTTTGCATTTTTTTTGCGCCTCCGTACAGATGACGGAAACTTCATTTCATTCTCTATATAGCTGGGCGGCCGGCGGTCGATAAAGAGGCCAGAGGTGATTCATGAGCCTGTCAATTCTTGGTTCCATTGCTCCTGTAACGAGCCAGCCCGAGGTGTATAAGGCGGCTCCAGCTCCTGTCCCAACACAAGCAACTCCAACCGCCGCGCAAACAGACACTGTGACCCTAAGTTCTGCTGCACTGAAGGCATCCCAAGGCGGCGATGCAGATCGTGATGGCGACTCGCGCTGATTTCGTAAGAAGAGCCCGAGCGCTTACCGATGGGAACAAGCAGGAAGAGCCTTGAACGCTGCCGATACGGGGAATCGTTCAAGGCCCTTTCAGTGTTGCAATAGGTCTATCGCGGCTATTTAGCAACCGGCTCGTCGCTGTGCTGTCGTGCCAATATCTGCTGCGCGAGCATTCGTTCGCGCTTGCCGTCCTGGGGACGGTCAAGCTGGAAATATGCATCGGCCAGTTCCCAGTGCGCGTCAAAGTAGTTAGGTTCGGCCTTTACCAGTTCTTCCAGCGTCGCTACGGCCTCTGTGTATCTTCCTGTGGCGTCGTCTAATTTCGCTATTTCAAGGCGCGCCAGAGGGACGGTAGGCCGAAGCGCCAGGGCTAGTTCAAGGAGCGGCCGCGCGCTTTCATAATTCTTCTCTTTCAGCCGGATCGCGCCGAGGCCGATATTGGCATCGAAGTCGCGAGGGTTGGCCCGCAGTGCTTTCTGGTAAGAGAGCGTGGCCGCGCTCATATTGCCCAAAGCATATTGAGCTTGGCCAAGCATTGTACTTAGCCCGGGAATTGTTGCATCAAGGTGCATTGCAGCTTCCAGATCGGGGAGTGCGGAGTCCATCTCTGACCGTTGCAGATGCGCGGAGCCGGCAATTACGTAGGCGTCGGCCCGATGGGTAGCCCGCGCGACCTTCTCCATGAGCGGAACGCCTTCCTTGTCTTTGCCGGACTGGATAAGGCTGAAGGCCAGAACATATTCGAGGTCCATATTGTCTTTGTTGCCCGGCTCAAGCGGATCCAGCAGATCAACAGCCTCGGCTTCTCTTCCCAGCTTGATGTAGACATACCCCAGCATCACGGCGACACGCGCGTCGCCCGGCGCGGCTGAGTGCGCCATCTCCAATTGCTGCCGGGCGCGGGCCAGGTCGCCTTTGCTGTAATAGGCCATGCCCAGGTTCGCGCGCGCCCCGGTATTGTCCGGGGCGGCGGCCAGCGCGCGCATGTCCTCGTCAATAGCTGCATCGAATTGTCCCGTGGCGGCCAATGCGGCGCCTAATCCGGAGTGGGCTTCCACCATTTCCGGATGGATTGCCAGAGCTTTTTGAAAATCGCCGATGGCGGATCGATTGTCGCCGCGCTGCTGCGCGGCTATGCCCGCGCGCAGAAACGCATCGGCCTCAGCGGAGGATGGCTGCTGATTGGGTTGCCCGGTCAGTGCCTGTGCGCCAGCGCCAAGCACTAGAACCAGAAAGTATGCAGATGGAACGAACTGCGGTGAATGCAAATATCGGATTGAAGCTGTCAATTGCCGACCTCCAGGGTCCGTATTCAGGGTCCGATATTCGCGCTCTGAGGAGAACCGCGGTTGTATCCGTAAATGTTTTCCGGTCGCTGGATGAGATTTAGCACAGCTCTCGTCAACCCTTGATTTTAGCTGACTGATTTTCAGCCTGTCACGATCAGTGCAATCGCTCTTCGCTGGGTTTGCAGTGGATGGGTTGTTGATTGCCTGGCTGATTCCCGATCAGGAGTATGGAGGATCAAGCGCATGTCACAGAAGTCAATGTGGAGTTCGCTTTCGATTATGTTAACTTGTCGTTACACCAGATTTTTGACGAACTGATTGGCCACGACGCAATTGGGTGTCGAAGGACGGTGAACCCCAAAAATTCCAGGCGTGGACGATATGAGGGTGGATGGGAATACAAGTTGCGCTGAATCACCGGACGTATTACCGGTACCAAAAGCCGATTGCGTTAGGGCCACAGGTGATACAGTTGCGTCCTGCGCTCCACTGCTGCACGCCGATACTCAGCTATTCGCTTGACGTTACCCCTGCCGAACACCATCTTTACTGGCAACTTGACCCCCATCACAATCGTCGCGCGCGCGTGTTATTCCCGCAGAAGACAAGCGAGTTTGCGGTGGAGGTGAACCTGGTTGCGGATATTTCCGCTTTGAATCCCTTCGATTTTCTTCTTGAGCCGGGGATTGAGGAGTATCCATTCAAATACTCGGCCGAGACGGCCAGGGATTTGCAGGCCTATCTTGCCGTGGATGCGCCGGGACCGGTATTTCAGGTCTTTCTGCAACAGTTCCGCGGCATCAAGGACGGATCGATCAATTTTCTGCTGCATGTGAATCGAAAGATCAGGGATGACGTCGGGTACGTAACCCGGCTGGAGCCGGGCGTGCAGAGCTGCGAGGAGACCTTAGGAAAGCGCACCGGCTCTTGCCGCGACTCCGCGTGGCTGTTGGTGCAGACCCTGAGAAGCCTCGGCATTGCAGCACGATTTGTCTCCGGCTACCTGATTCAACTGGCGACGGAGGAGATGCTCGGAGGAGCGGAGAGCGGGCCGAAAGCGGACTCCGCCGATCTGCATGCGTGGGCAGAGGCCTACCTGCCCGGTGCGGGCTGGATCGGGCTGGACCCAACCTCGGGCATGGCGGCGAGCGAAGGACATATCCCGCTGGTATGTGTGCCCGCTGCTGCGCAGGCCGCTCCGATTGAGGGCACTGTGGAGCCAGCGGGCACCGAGTTCGGCTACGCTCTGACCGTTCGCCGCTTGAATGAGCCGGCTGAGCCGGGCCGGCCGTTTACTGAAGCCGCGTGGCAGCGGGTACGCGAGCTGGCGCACGGCATTGATCGCGAACTGGCCGCGAACGATGTGCGCCTGACAATGGGGGCTGAGCCGACATTTGTCGGCTTGGACGCGCCGGAGAGTCCGCAATGGAATATTGACGCACTGGGCGAAGAGAAACGGGTGCGCGGGATGGCGCTGATCCGAGGGCTGCGCGAGCGGATGGCCCCAGGAGCGCTGCTTCACTTTGGGCAAGGCAAATGGTATCCCGGCGAACCGCTGCCGCGCTGGGCGTTGAGCTGCTATTGGCGAGCCGACGGCGTGCCGGTCTGGGAAGATGTCCGGCTGATCGCGAACGAGGATCAGGACGACAAATTCGGCGTGAGCGAAGCATTGAAATTTACCACTGCGCTTACCCGGCGTCTTCAAGTGAGCAAAGAGAACATTCTGCCGGCTTTTGAGCCGGGAAGCGATTCAACGGAGCCGGCCGGGTACATCATTCCCATTCGCCGACGGCAGCCGGAGGGGCGTTTGTGCTGGTCGAGCCAGTTATGGTTTCCTCGCCCGGAGCGGTTAGAGCTTTTGGCTGGCGATTCTCCGATCGGTTATCGCATTTCCACGGATACGATTCCATGGGTTGCGCCGGATGAGCTTGAGTATGTGTACGAGGCTGAGCCGCTTGCGGATCGGGTGGTGCTGCCATCCAGAAGGACGCGACGCATGGAGTTGTTTGAGGCGGAACCCACGCCTGATCCGCTGCCTGCTATCTCGCGGGATGCAGCGATAGCGCCGGAGCTGATTCGTCCATCGTTGTGCGTGCAGGCTCGGGAAGGCCGCGTGCATGTCTTTTTGCCCTATGCGCCTGTGCTTGCGGATTATCTTGATCTGGTTGCGGCAGTGGAAGATACCTGCAAGCATCTGCAGACACCGGTCTGGGTTGAGGGGTACGCGCCGGCCAGTGACCCGCGTTTGCGCTCTTTCAGCGTGACTCCCGACCCTGGTGTGCTGGAGATCAACCTGCCGCCGGCCAGTAGCTGGGAAGAGCTCGAAGAGATCAACCGGGTACTGGACGAGGAAGCGCGCCACAACCGCCTAACCACGGAGAAGTTCGCTTATGACGGCAGCGTGATGGCGACTGGGGGGGGCTGCCATATTGTGCTTGGCGGAGCGACCCTCTTCGACAGCCCCATTCTGCGCAAACCTGACCTTCTGCGCAGCATGTTGATCTTCTGGCAGAACCATCCCGCGCTCTCGTATCTGTTTTCGGGCATGTATGTTGGCCCAACCAGCCAGTGTCCGCGGGTGGACGAGGCGCGGCTCGATGCGTTGTATGAGTTAGAGGTAGCGTTTCGGCATCTGCCGGCAGGCGATTGCCCGGCTTATGTTGTGGATGGATTGTTCCGCAACCTGCTGGCCGATGTAACGGGCAATACACATCGCGCCGAATTCTGCGTGGACAAGCTCTTTACGCCGAAGGGCTTTGGCTTGCAGCTTGGGCTGCTTGAATTGCGGGCTTTTGAGATGGCTCCTCACGTGCGCATGACGCTGCTGCAGATGCTGCTGATCCGCGGCTTGGTCTGCATGTTCTGGAAGACTCCCTTCGAGGGCAAATTGATTCGCTGGGGCACTGAACTGCATGACCGGTTCATGCTGCCGGATGCTGCAAAGCGTGACCTGTTTGACGTGCTTGCGCAGCTGCGGCGTTCCGGCATTGACTTCGAAGAGGATTGGTTTGCGGCTCATCTGGAATTCCGTTTCCCGAAGATAGGGAGCATCTTTGCCGAAGGGGTCGAGCTCGAATTGCGCCACGCGCTGGAACCGTGGAATGTGCTGCCGGAAGAGACTGTTTCCGGGCGCACTGTGCGCAGCGTAGACTCTTCTCTAGAACGAATTCAGGTGAAGCTGATTGGACAATCGCGGGAATCTCGCTACGTTGTAGCCTGCAACGGACGCCGTGTCCCGCTGCACGCCGCGCCAGAAAACGGCGTCGAGATTGCGGGTGTACGCTTTCGCGCGCGCAGGCTTTCAGAAACCCTGCATCCGACAATCCCGGTTCATGCGCCGCTGGTTTTCAATCTGATTGATCGCCTCAAGGGGAGCTCGATTGGCCAGTGCGCTTACCTCGTTGCGCCTCCCGATGGCCGCATCTACACGGACCGCCCGGCGAGCGCTGCCGAGGCCAAAGAGCGGCGGCTGGAGCGCTTTCAAGCCAGCTTGGGCGCGCCGGCCCAAATAGAAACTCCCGAGGAAGAATCCAATCCTATCTTTCCTTCAACACTTGACCTGCGCTTATTGCCCGTTGCAAAATCAGGGGCCAGAATCCCGGGGATCGAGTCTTGACGGTGAATCTTTATCAGAGCCTGCTTCCCTGTGGAGAAGCATTCAATGAGGCCTCGGCAGATGGCGTGACTCCCCGCGCTCATTGGGCGCAGCTGATGGAGTCTCTGCAGCGGATCGGACCTGAGGAACTGGAGCGGCGCTGGGGGCGCGCGGAGCGGCGGATTCGCGAGAATGGTATTACCTACAACATCTATAGCGATCCGCTGGGGGCGCAACGGCCCTGGAAGATAGATGTGCTGCCCTTCCTAATCTCGGCCGAAGAATGGCGCTATATCGAAGCAGGCATCATCCAGCGCGCCCAGTTGCTGAGCCTATTGCTTGAAGATCTGTACGGCTCGCAGAGCCTGGTTGTGAACGGCCACTTTCCCGCGGAACTGCTCTATGCAAACCCCGCGTTTCTGCGCCCGATGGTGGGTGTGCGTGTGCCCGCGCAGAGCTATCTTCACATGCTGGCCGTCGATCTGGCCCGCTCGCCGGATGGGCAATGGTGGGTGGTATCGGATCGCACGCAGGCGCCGTCGGGCAGCGGCTATGCGCTCGAAAACCGCACCATTGTCTCCGATGTGCTGCCGGACCTTTTTCGCAACTCGAATGTCCTGCGCCTCGCGCCGTTTTTCCGCGCGCAGCGGGAGGCGCTGACGGCGCTGGCCGGAGTCAGCAATCCGCGCATCGTGCTGCTCACTCCCGGCCCCTTCAACGAAACTTACTTCGAACACTCTTATCTCGCGCGCTACCTGGGCTTCACGCTGGTCGAGGGTGCTGACCTGACGGTGCGCGACCGCTGCGTCTTTATCAAGACCGTGGCCGGGTTGGAGCAGGTGGACGTGATCCTGCGCCGCGTGGACGACAGCTTCTGCGATCCGCTGGAGCTGCGGAGCGATTCTCTGCTCGGGGTTCCGGGGCTGGTGGACGCCATTGTCGCGGGCAATGTGAGGGTCGCCAACGCGCTGGGCAGCGGACTGATTGAGACGGCGGCGATCATGCCCTTCCTTCCCGGCCTGTCGAGTTACCTGACCGGCGAGCGGCTGAAGCTGCCGTCAGTGGCCACCTGGTGGTGCGGGCAGCCGTATGCACTGGACTGGGTGCTGAAGAATCTCGATTCCGTGGTGGTGAAGCCAGCCTTTCCATCGCGCGGCATGGAGCCGGTCTTCGGCGCGGAGCTGGAGCAGGGCGCAAAGCACAAGCTCGCCGAGGAATTGCGCTCCCGCCCGTATGACTACGTGGCGCAGGAACAGATCGTGCTGTCCAATGCGCCGGTCTGGGATCGTGGCAACCTTTATCCGCGTAGCGTGGTGCTGCGCACGTATGTACTCAACACCGGCTCGGGCTGGACGGCGATTCCCGGAGGGCTGGTCCGCGTTGCAGAGGTGGGCGGATCGGTGGTCTCCATGCAGCGCGGCGGACACAGCAAGGATGTGTGGGCGCTCTCCGACAGCCCCGTGGATACCTTCAGCATGCTGCATCCGCGCAGTGAGCCGGTGGCTCTGCGCCGTGAAGCGCCCAGCGTGCCCAGCAGCGTTGCGGACAATGTTTTCTGGCTGGGCCGCTACGTCGAACGCGCTGAATCAATGGCCCGCATTACGCGCACCATGGCCTCGCGCGCTCACCGCGCCAACGAAGCGGAATTCGGTTGCCTGCTGCGGCTGCATAGCTGCCTTGAAACCCGTCAGAGCAAGATGCCCAAGCGGCACAAGAATATTACCGCGGCGGACTTTGAGCGGGAACTGATCTCGATTGTCAGCGATGCCAAGCGCACCGACAGCATTGCCTCTACGCTGGGCGAGATCGCGCGCGTCGGCAGCAATGTGCGCGAACGTCTCTCGTCAGATATGACATTCCTTCTCGGCCAGTTGCGCACATCGATTCCCGCCGGCCAGAACGCGCCTTTGCTCGAGATTCCGCCGATGCTGACGGGCTGTTTGGAGTTGTTGTCCGCGTTTTCCGGCATGGAACGGGAAAACATCAATCGCGGAGTAGGATGGCTGTTCATGAGCATCGGCCGCCGGCTGGAGCGTGCGATGTTTCTCACCCGGCAACTGCGCGAGATCACGCGGCCGCTCGGCGAGTCGGATTGG
Organism: uncultured Occallatibacter sp.; assembly: GCA_964532725.1. Taxonomy (GTDB): domain Bacteria; phylum Acidobacteriota; class Terriglobia; order Terriglobales; family Acidobacteriaceae; genus Telmatobacter. The sequence goes on from CAZHKN010000002.1 coordinate 39,347, forward strand.
CCTTTACTCGAATGCCTGCTTGAAGTGGCCGACAGCTCAATGTCCTACCGGGCGCGCTATTACACCACGCTGCAACCGCTGGCGGTGCTCGATGCCCTGATGGCCGATGAGAGTAATCCCCGCTCGCTGGACTTTCAATTGACGCATCTGCTCCACCTCTATACGCAGCTCCCGCGGCATGTGCCAGAAGACCTGAACGCGATGCGGGAGGCGCTGACCCTGCTGCGTGGTTTCGATCTGCGCAAAATGAGCTATCCGCTGCCGGGCGCAGCCAGTTCCGCCAAGGGACTCAACCGGTTGGAGCATTTTCTCAGAGGGCTGGAAGTGCTGCTGCCCTCCTGGTCGATCAATCTGTCGAGCCGCTACTTCAGCCACGCTCGGACCTTCCCAATTACCGTAGGCTTATGATCTATAAAATCATTCACCGCACTACGACGAGTTACAGGCATCCGGTCTCGGTGGGCAAGCATGTGGCCTGCCTGCGGCCGCGCCCTGCGCCCGGCCAGCAACTGCTCAGGAACGAAGTGTATATCGAGCCTGCTCCGGCCTCGGTGACTGATCGTGTGGATTATTTTGGCAACCAGCTCAGTTTTTTTACCATCGAGGAGCCGCACAAAGAGCTGGTGGTTGAGGCCAGAAGCGAAGTGCGCGTGGACGAAGATACCTTGCCGCAAGGAGCGATGCCGTGGGAAGAAGCTGTGCGCCTGTTGCCGAGCGGGCGAAGCGCAGGAGCGTTCACCGCCTATGAGTTCAGCTTTGAGTCACCGCGCATTAAAACGCGCCCGGAGTTTGCCGCGTATGCGCTTGAGTCGTTTACGCCGCAACGTTCGCTGATGGAATCGCTGCTTGATCTGACCGCGCGCATTCACAGTGATTTCCGCTTTGATCCAAAAGTGACCAACGTTCGCACGACCACGGACGAGGTTTTTCGCAAGCGGCGCGGCGTCTGCCAGGATTTTGCGCATTTTCAGATCGCCTGCCTGCGATCCCTTCGGCTCCCGGCGCGCTATGTAAGCGGGTACCTGCGCACCCATCCGCCGCCGGGCAAGCCGAGGCTGGTGGGCGCCGATGCATCGCACGCCTGGGTCTCGGTTTACTCGCCCGGAGAAGGCTGGATCGATCTCGACCCCACGAACAATGTCCTTCCATCGAGCGGGCACGTGACGCTGGCCTGGGGCCGGGATTACGGAGATGTCAGCCCTCTCTATGGAGTGATTCAGGGCGGAGGCGACCACATTCTTAACGTGGCAGTGGACATCGACGAAATCGAAGCCTGACTGTGGGTCGGTTTGAGAGCACATTCCAGCAGGAGTAGAAGTCCCCGATTTAACAGCATTTCTGTACGGTCAGAAGCTCCTATCCTTCGTTCTGCGCTGCCGCGGTTTGTTTCACCATCGTTTCCAGTATAATATACAAAATTGTACGCAATATTTAGGTTAGAACCATGGGTTTCCGGCGCGCTGCCGTCGCTGCATGCCGAGGCTGACGAGGAGAAGCTGTTGAGCGAAAGCAGAATATCCATCACCGTCAACGACAGGCCGGTTCAAGTTGCTAACGGAACCAAT
>CAZHKN010000002.1:41011-60452 GCA_964532725.1 uncultured Occallatibacter sp.
CAGAATATCCATCACCGTCAACGACAGGCCGGTTCAAGTTGCTAACGGAACCAATGTGGCCGTGGCGGTGTTGATGTCGGGCGACTCGTGCCGGGTTTCTGTGGAAGGCGAGGCGCGCGCGCCGCTCTGCGGAATGGGAATCTGCATGGAGTGCCGCGTAACCATCGACGGAGTATCGCAGCAGCGGAGCTGCCAGTTGCTGTGCGCCCCCGGAATGCACGTGGTGACAGGATGATTGCGGCTTTCGATCTCGTTGTGGTGGGGGCAGGTCCGGGTGGCATCGCCGCTGCCGCAGTTGCTGCTGAAGCGGGAAAGCGTGTCTGTCTGCTGGACAACAATCCCTCGCCTGGTGGGCAGATCTGGAGAGGATTTCGCTCCGAAAATGCGCGCAAATATCCTTACGGCAGTGAATTTATTCGCTGGACGGCGCGGTTGAAGGCTTCGGGCTGCGAGGTATGGACGGGCTGGCAGGTGGTGGATGCGCCTGCGCAGGGGCGGCTGCGCCTGGAATGCGGCGGTGAGAGTTGCGACCTCGCTTATAGACGGCTTGTTCTGGCGTCTGGCGCGCGGGAGCGGTTCTTGCCTTTCCCTGGCTGGACGTTGCCCGGCGTAATGGGCGCTGGTGCCTTACAGGCGCTGGTCAAAGGCGGTCTCGACCCGCGCGGCAAGCGGGTGGTTGTTGCAGGGAGCGGGCCTCTGTTGCTGGCCGTGGCGGCGGGGTTGGCGCACGCTGGCGCGGTGGTTGAGGGCATCTTCGAGCAGGCGACTCTAGCAGATGTTGCGAGGTTTGGCCTGCATGCGCTCGTCGCCCAGCCGGGAAAAATTGTCGAGGGCTTGGGCTACCGGTTGCGGACGCGCTCGACCGCTTACCGGCCGGGATGGTGGGTGAAAAGGGCCGAGGGTCGGAGCCGCGTCGAGCAGGTGAGTGTCACCAACGGGCGCGCGGAGCGTAACCTGAATTGCGATTGGCTGGCCTGCGGATTTGGCCTGATACCCAATCTGGAGTTGCCCCGGCTTCTGGGATGCCGCACTGTAGCTGGCGCGGTCGAGGTGGATACCCTGCAGCAAAGCTCGGTTTCAGATATAGCCTGCGTGGGCGAACTGACCGGCATTGGCGGTCTGGATAAAGCGCTGATTGAAGGCGAAATTGCCGGGTGGGCAGCGGCGGGACGCGCTTCTGAAGCGAGTAAGCTGGTTAGCCGTCTGCGCCGGGTGCGGGATTTTTCCCTGCGGATGGAGCGCGCTTTCGCGCTGCGGCCGGAGCTGCTGACTTTGCCGACTCCGGAGACCATCGTTTGCCGCTGCGAAGACGTCGCGCATGGGGCGCTGAAGAGATGCGACTCCGCGCGGGAAGCCAGACTGCATACCCGCTGCGGGATGGGCGCGTGCCAGGGCAGGATCTGCGGTGCGGCAGCTGAATTCCTCTACGGCTGGAAACAGCCGAGCGTCCGGCCGCCGATTTTTCCCGCCAGAGTTTCGACGCTTGCTGCTGAGTTAGACATGACTGAGACTGTGTGGCGCTAGCGGAAAATAGTTGCTTGCCGCCGTGGCCATCCCTTTGAAAGGACTTTCGCAATGCAATTGCTCAGGTTAAAGAGAAGCGGCAGTCGATCTTCCACTCACAGTAGCTCCCGGTATTTCACGCTTTCACTGGCCGCGCTGCTCGTGCTGCCCGCCTTATTGCCCACAATGTTGCGCGCGCAGCTCACTCCCGCCGACTACGAGCGAGCGCTCGACCTGCAGCAGAAGTATCGCGGATTGGTGCTGCATCAGCCGGACGAACCGCAGTGGTCGACCGATGCAGACCGGTTTGTCTATCGCAGAACCATTCATGGCGGTCACGAGTTCGTCCTCGTGGATGCGGAGAAGCAGAGTGAGGCCCCTGCCTTCGACCATGCGCGGCTGGCCGCGGTTCTTGCCAAGTCTCTAGGTGAGCCGGTCAAGCCCGAGGCTCTTCCTTTTGAGAGAGTCCATCTGGATAGAAACATCCTGGAGTTTGAGCACCGGAGTGAAAAGGCGCCGGAGCATTGGCGCTGCGATCTGACGACCTATGAGTGCGCCAAACTGCCCATTCCCGCGGATCGCCCAACCGACGATGAAGACGGCGGTTATGATTCCACACCACCGGCCATCAATGGTCCAGCGCAGGGACGGCTTTCTCCCGACGGCAAATGGCTGGCCTTTGTCGAAAACTACAACGTCGCAGTACATCCGGCCGGCCTGCATGGGGAAGAGGCCGCGCGCCAAACTGCGACCCTGAGCGAGGATGGATCGGAGGGCAATTACTATGCGGTCGATACGCTGGCCTGGTCACCGGATTCAAAGCATCTGGCCGCATACCGCATTCGGCCTGGATACCGGCGACTGGTTCATTACATAGAATCCTCGCCTGCCGATCAGCTTCAACCCAAGTCATCGGCGATGGTCTATCCCAAGCCCGGCGATGTGCTGCCGCTCTTTCAGCCGGTGCTCTTTCAGTTAGAGAGCAGGCAGCAACTAGCGATTGAGAACACTCTCTTCCTTAATCCCTACGAACTAACGCAGTTTGCCTGGTGGAACGACTCGCGCGGGTTCACCTTCGATTACAACCAGCGCGGCCACCAGCTCTATCGCGTCGTCGAGGTCGATGCCACCAGCGGCAAGGCGCGATCGCTGATTGAGGAGACGAGCGCGGCTTTCGTCAACTATGAACCGCTGAGCCGCGATCAGTACGACCACGGCAAATATTTCCGCCAGGACATCGCAGACGGAAAGCAAATTGTGTGGGCCTCGGAGCGCGATGGCTGGGAGCATCTCTATCTTTTGGATGGGCACACCGGAGAAGTGAAACAGCAGATCACCAAGGGCGAGTGGGTAGTGCGCGCCGTGGACCGTGTGGACGAGGCGAAGCGCAAGATCTACTTCGAAGCCAGCGGCATGAATCCAGATGAAGACCCTTACTACGTTCACGGCTATCGCATCGGCTTCGACGGAACCGGATTGACGGAGCTAACCTCGGTGAAAGCCGACCACACGCTGAGCTATTCGCCGGATGGCAAGTATTACGTGGACACCTATTCGCGTCTCGATCTGTCGCCGGTGATGGAGTTACATCGCGCGGCGGACGCGAGCCTGGTGATGAAGGTGGATGAAGCCGATGCAAGCGCGCTCAAAGCCGCAGGATGGCAGCCCGCCGAGCCGTTTCATGCCGCCGGGCGCGATGGGAAAACACAGATCTGGGGTGTGATTTACCGTCCTGCAAACTTTGACCCGGCCAAGAAATATCCGGTCGTCGAGGACATCTATGCAGGCCCACAGGGATCGTTCGTGCCTAAGAGCTTTACTACGCGGATTCAGCCGTTGACCGAGCTGGGCTTTGTGGTGGTGCAGATTGACGGCATGGGCACGAATAACCGTTCGCGCGCCTTCCATGACGTGGCCTGGCACAACCTGAAAGACGCGGGTTTTGCCGACCGCATTCTGTGGCATCAGGCAGTGGCAGCTAAATACCCCTGGTACGACATTTCGCGTGTCGGCGTCTTCGGCACCTCCGCGGGCGGGCAGAATGCCATGGGCGCGCTCTTGTTTCATCCCGAGTTCTACAAGGTCACGGTGGCCAACTCGGGCAGCCACGACAACCGCATGGACAAAATCTGGTGGAACGAGCAATGGATGGGCTGGCCGGTGGGTGAGTGGTACGGCGAGTCGTCGAATGTGGACAACGCCTGGCGGCTCCAGGGCAAGCTGCTGCTGGTGATGGGGGAAATGGACAAAAACGTTGATCCCTCAACAACTTTGCAGGTGGCTGACCGGCTGATCAAAGCCAACAAAGACTTCGATCTGCTCTTTGTTCCCGGGGGTGGGCACGGTGCTGGAGGTCGTTACGGGGAACGGAAGCTGATGGATTTCTTCGTCCGCAACCTGCTGGGCGCACCCACACCGGAGTGGAACAGGCTGCCTGCTAACCCCGGCAAAGACACTCTTTTGCACAAATAACCTCTCTGAGACGCCTGGAAATCCGCGCACGTATTCACGGGATTGCAAAAAAAAATCGCAGAGAGGGGCGATTTCTCTTGCAATAAATACAAAACTGAATACATAATTTGGTTCTATGTACGATACGGAAATGTGCATCCCCTAGAAAAGGGGATTTTCTGTCTGTACGACGGGTGGATCAGTGGCATCCGGACGAGCCACTTGCGCAGAGTCCAAAATGATTTTTCCAAAATGAAGAATCCCAAATCTCAAAGGCCAATTGTGGAGGGAAAGCAATATGACGCAAAACTTTTTTAGGTCGCTATGCTTGGTGACGGGCCTGTTGCTGGTGCTGAGTGCAAGCTGTAGCGCTCAGTCCGGTTCGGAGGGAATGATTGTGGTCACCGTGCAGGACGCCAGCGGCGGGGTGGTTCCCGGCGCTACCCTGGATCTGGTCGATCTGGCGACCAATTACGCACGGCATGCGACCACGCGCCAGAATGGCGAATACACCTTCGTGAATCTCTCGATTGGCGCTTACAAGCTGAATGCCGTACACACCGGATACAAGACGACGGTGCTGGAGCATGTGGAGGTTCACGCGTCGCAAACCACTGACCTGCGGGTGAATCTGACCGTGGGTGAACAGACCGTATCCGTGGACGTCAACGCGAACACGACGCCGCTGCTGGAGGCCAGTTCCAACGCAATTGGCACGGTGGTGGATCTCAAGCAGATTGAGGATCTGCCCCTGACCGGGCGCGATCTAACCGCGCTGGCTACTTTGACACCGGGGTACAGCGGCACCTCATCAATGGGGGAATGGAACGGCCAGCCGCTCATTAGCCAGGGGAGCAACATCGACGGTACCCTCGGCGAATCCAGCCGCATGAAGATCTTCGGCAACGTGGAGCCGGCGGTGACGCCGCGCATTGAGGACATTGCCGAGATGACGGTGCAGACCGACCAGATGGATCTGGATCAGGGCTTCGGTCAGACCGTGATGCAGGCCAACTTTGTCACCCGGCGAGGGGGAAACAAGTTTCACGGACGGTTGTTTGAGAACTTCCACAACGACGGACTTAACGCCAATGCCTGGGCCAACGACGAAACAGGGCAGCACAAGGCCAAGGTTATCTTTAACGATTTCGGGGGATCGGCCGACGGCCCCGCGCTGCGAGACAAGCTCTTCTTCTTTGGCAGCTTTGCCACGCAGCGGGTTCCAGGTGGATATACGGCGACGCAGAGCACAGTGCTGTCTTCCGCGGCGCAGGCGGGTAATTTTACCTACACAGGCACGGACGGAAATTCCTACACGGCGAACGTGCTGAATATCGCGCACGGCAACTCGGCTAGTCTTCCAGGCACGGTGAATTCACTGGTTGCTACGCAATTGTCGGCGATCAATGCCTCACTTGCCTCCGGAACATCTTATGCAGTATCCGATCCAAACCTGGAGGGCCTCTCCTGGAATAACGCCAACTCGACTTCTGTTTACTTTCCCTCCGCGCGCGTGGATTTCAACGCCTCAGAGAAGCTGCGCATGAATCTCTCCTGGACCCTGACCGAAACCTTCCAGCCGGGCGCCACTGCTGCGCCCTATCCCGGACAGGGGTTCAGCGATTTGGTGGCGGGCAACAAGTACAAGAACTATACCGCGTCGTACGGCGTGGACTGGACGCTTTCTCCGCGGTTGCTGAACCAGTTCAAGGCGGGCTTCCTCTACGATGTTTCGGCCTTCGCTTACAATGCGGCTCCGCTCTACACAAGTGAGCCGTCGGTGAACTGGGCGCTAGGGAGCTCGGGGCAGTCGTACCAGTTACCGGTGACCTCTTACTATCCGGCCTTCAATCTTACCGACACGGTGATCTTGCAGAGCAGCAGGCACACACTGAAAGCCGGCTTCACCGGCTATCGGGAGCAGGATCATTACTGGAACCCGCCAACTGGCTTCCCGGTTTACCAACTCGGCCTGGCATCGGGCGATCCGGCGATCAATGCATTCACGAATAGCACAGGCAGCAATTGCAATAGCTCAGGAAGCCTGCCCTGCGCCAGCAGTGACTCACTCGCCGAAGCGGAGAATCTGTATGCGACGCTGGTGGGACGGATTTCAGGTGTGAGCGGAAGCTATGCCTACAACGCCGCGTTCGGAGGCTTCAAACCGGCGGTGGGTTCTTACAATCTGGATGAGGTCTCCCTGGCCTGGGGCCTGTTTGCGCAGGACTCCTGGCGGATCTCACCGACGTTGACGCTCAACTACGGTCTGCGGTGGGACTTTACCGGCGAGAGCACAGACAAGACCGGCCTGTATCACTCGGCGGACACAGCATCGGTCTATGGACCAACGGCTCCGTCCGACCTGTTCAAGCCCGGTGCTCTGGCCGGGAACTCCAATCCCACCCTGGTGGCGCGACCGCAGGCGTATGCGCCTTACCATGTGACTCCGCAGCCGGCCTTTGGACTGGCATGGAATCCCAAGGGGCTTGAAGGCGTGCTGGGCAGGCTGGCCGGCGACGGCAAGACGGTGGTCCGCGCCGGGTACAGCTTGCGGCGTTTCACTGAACCCTACCAGTACTACTGGAATAACGTCTCCGATCAGGGTTCGTTCTACTATCAGTCGTTCAACCTGAATGCCAACAACACAGGCGCCACCGGCTCATTCAGTCCTGGATCGCTGTCCCTGGGCAGTAGCCTGCCTGCGTATGTGTTTTCGCCAACATCCTACCAAGCTGTTGCACCTGAGTCCGAATATACCTTCTTCGACTGCGGCCCCGGCTGTGGACCGCCGGGCGTGACCGGGATCGACGCGCACATCCAGCAGCCCTATACCCAGACCTGGAATCTGGGCATTCAGCGCCAAATTGGGAAGCGGGTTTTGGAACTCCGTTATGCCGGCAATCGCACCATCCACCAGTGGGTGAACCACGACACGAATGAAGTGAATGTCTTCGAGAACGGATTTCTGGGCGAGTTCAAGCAGGCGCAGGCGAACCTAAAGGCGTATACAGCGGCGAACCCTGGCTGTGGAGCCGCAGGCACCTGCAGCTTTGCCAACAATGGCCTGCCGGGACAGTCCAGTCTGCCCATCTTTGACGCTGCGTTCACGGGTGAGGCTTCCGCGGGCGCTGGGGCCCCGCGGGTCGACTATGTCAACAGCAGCTTCATTAACGATCTGCAATCCGGTCAGGTAGGCGCCATCGCCAACGCCTTCGCCGGCATCAACGGAACCGTTGGCTACTTCTGCAACCTCGTAGGGGCGGGCTTTGCGCCCTGCGTCAACAACGCAGGTTATACCGGTGGTGCGGGCCAGTATCCGGTCAATTTCTTCCAGGCCAATCCCTATGCGGCCGGGGTAGAAACGCAATACATGGTGGCCGCGGGCTACTCTGACTACCACTCGTTCCAGGTCGATCTGCGGCAACAGCAGTGGAAGGGCGTGCAGTTGGATGCAAACTACACCCTGAGCCACACGTTGGGCTTTCAAGTGAACACCAACGGCACGGCGGCGTATGGTTATAGCTGCGGATACTACGGCTACAGCGGCTGGTGCGGCTGGCCGGGCACGCTCACCCTGCGCAACCTGCGGCTGGCCTACGGACCGGCCCAGTTTGATATTCGTCAGGTATTTCACGCCAGCGGAACCTACGATCTGCCCATCGGCAAAGGCAAGGCATTTCTCAGCAACGACGGGTTAGCCAGCCGCATGCTGGGCAATTGGACAGTGGGCACCATCGCCACTTTCGAGACCGGCACGCCGCAACAGATTATCGGCAACAACCTGACCTTCAACGACTACGGCGACGGCGGTGTACAGCTCAATAACGTCACTGTGGGACAACTCCAGAAATCGGTGGGCGTGCGCCGTGTGCCGGGACAAACCTACGCGCTGTTGCTGGATCCCAAGTACCTGGCCGCACCGGACGGAACCGGCGGCGCCAACACCAGTTACATTGCGCCCAATACGACGCCCGGCACCATCGTTCATCCAATCTATCTGCACGGGCCGCACGCCTTCTACAACGATGTTTCACTTTCCAAGGCCTTCCCTCTCTTCGAAGCGGTTCGCTTCAAGCTTCAGGCCGAGGCAACCAATGCATGGAATCACCCAGTCTTTGGCAGTACCTCGGGCCAGTTTGCCAGCAATGTGCAAAACCCCGGCTTCGCAACTGCCGGTATCACCAACAGCTCGCGCGTGATCGAGTTTCGCGGCAACATCGAGTTCTAGATCTTGAGGACGGCCCAGCTAACGCTGCAAGAGCCGTCCAAGGGAAAAACACTTTGGGAGGGAAGGCAATGAAAATGCAGATAAATCCCCGCTTCTTGATCCCGCTGGCTGGGCTGCTGCTGGCCGGATTGACATCGAGCGTGGGTTTTGCCCAATTGGGCAACCAGGGCACTCTGACGGTTACCGGTTACCGTGCAGGATAAGACGGGCGGCATCGTTCCGGGTTCGGAACTCGTCCTGAAGAATTTGGCAGCCAATGATGTGCGGCGGGGTTCGATCCTGTCCAGCGGCACGTACAGTTTTCCCGCCCTGAACGCAGGCATCTACAAGCTCAACGTGGCCAAGGCCGGCCACAAGGATACGGTCTACGATGCCGTGGTGATTCACGCTTCGCGCGTGACGGATCTAACTGCAGTGCTGGAAATCGGCGCGGTGACGGAGAACGTAGTGGTTAAAGCCGATCAGACGCCGCTGGTTGAGTCCACATCGAACGTGATCGGCACGACGATCGATCTCAAGGAGATCGAGTTTCTACCCATGTTCGATCGCGATGTGGCCAGCTTTGCCTATCTGGTGGTTGGCGAGGCGGGTGCAACGCCAACCACAGCCGCAACGCGGAATAACCAGCCCGGGCAGGCGCAGGTGAATTCAATGGATGGAATGATCGGGAACTCCAGCCGATTTAAAGCAGGCGGCAATATTCAGTCCGCGGCGTCCCCCCGAATCCAGAATGTCGAAGAGATCAGGTCCAGACCAGCGGACTAGACGCCAACCGGGGATTCGGCCAAGCGGCGATGCAGGCGGTCTTCTCGACGCGCCGGGGCACCAATCACTATCATGGCCGCGGCTTCGTGAACCTACAGAACTCGGGGTTTGACGCCAACAACTGGTACAACGGCTACAACGAAATCTCCAAGCAGCTCTCTCACAAAGAAGATTGCGGCGGCAGCGTCGGCGGACCTGCCTGGAAAAACCGGATATTCTTCTTCGGCAGTTACGAGCAGGACTACGTGCCGGGCAAGGCGACCCCGTATTCCAGCTTCCTGACTCCGGCGCTCCAGCAAGGCAACTACACATATTTTGGAACCGATAGCGCCCCACACCGTGAACCTGTTCACGCTTGCCGGAGTAGCCGGACTACAATCGACGATGGACTCGGCGATCAGCGAGAAACTGACCAAGATCAACGAAGCTCTCTCGCTGGGCACCATCGGCACGGTGAGTGGTGCGACTCAGTACAATTCCGCGAACGTGGAGCAGTTGAATTTTCACGAACCCAACGATGTGAACACATACTTGCCCACCTTCCGCGTGGATTACATCGCGACACCTAACCTGCGCCTTGACGTTGCCTACAATGAGACCAAGAGCAGCGCGCCGACCGCGTTGGAACCCTCTTTCCCTGGTTCCTCTTTCACTTGGCAGCAGGACGGCACCAAGTCGTCCGCCTATACGGCTGCGCTGGGTGTTGCCTGGACGATCAAGCCGACCCTCATCAACCAGTTCCAGGGCGGATAGCTTTACAACTTTGGTGATTCCGCTTATAAGTGGCGCGCCGAAAACTACAACGAAACCCACGACATTGTCTGGTGGAACGCGCCGTGGAATATGAACATCTCTCCGAATGGCGGGGGAGCCTCGGGTGATTTCTTTTTTCAGCTGGAATGTAAGCCCCTGAGAACCCAGTCTGTCCGTATTTCTGCGGCTAGACTGGGTTCTATCAGTTTTGAACCTTACTGCGGCAGCGGCAGCCGGTGCACGGTCTGATCAGCGGTCAGAACCAGCAGCGACTTCTCCTTGCCGGTAACAATCCGCGCCGCCCGGACCGGCGAACCCAGCGAGAAGCGCTTCAGCTCCTTGCCCGTCCGCTCATCGACGAGAAGCATCGTCTCATCGCTGGTCACTGAGACCGCCACCCCGGTAGCAGCATCGCTCGCAAAGACAGTCCCAAAGAACTCCCCGACTTTCGCGCCATTTTCCAGTTGATAAATCACCGTATTCTCATGTTCTCCATGAACCAGTACATACTCACCAGAAATTCGTGCCCGGCGCTCGTCGTGCCATCCTCCGCTTATGTCCTCTTCCGGAATAACAACCTTTTCCAGTGGTGCTCCAGTTTCCGGAGACACGGTTTCGATCAGCAGGCCTTTCTTCTGGTTCTTCAATCCTTCCATCTGGCGCTGTAGATCCGGCGAACCTTTGATCTCAGACTTCGCAGTGTCAGTACTCAGATCCCATGCCAGGACCAGCCGATCATCCTCAGTCTCCCACCAGGCTGGCGTCTCGTGCGGATACTCCTTTGTCCAAAGAACCGTCTGTGATTCCATCTTCTTCACTTCCATCGTGGCGTGCTGGCGGGTTGATTTCTCTTTGCCCATCGGACTATACCGAATCTGCAGGTCATGGAACTGATCATCTTCCCTTTCGTACTTCGCCATTCCTTTTGCATCCAAAGAAGCAAGTGAAATACGCAGTTCCACTGGGTCTTTGTCCATGAATTTCGGAAACTGGCCGAACATATGGTTCCCATCATCTATCCAGGCGCTGCGGAATGGACGGCTCTGGCTCACCCGCTTTCCGGTCTCCAGACTCCAGACCTCGCCACGGCTTCTCAAGGAAATCGCCAGATATTTACCATCGGGCGAGAATTCGGCAGCTTGCGGGCGCGGCAGCGGGCCTAGCGGAAGAGTTATCCGCGTGGATCCGGCTACACCCATCTTTCCTATAGCCAAGCCGCCCGTAGTATCTTCCGTTGCCACAAACTGATCCCAAGCGTCGATGGCAGTCTGCTTCGACGCAACCAGGAACTTTCCCTGGTACGGGTCCAGAATGCCAACTGCATAGTCCTTCAATGGGTCAGACGTCACCAATCTGCCCTTGGAGACTGCTTCAATATGCTGATTGCCAATTACGGTATCCTTTAACACCTGCCCGCCTGGAAATGTCAGTATCTGGGCCTTGCGCAGATCCTTGCCCTGTGGATCGCCAATGACAAGGATTTGGTCTGGACCGAGGAAGCTCATCTGGCCTTGTGTCAGATCTTTGAGCTTGCCGTCCAGCGGCACAGGTTGCCGGTGCTCAAGATCATAGGCCAGTACATGCGCTCCTATCACTGCGAGCAGGTATCTGCCGTCAGGTGAACTCTTCATCGTCACCAGATCGGCTCGGTTCATGCCTTCGATGGCCAGCAAAAGCAAGCTGTAATACGGAGCGAACGCGCTCGCCTCAAAGAAGTTTGGTTTCTCGTAGACGACCTTGCTGCTCTCCACGTCAATCAGCCGCAGACTGATACGTGGCAAATGATCTTTAATATTTACATTGGTACACACCAGCGTCTTCCCGTCAGCGGAAAGCATAGTCTGGTTGCAGCCGTCGTAGACAACCATCTCGTTCACGCTCGTCCGCTGGCCCTTGGCCACGCTCCACTTTTCCACCCGGAGTTTGCTGTCGTTGAAAACAACACTGGTAGAGTCAGAGGTGAATTGCGCTGCATCCGCTTCGGGGGCATCAATCTGAAACAACACCTTACCTGCCTCCCGATCCACGACGGTAATACTCCCCTCATCCTGCGCAAGCACGGTTCTCCCATCTGGACTAAAGCGAATGCGCCAGAGACTGGGGTGCAAAGGAGGATCGAGTTTCACGGGCTGGTCGCCGTCCAGACCCTCCGCCACGGACTGTACCCGCTCTTCCACAGCGCCCCGCAGCCAGGCCGAAAAGGCTTCGCTGGTTCTAGATTTTTTCTGTTTGCATCCGGCGGGCAATTCGCCAATCAACTTTAGTGCTGCGCTGTAGCGCTTGGAATCATCCCGTGTCACGCCAAGAAAATCGGAGAGCCAGTTACCTGTCTTGCCTTTGTTCATCATGATTTCGTTCAGGAACGACGCAAAGCTCTCAGTCGCATAACCCGCGCGCACCATTGCGTAGAGTGCAACATGGTCGGCCGCAATCTCATCATTCACTTCTCCGCTCTCCTCTTCTTGAGGTTTTGGCGGAGTGCTCAGGAAGCGATGTACCTTGGCGTAAATATCTGCCCGATCTGTGACCTCGTTTACCCCCAGACGAATACGAAAAGCGCGCGTGAACTCAATGGCCGATTGATGAGTGCGGATATGGCCGATCTCATGCGCTATCACGCCAGCAAGCTCGTCCTCGTTCTTGACTGCGGCAATCAGTTTGCGGCTGATATATACCCGCCCTCCTGCCAGCGAAAACGCATTGATCTCCGCCGAGTCATACATCCGGAAACGGTAATGAACACCTGTCGGCGGCAATGTAGCAAGCAGCTTTTCTCCGATGTTCGTCAACTGGTCATCGACAGGGGAAGCCGCCAGATGGAGGCGGACCTCATTGTACTCAGCGAGCACGTCGCCCAGATACTGCTCCTGCTGATCGTTGAAGATGTTGGGCGCTTTGCTGGTAAAGGCAGGCGGCGGCAGAGTGCAGGGCGCATCTCCCGGAGATTGTGCAATCGCAACAGGAGAGAGCGCACAAAACGCCAGAGCGGGAATGAGCTTGCTTCCCCGGATTTTCATGTCAGGTTGATCCCTTGTGAAAACTTTGCCGTAAGGATAACACGATGATCGCAGGAGTTAGTCCGGATAGCTCTCGCCCGTCTTTACAACGCGAATGAAATGGTCGGTAAATGTTACGTGCCCGTCAACACGCGGCTCTCGCGGCATGTGGCAAGCGGCGCAGTTGAATTTCGCGACTGTGCAGACCTTTGCTTCCGGATGCACAGCGCCACCGGCATTCTTTTTCGACGGCGCATGACAGGCCAGGCACTTGGGATCGTACGAAGCAATCTCGCGATTCAGATCCACATGCGGATCGTGGCAACTGGTGCAGCGAATCCGCGCATCGGTCCCGTCGAAACATTTGCTCAAGGCTAGCCGGAAGGGTGCAAAACGAATGTCCGTAGGACCCAGAAGCCGCTGGCTCGCCACTGTCAAAAAACTCCGGTGGCATTGCCCGCAGAATTTGGACATATTTTCGGCGGAAAGAGCGCTCAGGCTCGCCGGAGCGGAGTTATAGTTATGCTTCACCGCATCCGCCGCATGAATCGTCGCGCCCTCGTGGCAATGCTCGCAACCAACTCCCGGCTTCAGCGCAGCCAGATTCAGCTTGTCATTGATCACAGCGCCGGTCGCGTGGCAGCCAAAGCAGCTCTTTGTTTCCTGCGCGGGCAGTTCTCGTCCCATCGCCTCCACCAGATCGCGCGGCGCCTTGATCGCATCTCCGGGAGTAATATCAAGCCCTTTGATCGCCGGATAATAGCTCACCCGGCTCTCATAGAACTTCCCATTCTGCGATAACACCCAGGTCTGCATCTCAGCGCCGAAGCTCCACGCAATTGGCAGTGTCAGCGTCTCCGCGCCATCGCTCACGCTATAAGTACTTTCATGCCCAGATGTTTTAATTGTGTAAGTGAACTTATCCAACTTATAACTCAGCAGCGGATGCGCCGCGAAATTGGGGTTCGACCTAGGTAACTCCAGCGCGTGAGCCATCAGTGTTGCAGGCTGACTCGCGGCTTCGCTCTTATGGAACTTATTGCACTCCGCGCCGCTGGTCTGTGCAAATCCGCGCACTCCGAACCCCGCACAGAGCAACAGTCCGAGTATTGCGATCATCTTATCTTTGCGCAAGGCTCGCCTTCGCCATTTCAAGACTCGTCATCCGCTCCCGCCGCGCATCGGCCTTGCGTCCCGCATTGGAGTAAGTCTCCGCCAAGGCCGCATGAGTCTCCACATCCTCCGGCTGCAACCGCAGCGCAGTTTCCAGATGCTCGATTCCCCCGGCTACATCGCCCGTCTCGGCCAGAGCGCGACCCAGAGCCAGTTGCGCTCTCGGCAGCGCAGGCGCTCGTGCCACCGCCTTGCGCGCCACCGGCAGCGCTTCTTCTGGATGCCCTTCCAACAGCAGCAACCACGCCAAAAATGCCGCCGCATCTGCATTCTCCGGCACGATTTCCAACTCTCGCCTGCACTCCGCCGCTGCTTCCGCTTGATCTTCGGCCAGCAGCAGCAGGCCAAACAAATAATGGGCATTCACCGTCGCCGGATAGCGCGCGAAAAGCTCCGCAAACCCCTGCCGCCCGCCGGCTTCATCGCCTTTCATCCAGCGCAACGCGGCATCGCCTGCCGCCGCATACATCGGCTGCTCGCTGGCAACTACATCCCCCGGCAACTGCGCCCCATGCAGCCCCGCCAACCCCACGCTGATCTTCAACTCAGGACTGGCCTCCGCCGTCTTCGCCAACGCCGTATACACGCCCAGCGCCTCTTCGAACCGCCCCAGCTGGGTGAGTGCCTGCGCCTCGCGAAAATGCAGATACGATGCCGTCTCATGGTCGCTTGCAGCCAACAACTCTCTGCCCCGCGCCAGATCCCCGAGCGACGGCGCATAATCCCCCATCTCAAACGCGCACAGCCCACGCAGCGCCACCGCTTGCGCCGCCGGTCCCGTCTGGGCCGCGCTCAGATCGAGAAAGCGCGTCAGCGCGCGCCTCGCATCCGGGTATGCCTCGCCCTGGAACTCGAGCAAACCCAGTTGCCACCACCCCTCCGCCCATTGCGGATTCAGCTTTTCGGCCTCCGTGTACAGCGCAATCGCCCGCTGTGCGTCATTCGCCGCCCGCGCTGACTCAGCCTGCGCCGCCAGCTCGTCAAACCGCCCGCTGTCACTCTGCGCGGCCCCGCTCCCTGCGGCGAGAGCGAGCACAAAACACACGCCCAGAACCCTGCAAATCCGCAGCCGCGATGCAAGCGAACCCATATTGAAGGTGATGCAAATCACAGGCTCCAGCTTACCCCGCTCAATCAGCTAGCCGCAAACAGTTAGTTCAGCGATGTATTCTTCACCAACTCGCGCGGACCCAAGCCGCTGGCGTCCATCACAAGTTGCACGCTTTGCCACACTCCCGGCATTCGCAGCGCGGCGCCTGCTATGGCCCATCCCAGATTCAGATGTTCCAAGGCTCTGCCCATTGCCCGCACCCCTTCGCACGCAGCGCTATCATCTCCCGGTTCGTAGCGCATTCTTCGAATCGCTCCCAGAGGGCACGCCTCGGCGTCAACAATTTGCAACCCCACAGGATTTCTTGCCTCAATCCATTCGCGTATTTCGCTGCACGGCCCGCAGGTCGAGGCTATATAGATCCGGGCTGTAGGTCCGGCATCGAATGGCCTCCATCGCAGCCGCCAACTGCGTACAGCAGCACGGTAGCTGCGCCACTCCTCGCCGAAACGGCTTGCCAGGTCCTGCCGCTCGTCCCACTCCGCAATCCCGGCGCTATAAATTGCCGACATCAGCGCAGCCAGAATCAACCAACCATTCCTGAGCATCCCCGCCCACAGCACCATTACCAGCGCGCAACTGAATTGCATCGGGTTCGCGCAGTAGCGATAGATACCGCTTGTCACCAGCCGCTGCGGCGGATCATACGGAATCGGCGTTCCCCCGCCCCGTTCGGCAAACTCCAACACTGCCGAGACGCCGGGGATCGCAACCAGTAAC
Organism: uncultured Occallatibacter sp.; assembly: GCA_964532725.1. GTDB lineage: Bacteria > Acidobacteriota > Terriglobia > Terriglobales > Acidobacteriaceae > Telmatobacter. The sequence continues at coordinate 56,712 of CAZHKN010000002.1, forward strand.
AACACCTGAATGCCGATCTGCCGCTGCCAACTCGGCTCTTGCAGCAACGGCCGCCAGCCCGCCCCAGGGCGCAATGCAAAGACAATCTCCGGGAGCAGATAAAGAAACAGCATTCCAGAGGTTGCAACCTGGATCGCGGATCGCAGCCTCAGATTGGTGTTGTCGTAAGTCCATCGCGCAATGCACAGCGCCGGTGCAAGCACTACAACAATTGATAGACTTTCGCCGATCAACCATCGGGGTTCCAAGTGCACCAGCGGCTTGCACAGCGGCATGGCGATCAGGTCTGTTAGCACCATGATTGCCGCAACCCAGCCCAGGGCAAGCCGCGGAAATGCAAGCTGCGGCACAATGCCCCACAGAATCACCCAGCCGACAAAACACTCAACCGGCATCTGATGAAATAGCACGCTATCGCCAGAGAAAACCCACCAGCCTGCCCGGCAGTTGATCGCTTGCACCGCCAGCAGCGTAGGAGCAACCCACAAGGTACTGAGCAAGCAAGCTGCGAAGGTGCGCGGACGGCGTCCGTTCACGAGGCCTGCAATCACCGCCGCCATCAGCGGCAGATAGACCGCAGCAACGCTCACCCACTCGCTCATGCCGGCGCCCATTTAGTGAACTCTTTCCTGCAATGCATTCCCGTGCGGCGTGGCATTGGCCTCGATCAGATACTTCGCCGCCTCGTGGATCGCGCCGCGTTCCAGCGGCGTAAAGTACCAGGCAGGATCAAGCTGCCGTTCAAATTGCACGCGCCATGTCACTTCTGTGTGCGTCGCATCGATCTGCTTCCAGCGCACTTCCGAGCTGTCCCAGGCTATCCACTGCGTCAGCTTGCTCTTGTCGCTTACCGCTTGAAAGCGCACCATCCCCGGCTCACGCGCCGTAGCCCGCATCGTCAGATCGCCTTCGGGGTCTCCTTCTGCGCCGGAGAAATGGATTGTCCGCAGCGCGCCAATCTCCAATCCTTCGCCCCATGCAGCAAGAGGCCGGGGAAAGCCAATGCGCAGCGGCGCAGGCAGCGGGACTGTTATATCCGGACTCAGCGCCAACCGATGTTCTACTGCGTCCGCCGGTGCATTCACAACTCTGCTCACTTCTACTGTTTGCGTACGATTGAAAGAGAGAGCCGGCACAACCCCCTCCAGAGACATCGGCAGCAACACCAGCGCCACACAGCTCAGCCGTATCCCGCGCTTGCTGCGCCGCTCGTCCACAACAACGCCGACAACAATTCCGCAGACATAAAACAGCGGAGAAGCCATCAGGATGCACAGATAACCTTCGCCGAGCAGCGGCGCGATGATCAGCAGCGCCAGCGTGATGCCTTTGAGAATCCCGCCAGTAGCACTCTTGGCCTTCGGCGTCAGCGCCAGCACAATCGCCAACACCGCCGGGATTCCCAGAAACATCAGCGCCGTGTGTCCGAAGCCATCCCGCATCAGCAGATGGTAAAGAATGCCACCTGCGGTAAATGCAAAGGTGAGCGATATTACCCACCATTGCGCTGCATTGGTTTTCCCTGCCCCTTGAACCGCCGAGACCGGATTGTTTTCTCTTTTCTTCTTCAAATTTTCAGCCAAACCGATAAAAACCGCACCGAGAACATACAGAACTGGCATCCCAAACCAGACGCCACGAAAAACGAAACTATAGACGTGCTCAGAAAGTGGCATGAAGAGCAGCACAACAACGGCGACTCCCTTTAGTATCGCTTGCGCCCAGCTCTTTGTTCTCGGCACGAACATGAGTAAGACCGCAAGCAACTCGGGAATGAAAAGGTAAACCAAAGAATTCGGCGCCATCTCATCCGACCAGGTTTGAATCGCCCTAGCTGAGACCGCGAGCGCAGCCACAATTACTGCCAATCTCCACGGCCACGGCCCAAATCCTTCAACTCTCTCGACCCATCTCTTGATCATTTCCATCCCTTTCCCAATCTCTACCAACAGGAGTCATTTCCCCGCCAACAGCTCCGCCTCGCGCAGCAGAGCAATAATCCTTGTCCAGACCGGACGCAGCAACGGCAGCTTGGCCAGCGCCAGCATCTTCAACGTCAGATCGAGCGCCCCATCGGCCATCCGCCGCGTTCTCTGCTGTTCCGGCGAGTCGTCGTACATGAACATCACCAGCAGGCCCATCTGCAAGGCCCACAGCGCGACCGGAAGCAGCTGTTGCAGATCTTTGTGCAGCTTTTCTCCGGCGATGGCGTCGCGGAAGACATTCATGCTGCCGGTGCGAATCTCCGCCGTCCCCTTGCCTAGACACGAAAGCGGATGCTCCGGCTCACCCGTATAGCGGAAAACCACCCCAAGCAGTTTGCGGTCATCGCGCACCAGGTCAAACTTCGAAAACATCGCTGTGTGCAGCCGAGCCTTGAGGTTCGTCGTCATTGCAAAGGCCTCGGCGCAGATCTGCTCCTGCTCCGCCTGTACAGTTTGGTAATAGGCCTGGATGATCGCCTCCTTGCCGGGGAAGTAGTAATAGGCGGCGGACTTTACGACATTCGCCTGGTCGGCGATCTGCTGCATCGTCGCCGTTTCAAAACCCTTTTCGCGAAAAACCTCCAGCGCGCACTGAAACATAAGCTGCCGCGTCTGCTCGCCCTTGCCGGTTGTTGGATCATTTTTGACCATGGTCAAATCTTGCGCCCGGCATTACAGGCATGTCAAGATATTTTTGAACACATTCAAATTTTTATTTTTTTGCTCCCAGGGACGGGCAGCAGACCATGCGACTTTACCGTGAGCTGGATTGGCCGCACCTCGAAAGCACGAAGCCCAAAACTTCCATCACGGCGAAGCCAGTCGGCCCCACCGTAGGTGGTGGTGGTGCGTTACTCTAAGGAGCTATGGGCCGCATCCGTGTACTTTCTGACCAGGTTGCCAACCAGATCGCCGCGGGCGAGGTGGTGGACCGGCCTGCCTCCGTGGTTAAAGAGCTGCTGGAAAACGCTTTGGATGCCGGCGCCACGCGCATTCGCGTCGAGGTCGAAGCGGGCGGGCGGCGGCTGATTCGCATCGCCGACGACGGCTGCGGCATGAACCGCGACGACGCCCTGCTGGCCTTTGAGCGCCATGCCACCTCCAAGCTGCGCACCGCCGACGATCTGCTTTCGATTGCCACGCTTGGCTTTCGCGGCGAGGCGCTGCCCTCGATCGCCTCCGTGGCCCGCGTAACCCTGGAGTCCTGCGCGGACGGCGAGTCGTCAGCGGACGGCGAATCTTCCCAAAGCGCTGTACAAGGGAAAGCCAGGGGGGTGGGGACGCGCATTGAGATTGCCGGCGGCAAGATTCTCCATGTAGAGGATGCGGCCCTGCCGCGCGGAACTACTTTAGCCGTCGCAGATCTCTTCTTCAACACCCCGGCGCGGCGCAAATTTCTCCGCGCCGAGTCCACCGAACTCTCTCATGTGACGGCGCTTGTCACCCATTACGCGCTGGCTCACCCGGAAAAGCATTTCGAACTGCTCTCGGCCACGCATACCCTGCTCTCCGCGCCGCCTGTAACCCGCACGGCGGAGAGAATTTACCAGATCTTCGGCAAAGATACGCTGGCCCAGTTGCTCCCCGTCGCCGCCGAGATGCCCCTTGACCGCGCCGGTCTCCCCGAACCGCCGCCGTGGAAGAAGGAGCCGGGTACACCGGCCCGTGAACCGGGCGCGCTGCACCTCAGCGGCTTCTACTCCAAGCCGGAGCTGCAGAAGCTCAACCGCAACTCCATCTATATCTTTGTCAACAA
>CAZHKN010000003.1:0-47819 GCA_964532725.1 uncultured Occallatibacter sp.
AGTACCCCAGCGACGGCGCCGCGTCTTCGTTGTCGGACATCTTGGAGACTGGCGAGTTGCCGCAGCGATATTTCTTGAGTGGCACGGCTTGTCGGGGTATCCTCCGCCGCGCCGAGAAACGCGGAAAGACCTTGCCCCCACCCTTAGCGCACGCGCTTATGGCGGTGGCGGGCTTGGAACAGACTTCGACCTCGACGGCGGCTTGATCCGCCAGCTTGCGTTCGGCGGGAACAACACCTCGGGTCCGATCGACGTGGCGACGGCCGCCAATGCCTGCGCGAGCGCTTCGGGTCGCATGGACTTCGAGACAGAAACCTTCATCACGCATTCGCTTTCCGCCGATGGCTTCGATGCCAGCGAAGATGGCACCGGGCGTGGTGTGCCGCTGATCGCGGGAACACTGAGCACGCGGTATGGAGCCTCTTCCGGCCGGGATCTCTCTGATAGCTCCGCACTGCTACCCCTTGCCTTCAACCTGCGTGGACGCGATGGAGGGGCTATGCCAGAACCGGCAGATTCCGCCAGCGTACGCTCCGCATCCGGGGGCAGCAGCAATAGCTATGTCGCGTTTTCCGCGAAGGATTATGGAGCAGACGTAGATGAGATCGCGCCCACGCTGCGCGGTATGGGACACGACAGCAGTCATGCCAATGGCGGCGGACAAGTAGCTGTCGCCTTCACTTTGCATGGCAGCGACGGCACTGTGAGTACAGCTACGCCGACCGACGTGGCGGGAAGCGTCCGCACGAAACCTCCAGGCAGTATCGAGAACAGTTCGACGACGGTCGCGCAGCAGGGGATGGCTGTGCGACGCCTGACTCCACGCGAGTGCGAACGCCTCCAAGGATTCCCTGACGATTACACGCTGGTCGAATACCGCGGCAAGCTGGCTGCCGATGGCCCGCGCTATCGTGCTCTCGGCAATTCGATGGCTGTGCCCGTCATGCGCTGGATCGGACAACGCATCGCGGCAGTCCACGAAATCGTCTCGCGGAGGTCCTCGTGAACAGGCAGGTGCGAACACGAGCAATGCTGGCGCGTACCTCCTCCCAACGAGCGGGTGGCGACAGGTCTGTTCCTGCCCTCGCCACCCCGTCGCGGAGGCTGTGTAACTGTTCTTCGATTCCGTCGCCCCAGTACAGGCCCATCGCACGGCGGGGCGCCGAGAACAATGCGAAGCACTGGAACACGCGGTCCACCCGCTCTCTGCTTTTACAGCCGGAAGCATGGCAAACGACAGGTCATGGTTCCACCGCCGTGTGGTTCGATCGGCATCCTTATATAGGCGCCCTTCAGACAGGTATTTCCATAGAGCGCCAATTCTCCCGTATTTTCCCTGCTCACCCTCGGTCACTCGCTCGGCGCTTTTCCCGCGCCACATCACCCCGTCACGCACAGACCGCGCGCCGGGGACCCCGATTCTGCGGACTGCGAGCTTCTGCTTTTCCCGGACTCCTCCCCCAACCAGGTGCGTTGGGTCCCCACTCCAGGAAATGCAGCTCTTGCCTTGGGAGCGGGGCGCACTCGCGTCGCTTCGCGCAAGAGTGTCCCGAGGATAATCCGGGCAAATACAACCAAGGAGAAAAGCAATGGCACTCTACGAAAACAACCTGAAACTGCGGGGCTACCTGGGTAAGGACGCCGAGAACATCGCAACCAAACAGCAGCGGACCTTCACGATTCTGTCGCTGGCCACCAAGTCCGGCTACAAGGACAAGCAGACCAGCCAGTGGGTGAACCACACCGAATGGCATCGCATTGTCGCCTTCGGCAAGCCCGCCGACTATGCGAAAGGCCTGAAGAAGGGCGACTACGTGGAAGTCGAAGGCGAGTTGCGCTCAACCGAGTACGACGCCCAGGTCGGCGATGGCAAGAAGAAGACCACGGTCAAGCGCCGTAGTTGGGAGATTCGCGCCAACATCGTTCGCAAGCTGGCGCAGCCCGAGAGCTCACGCGAAGAGAACCTCGACGCCGAGCCGATCACCGAGGAGGACGCGGCTTAGGCCGCGTTCTCCTCTCAGGAGGTGCAACCATGACTTCACTCTTTCTCAATACCGTCACACTGCGCGGGTTTCTCGGCAAGGACGCCGAAGCGCCTTCGTCCGATGGCATCACCGATGACGCTTTCGCCGTGCTCACACTGTGCGTGGAGTCCGGCGTCTGGTGGCGGCCAAGCAATGAGTGGCTTTCCAAGACCGCGTGGTTTCGGGTCGTCTGCCCTGGACCGTTCTTCTGCGGCTTCACGCGCGGCATGAAGCAGGGCGATTACATCGAGATCGATGGCCAGTTCGTGATCCACCATTATGGTTCGCTGCATTTCACAGAGCCTGTCTACGAAGTTCACGCCACGCATATCCAGAGATTAGAGATTCCTCTGGTTGGCGTGATTGAGAAGTATGACGGATAGGACAGTCGTGCTTTCGCGGGGAGGCTTGCGCCTCTCCGCTTTTTTATGATCATGCCGCTTTTTCGTCGCGGCAGAAAGGATACCGATGATCGCCAATGCCGTTTTCGTCGCTACGCTGATCTTTCTTGCGTTGGGTTTCTGGTTAAGCCAAGAGCTGCGCTTCCTTGTACCCTGGCGCAGCTTCATTCTCCATACCTGTCTTCAGAACATCGCGCTCTATTGCGCTTTGCTCTTTGCCAATCTTCTCGGCCTCGCCGTCTGGATCGAGCGCAAGTTCTTCCTGCGCGACACCGGCCGCAAGCTCAGGCATCTCGACCAGGAGATTCACACCGGGCAGAGTGAGTTGTCCGAAGAGATCCTTTCCCGATTCGGTGGAGAAGAGGAGGAACAGTAGCGATGCAGAGCGAAGACCAATACATGGATCGCACGCCGGATCTTGTGGCCAAGGTCCGCGCCATGCGCGAGGCCGCAGAGAAAGAGATGAACCGCTTCACCCGCGTGGCCGACTACGACGTGCGTCGTGTCGTCGGCCAGAAATCGAAGGCATTGCCGGTTTCTCCTGCCGGTGATCGCCCCAAAAAGTCTGCAGCAAAGCCCGCGACGGCTCAGATCTCGATCGAGTTTGCGCCTGCTCCTGTGGAACGCGGCGATGACAGCGAGGGCGCATGAGACTGGATATTCCGCAGGACATTCCCCGGCGCCGGGAGATTGCGCAGGATATCAATTCGTCATCGGATAGCAGGAAGACTCCGCCTGTTGCGTCAGAGACGCCGGTTCAGCAACGGCTGGACTCCCTGCGGGAACTTACCGACCATCGCCAGCCCTATCATCCGCGCCCGCGCGGAGAACGCAGCGCCGCTTCGCCCGCCGTCCCGCGGGAGCCACGGACACGGACTGTAGACCCGGAGGACACACGCCGGGCGCGCCGTGTGCCTCACGAGGTGATCGGCCTTGAGTTGCGCGATGAGGAAAAGAAGCTGCTCACCGAGGTAGGACGCTTCCGGGTGGTCCGGGTCGAAGATCTGAACCAGACGATCTACGATGGCAAGTCGCGCAAGTTGGAAAACGATCTTAAGTACCTTCGGGACAAGGGACTCGTGGAAACGCAGCGCGTCAACCTTCGCCACGATGGAAAACGACGAACGATCGAGCGCGTCGAAGTGGTCACGCTCACGAAAGCGGGTCGCAGCCTGCTGATCAAGCAGGGCGACCTGCCCAAAGACCAAGAGGTTTACGCCGGCCTGGTTAAGCCACGCGAGGTCGAACATGACTCGCAAATCTATCGCGCTTATCGGAAAGAGGCCGAGCGGATTGAGAGCAAAGGCGGCAGCAACCCGCGGGTGAGGCTCGACTACGAGATCAAAGCCCAGGTACAGAAAGCTATTTATGCCGAGCGTAAAGCCGATCCCAAACGCGACATGGCCGAGATCAAACAGCAGGTCGCCGCGCGGTTAGAGTTGCCGTTCGTCGATGGAAAGATTCAGATACCCGACACCCGAATCGACTACGACCTGCCTCGCGAAGTGAATCAGGACCCAAGCCAGGAGCAGGATCAGGGATCACGCACTGGGCACGAGGATATCGAGGTCCTGACCGCTGCCTATCACGCCGGGCATCTGCGTTTGAAGGCGCAGGCCGGTTTCCGCAACTATGCCTCAGCCTCCGACCGCGCCTCGCTCACGGCGAAGATCGAAGACGATTCGCACCTCATCGAGAACATTCTGGAGCTGTGATGGCTGGCTACGATCCCATTCCGATGCTGGAGAATGCCGGGTACGCCGAGCAGGAGGCGGCCTTCCTGTATCTGGTCGCCGTCCACTCTGGCTACTTCCTGCGCCGCCAGTTTTCGCGCTTTGTCCAGCGCGACCGGGGCGGCCTCGCCGACAAATTCATTCAGAAGGCCCTGCGCCTCGATCACCTTCAGGTGATCGAGTGCGGGCAGGCTCGTCACGTGTACCACCTGACATCGCGCCCGGTGTACCAGACAATTCTCCGGGGTGACTCCCAGCACCGGCGCTTCAAGGGCTTCGGCTATATGCAGTCCCGCCTCCTGATTCTGGATTTCGTCCTCGACAATCTCAGCGACACTATCCTCGAAGATGAGTCGGCTAAGGTCGATTTCTTCACTGTCCGGTGCGGCGTTCGTGCCGAATTCCTGCCCCGCGGCTGGGCCGGGCGAGCCGTCCTCTTCCCGGATGGCTATCCCATCTTCGTTTCACCGGATGGCGTACCTCGCTTCACCTTCTTCGAAGATGGCTCGGTTACGCTCACCCGGTTCGAGCGTTATCTCGACCAATACCGCCCGCTCTTGTCCGCGCTTCGCGCGTTCGAACTCGTCTATCTCTCCGACGTCGGGAAGAGTTTTCTATTTGCTCGCGCCGCCTTCGCCGCTCATTTTACCGAGACACAAGTCGCCGGCGTCAGTGAACAGACACCGCTCGGCGTCGAACACTTTCTCCAATATCTACGTGCTCGCGAGATATACGAGGCACAAAACCAGCCCGTTACCCTGCGCGACCTTGCGGTCCTGCGCGAGGGCGAACCCATTTACACCACGCTTGAGCACCAGGCGTTGTATGCGGCGTGGAAGATGCACAGCACCAACCCAGAGAAGATTCGGCAGCGGTTTATGCGGCATGGTCCGCAGGCAAAGTTCACGACGGTGGCATTGCCATACATCTACCCACTCTTTTCGTTGAAGCGGGAGAGGAAAACCAGTGAGGGACATGGGTCACGGCTTCGGTCAGGCCAGCGGTCATTGCTGGAGGATGCTTAATCATGCGGACACAACGAGTTACGCGAAAAGATGGGGTCAAGGGAAGATATGTGCCGGGGGTGGGAGCGACCCCGGCTTTGCAGCCTGCCGCGTCGGCTCCGCCGCGCTGGTCGCTCCCACCCCCGGCACCGGCACGTACCAACCTTGGACCGAGTTAGGTACGCAATTTAGTCCTGGCCAGTACTAGATTGGGTCCAGATTCGGTACTGCGCCGGACCGGAGTGAGTACCGGAACAAGTCCACATCGAGTACCTGCAAGGGACCTGAGCAGGCACGCAGAGCGCATTGACCTAACCTCAACTTGGCCGCAAGTGCGGCAGGAAAGGAATCGACCGATGAGTAAATTCAAGATCGAGCATGGAGCCAGCAAGATCAACCTTGTCCTGCTCAAGACCAACATCGAGGACACCATCTCGCAGGATATCGACCTGCTGGCAAACTGGTCGAACAACGACCGGAAATACATCGTCAACGAGTTGCTGCGCTTCGCGCTGACCCAGGAAGAGGACTTCCTGAAACACAAAACCAGCCTCACTGCGACCGCGACGCGGCCTGCGAGCGGCGCAAGGTCTGTAACTGCACCGATCAAACCCACAACCGAGGGCGTAGCGAAGTCGGATACAGCTGCGGCTCACGCATAGAGGGAGGCTTCAAACGATGCACCAGTTCCCATTCCTTCAGAAAGTCATCCGTCCGCTGGTCGAGCACCGTCTCCTGCTCTCGCTGGGACTAAGCACGGCCTGCGGCATCGCCCTCAACAGCATCTCCCCAATAGATATGGCGAATCCGCTGCTGCGCCTGATTGCGTTGGAACGCCCTGGGGTCTTTCATGGGCTGGTATGGAGCTACGGCCTCTTTCTGTACAGCACGCCGTTTCTGGTCTTCTCCATGATCTTCTCCCTGCTGTACGTCCATCTCTACAGGACAGAGTTGGAGTTGGCCGCCGGCGCATTGCCGCCGTATCCCGACCCGCATACACGGACTGAGCTCTCACTGGTAGTCGGCGAGGTCCACCGCCAACTCGTTCCCGAACCCAGCCCTGTTCCGCGGTGGCTGTCGATCCCGGAGCGTGGTCTCTATACAGGCATCGCATCGTTCGGATCAATTGGGAGTGGCAAAACTTATGGGCTCATATTGCCTGCGATGCGGCAGTTGTTCGCGTATCGCGCCAGTGATCCCGCGCGGCGGTTGTCGGGCATTGTCCTGGAGGTCAAAGGCGATCTCTGCCGCCAGCTTCAGCGCATCCTTGAATGGTGCGGACGGGAACAGGACTATGTCGAAGTCTCGCTCGACGGAAATATCCGCTACAACCCGCTGAACAACTCGCTCGACCCGTATGCGCAAGCATTCAACATCGCCTCCATCATCACGTCGATATGGGGCAGGGGCCGAGAGCCGTTTTGGCAGCAGTCCTACACGGACCTCGTCCGATACGTGATCATGCTGCATCGCATCCGCGACGGATACCTCACGATGGTCGATCTCTTCCGCACAGTCATCAGTGCCGGCAGGCTTGAAGAATTGCTCATCGAGGTGGGCTCGCGTTTCAGCACAACCAGCTATATCGGCATCGATAAGGATGCGTACCGGGAACATGAGAGCCTGCTGACCCCGCTTGGCTTCGAGTGGCACAAGGATGCGGGGCTCTATCTGATCGCGTGGACCGAGGCGCTGGAGAGCTTGCTCATGCAGGAAACACCTGCGGCCTTCGATGTCTTCACTCGCAAGCCGTACCGGCCGGAGCACCGCGGACGCTTCGACAGCGTCCAGTATTGGTATTGGGAGCACTGGAAGTTCTTTCGCTCCGAGGTCAAGACCAGCATCGTCCAGGGCATCGCGGTCTTCCTATCGCTGTTTGAAACAGACCCCGATGTGCGGCGCGTCTTCTGCCCACCGAAGGAACTCTATGATGGCAAGTCGTGCGCCGACGATCCGTGCGGCATCGTCCTGCAACCGTTTGAGGACCTGATCGAGTCGGGCGCTGTTGTTGGCCTGAACTTTCCCGTGGCTCTGAACCCGGCTCTAGCCAAGACCATCGGCACCATGATGAAGATCGATTATCAGCGGGCCGTGATGCTGCGCATCCCGAAGATGGACGAGTACCCGGAGCGACACTATCGCCCGACCGTCTTCATCTGCGATGAGTACCAGAACTTCGCCACAGTGGGCGCCGACAACCCGACAGGCGACGAGCGCTGGCTGTCCCTCTCCAGGCAGCCGAAATGCATTCCTATCGTCGCCACGCAAAGCGTGTCCAGCCTTAAGGATGCGCTGCCCAATGAAGGCGTCAAGACCCTGCTGCAGGCTCTCCGTAGCAAGGTCTTCCTCACGACCACCGACCCGGAGACGGCCCGGTATGCCTCGGAGCTATGCGGCAAAGCAGACCGCACTCGCATTAGCTATACCGTCTCGGAATCCTCGACCAACGCTAATGTCGGCTGGCTCTCTGGCCGCACCTCGTCCAGCAAGGGCTCCGTCTCGGCTTCCAAACAGTACCAGAAACATAAGGAGCCGCTCTTCGAGGAGAAGGTCTTCTTCGATCTGAAGAACGCGCAGTCCGTGGTCGTCGCCTTCGATGGCGTCAGCCCGCTACCCCCCACTTACTGCTATCTCAAGCCGGACTTCTTGCCCATCGCCATGAGCTGGTTCGACCAGGAACGGATCGACTTCGATCCGAGAAGGATTTCGGCATGAGCTTCGAAATCATCATTCCGTTTCTGAAACCCATCGAGCCTCTGCTTGCGAGCAGGACAGTCTCTGAGATCATGGTCAACCCAGATGGCTCGGTCTGGATCGAAGAGAAGGGTCATATCGTTTTGCAGCCCGGCATCCGGTTTGATGACGGCGCACTGCTTACCGGGCTTGAAGTGATCGCCAACCGCTTCGGCAAGAAGCTTGATGCCGACTCGCCGATTCTGAATCTGCGCCTGCCGGACGGCAGCCGCATGGCGGCGCTCATCCCGCCTGTCGTCAATCCGCAACCAATGATAACGATCCGCCGATTCACGTCGCGTGACTTCACCATGGAAGACTTGATCGACCGCGGTATGCTCACCACCGAGCAAGCAGAGCAGCTTGTAGATGCGGTCCGCCATGGCGACAACCTATTGATCTCTGGCGGAACCGGTACAGGCAAGACGACTCTGGCCAACGTCATCGCGGGATTCATCCCCGATGAGGATCGCATCCTGATCCTCGAAGATGTGGCCGAGCTCTATATCCGGAAGCCGCATGTCATCTCCGCCGAGGCGCAGCTCGATACGCACAAGACTCAGATCGGATTCGCAGACCTGTTGAGAGCGGCTCTGCGCCACCGACCGGACCGGATCATCGTCGGCGAGATTCGCGGCACGGAAGCGCGCGTCTTTGTCGATGCGCTCAACACCGGACATCGCGGATCGCTGACTACCATTCATGCGAATAGCGCCGACGATGCACTGCATCGCCTATCGCAGTTAGCTCTGCGCGGTTCCGGTGGTCTGTCGCTCAACGATGTGGAGGAAGAATGCAGGCGATCCATCGACATGGTCGTCCATGTAGCCAAAATCGATGGTGTTCGCGCAGTTCAGCAACTCGTGCGTGTCAGAACTTCCTGACGCAGGCTGCTACTGCGCAAGCGCTGCCCGTTCTGCCTTCTTCTTCGCACGCCGCACCTTAGCCCAGCGTTTCCGTTGCGCCGCCGCGATTGCTTCGCGGGCATCCGCGCTGAGTGTCCGCTTGGACTGCGCCTTAATCGGTGTCTGCTTCGTTTGCTGTGCGCCCGCTTCCGCTGATGCGGATGCCGCAAGTGCACGCACGCGAGTCAAGAGAGCGATCGCCGCATCGATCTCAGTGAGTAAGTTTCCCTTGGGTTTCCGTCCTGCCTGCTTCTTCACCATCGTTCTTTAGTACCTCTGCGCATGAAGCGCCAATACCCATTAAGGATACCAGTGAGTCGAGCCCATCTCTGTGCCGGCTCAGTTTGAATGCTCTTGAGAAGGTCGAACGGGGAAAGTAGAAAAGCAGCGGAACGCCCAGGCGTAAGGACGTTCCGCGTATGTCACTGGATTTCATTACCAAGCCTCCGCAGCCGGAAAGATAGATCATGGATGAAGTCCTGCAAGGGACCGGCTCTCAGATCCTCTCGCATGAATAGTGCAGTCTCGAGTTTGAGATAACGGTCGGAGAGAAGCTTGAACACAATGCCGCTACGTGCCAGCCGGATTGCCGATCGCGGCAACAGGGCCAGACCGAAGCCATGCGCCACGAATTCAATCGCCTGTATGTTGGCATGCACCTCCTTAAAGATGGGTGACACGCCGAGGCTATGGATGTATTTCACGGAACGGCGGAAGAACGCAGGGTGCATCGAAGACGGAAACCAGAAGACAATGGTTCCATGAAGGTCGGTCACATTGATTGCTGCCTTCTGAGCCAGGATGTGATTTCTCGGCAAGCAGACAGCCCATCCTTCTTGTCCTATGGGCTCTACCGAAAGATCCCTGTCTACGATGGGCTGCACGCCCAGCGCCGCATGAAGTTGACCTCGCAGAACACGCTCGATGAGTTGCGGGGTAGATGCGGTTTCGAGCGCGATACCCGGCGGATCGCTTCCTGGAATGGTTAATTGCTGCAACTGGGATGAAAATGCACTGTGTACGTAAGGAGAGTAACCAATGCGGAATGGCCCTTGCTCCATCCGCGCCTGATACCTGGCCAGATCCCATGCACGCTCGGCGTATTGCACCGCAACTGTGGCTTCTGAGATGAAAAGCCTGCCGGCTTTGGTCAACTCAACCTTGCGCGTGCTTCGATCGAATAGTTGCACGCCAAGGTCTTTCTCGAGTAACGCAATCTTCCGGGTTAGCGATGGCGGCGGGATACCAAGCCGCTTTGCTGCCCGGATGAAACTACCCTCCTGTGAAATCACGACCACATAGATGTGGGTTTCCAACGACTTCCTGTGCTGCATCATGACACACCTGCCTTTGAGGGGAAGCGGAGCCGAAAACAGGATGCCTGAATGCGCAATCTGCATTCAGCCCTCAGGGTGGGATTTCCGTATGTCACTTCTGTATTCCGCATCCGTGCTGCGGATCGCGACATGGGGATTCGCGCATTGGTGGGACGGGAAGTCTACCAATATCAACAGGAAACTACGCGGGTAAGTTGTCGTCAAGCGTGCTTGTGATCCGCGGTGCTTATACGCAACACGGACGATGGGTGTAATGGAGTCCACTCTATTTTCAAGCGATCACATTTTCTCGACCGGTCTACGAGCCGTGTTTCGGATACGAAACAGGCAAGACAGTCTCCCAGTCGACCAATGGAGAGTGCCGCACTTTTCGGTAGATTGAAAATCTCTTTGGAGGGACAATGGCAGAAATGGCGACGGAACCAGCTATCTAAGTCGCCAGGCAAGAGCTGATCGCTTAGCATCCCAAGCCCCGTGGAGGTACCTATGTTCATCGACGGAATGGAAGCTGAGTTCGTCGTTCTATCAGATCCAGACCCGAGCAAGCCAATAGCACGCCCGTGCTCACCGAATGTTCCCAGCGATGAATCGAAGATCATCCTGGACGCGGATCGTCGGCCCGCCATCGTCATGGATATTGCTGCATATGATCGCTGGTGTTCGGAATATTCATTTGAAGAAAGCGGCCGCAGACTCGAACAAATGTGGGAGGCCGTTCGCCGTTTCGATGCTGCGGCAATCCAGCATTTGCCATTTCTGCTTACTGCTCAGAAGTTCGCCATCATGGTTCAGCAGGGGAGATTCAACCTGAGCTATACGTGCGTTATGCCAGAAGAGATCTGAGCACAACACAGTACCGTCGAAGACTGAAGCAGCGAGCAGCTCTCTATTGCTCGCTCTGAACTTGATTTCCTCAAGGAATCGCGCGTTCTTGGGAGGAGGCCGCGACGTGCCTGTGAAAAGACAGCGCTGGCGAACTTCCGCACGCAGACCTGGGAGGCGTGGAAGCCGCCAGCGCCTATGGGTGCTCTCCCCATGGAGCACCCATCCCCGAATGCCAGATTGCAGGATGGAGAAGGCGCGCTAGGGATGCAACGACCGCACAGGATAGGTTTTCACCGGTTCCAGTTCTCCATCGATGTGTTCGAGATACTGCACACCGAACAGTTGCCGGGAACTGAGGTCGATATAGAGTTGTGTATCGTCATCGAATCGCATTACTACGTAAACCTCTTTCGCGTTCACATGGGGCTCTTCTATGCTCAGCTGCCGGACGCGCTTATTTGCCGCTTCTTTAATCACGACGACAGCCCGTTCAGCTTTCACGGTCTTTTTGGTCATTGAGGAACCTCCGTCCAGTGCAGAGTGATCGTTCTGTTTTGATCGAGCTAACAATTGCCGTCCACAATCCGGTAGATTCCCAGGACGGATTGCTCGCAGCTCACTTCAGCAGGTCGGCGCTGTCAATGCCAAGGAGATGGGCGATCTTCTCGAACATCTGAGGCGTAACGCGTTTCCATGCCTCACTGGCTTCGGAGCCCACAAAACTTCTCCAGCTCCGAGCCTCCGACACACCGATGCGGGTGTGGAACTCTCTCGTCGTCATTCTTTGTGCAGTCCGGAATTCCTCGACACGGGCAATGATCTTCTGTCGGCGAAACTCGCCGCGTCGCTCCGATTCACTGCCCGCCGCCGCGTCTTCCGCATCGTCGTCGGACTTTTCTTCCGACCCCGAATCGTCGTCTTCAATTTCGGCGTTTACCTCTGGAAGGGACTCGTCAATACGTGCGCCGCGCATCCCGTACTGGATGCCGATCAAGGATGGAAGGCCCCGTTCCTGCCGCTCTTTCTCCCGCTGCATGACCTCCAGATAGCAATCGTCCGGATCACGAACCGCCTTCTCGTAGGCACGACGGTGCTTGTATGCGTCGCCGCCAGCATTCTCCTCGGATTCGTGGAGCGCCTCCAGAATCGAAACGTTGGCGTTGGACAGATGCTCCCGAAAGTACGATGAGGTGGCCAGGAAGTCATCCCGCTGTAACTCTGGGTATTCTGCAAGTTTCTTGAGAATGTCGATCGCAGCCGCGACGTTGCGGTTCAGCGATAGCAGATGTTCGAAGACAATAGAGTCCATCGTGTTGACCTCCCGTGGCCTTCAGACTGAGCGAACGTCTTCAGCGGATAGTGTTCGTTGTTATTTGGC
Source organism: uncultured Occallatibacter sp. (assembly GCA_964532725.1). Taxonomy (GTDB): domain Bacteria; phylum Acidobacteriota; class Terriglobia; order Terriglobales; family Acidobacteriaceae; genus Telmatobacter. The sequence goes on from CAZHKN010000003.1 coordinate 12,341, forward strand.
CGCAAGTGTGACCTCCCGCGAATACGGAACTCAGTCCAGGGGAGAGCCTGAGGCCATCACAATGATTCCGAGATTCTGCACGCTTTCGATCACGAAGTGCGGCTGGTGCCAGCGGAGATACTCGAGAGCCTCGTCGAACGTATTTGCCGCAATGCGCACGGTGTGCGACTCGTCGAGGTCAACAGATTCGGGTGCAGTCGGTTTTGTGTTGGCGGGCAACTTCTCACGAAACTCGTAGAGCAGCGCTTCACATCCGCCATGCCTGCCTATCTCGAAGCGGTTGGCGATCTGTTTCTTCTTCCCGTCCTTGCCCATGATGTCCTCCCCTATTCGCTGGCCGATGCATCGTCGAGAAAGCGGATGCGCGGTGGGAGTCCTTGCTGCACCCGGTCCTGCTCTCGGTCGCGGACCAGAAAATAGACATCGTCGGGATCGCGGAGGTTCTTCTCCTCGACCTTTCGCTGGCTCTCGAAGAGCCATGCGTCCGTATGTTCGATTCCAGCCATGAACTCAACAATTTCCTGGCTGACGCCGGCGCGCACGTACTGGATCAAGCATTGGTAGTAGACAGAGGTCTCTTGATTGAGGGAGAACTTGCTGGTGATCTCGTTCAACTGGTCCACCAGGCTCTGGGCGTATACGTTGAGGAGGTAGAGATCCTCATACACCGGAAAGCGTAACGGAGGCATTCCCCCTCCAGCGTGGCGGATGGCTTCATGCCATGCGCGCTCGCGCTCCTCTGAGACCTGACTGCCTTCGAAGAATTTCTGGAAGACTGCGTTTGTGTCCGGAACGGATCTGCGGGTATTTTTAGAGACAGCCATATCGTCGCCTTTCCTATGAAGGTGAGGTGTGGTCAGGGGCACGTTGGTGTTGACGCACCGACGTGTCCCGCTTAGGACTTCGTCCGTGATACCTCTAATTCAAAAAGAAATCAAGTCGGCTTAGCGGCCGTGCCGGTTCAGCCAGGTGAACGCAGAGGAAGCATGGAAATGGTGTGCCGAGTCGGCAGAGCCGCCCTCACGCCTCCGCGAGGACAGCAAACGACGGAACAGCTCAGCGCTTGTGGGCGAGTATGAATCACAGCACTCTTAGCCAGCACTCGCAATTCTGTTTACACAATTGCGGAATCGCGCTTCAATCTCTACTGCGGAGGTTGTCGAATAGCCGAGTTCTTTGGCAAGGGCTTCGAGTTCCGGTCTCCACTCGCCCGGGATCTGGATTGTCGGTGGAAACGCGTGTGTCCCCCGCTGGGCAAACACATGCTCGGCGGCTGCACGTACCGCCGTTGCGTCTATTTTTCCCAAGAGATCAATCAGAAGGATGTCCAGCACATCGCGCGCTCGACCCTTCGAATAAGGCCCCGTGCAGGCGTGCAGCTTCTGCGCAACTTGCTCGCTCAGATTCAGGCAGCGAACTGGCGACGGGATTCTGAGGCCCATCGCGCTAAGTCCACGGATCGTCGGCTCCACCAGATCAACTGCGCCAGATCCAGCAGGGCCGAGATCAACGTCGATGGTTTGCCATGCGCGGGTTCGGTATAAGACACCGAGTTCCAGGCGAACCGCGTCCGCATTGTCCATACTGAGCGGCTTACCCTTCAGTTGAAAGGTGAATTCATCGAATCCAAGCGCCAGTGCGTCACGGAAGGTCTGAAGGCGTTCCGCTCGCTCACCGGCGAGACCGATGTCTACATCCTTGGTGGCGCGCGCACCCTCCGCAAAGCGAAGTTCCATGGCGACGCCACCTTTTAGGTAGTAGTTGCCCAGGACGCTCTCTTGGACGGCTCTTTCGAGCACACCGCAAAGAGCGAGGAAAGAAACCCACCTGCGAAGGCGTTCTTGGGCTAGCCCTTGTTCTCTGGCGACCCGCGCCAATGTTTTTTCCAGGCGCTCAACTGGCCGAGGATTCATTCGCCTTCACCTTGCCTGCGTTTGTTGAAATGGTTGTAGCGGGTACAGAGCGATTGAGGCGCTTCCGAATGGCACCCGCCTGAGCCGGATTAAGCAGCCCTTTACGAAGGGCATCGGTGATTGCCTCGCGTGCAAAGTCGCTCCGGTGAGTGGTCGCGAGAACATCTAGGATGGAACGTTCAACCGTAGTGACCGGCATTCCCTCATGCAACTCGATGTCTTCTGTGGCGAGGTTGGCCCGATGGATCTCGATCCATTTTGGGTGGACCCGTCGCATCCGAGCCGACACAGGGACCGTGAGGTTCACCCGTGGTGGATTCACATCGGAGATTCCGTACAGTAACAGTGCTGTCTCATGAGACAAGGCAATGCGCTCGGGCCCATTGCTCGCCTGCGCCCACAGGACAGCCTCACGGTACTGGGCAAGCCGCTCTGCCGGATATTGTGCAATCCGGTAGACCCCCCTGCTCATTCTTTCCAGCCTGCCGCGCTGCCTCAATCGGACCAGGACGGAATCCCGAATGCCGAGAGAGCGAGCTTCCTTGGACGTAAACAGGCCATCTTGGTCCTCGGCAAGAGCAAACAGCTCGTCCATGCGGGTACTGGGCATAAATAGAGTATGCGGCGCAAGGCGCCACAATGTCAATATAGTTCCATTATGGAAGCATATTGACTCTGAACGCCATCCTATAATTCAATCAAAAGATGATCGGCGGGCAGATGTGCTCGACCGCAATCCGTAAGGGCCGCTCTCAGGCGTACTGTTTTTTGGGGCGGAGAATTTGTCGTACTGACTGCACACTCTTTGAGGCACTATCTGTTTGATGTCGAACGCCTACGCGTATGCGACCACGCTCGCCTCGCTGACCTGGAATGCATTCCAGGCAGAAGTCTGTGTGCGCCTGTGGAGTGTATGCTCGGCATTCAAACGATTCTCTCCAAGCCACATGGCGATGCGGATCCTGATAGATTCTTCCACGTCGGCACCCAGGGTTACTGCTGCTATGGTCCCGCAGGGTATCTTATGAAGAGTTACCTCGACCTTTTTCGGATTTGCAGTAAAGATCCACTGTCGCGCCGTCTTCAAGCAACGCTTCGGCGTTTGGAATCGCCGAATAGTGCGCTAAATCCGACAGACAATGCAGACGCTATCTGTTCTTCGATTGTGAAGAACGACTCTGAACCACCTTCGACATCGAATCGCTTCGCCCACAACTGAAATCCGGCGGCGTCGACGATTCTGGCCGTGACTCGAATGTGATTACCTTCCTCCCTGACACTTCCTTCAAATGCAATCTGCGCGCCAACCTTGCTCATTGCAGCCGCCACATCATGCTCCTGTGCACTGAAATGTGCCATGGAAGCTGGCGATATTATCTTGCAGCCTTCGGTCTGCATGAGAGCATATGCGAGTTCATCCGGTAATCCTCGCGCGTACATCGAAGAAAGTGGGCTTCCCGATATGTCATGAAAAGGCAGAATTGCTATCGCAATCGCGGATGTCTTCAACAAAGAGAAGGGATCATTGCTGTCCGCGTCGCTCTGAACGCTGACTGGAGCTTCTTTGTATTTGAAGACCGGGATGTAGCTCCCGGGACGCAAATAGACGTAGACAGGGTCGTCTTTGCCTTCCGTCTCGTAATACTCCATCAGCTTGCCTCTTAGCCGGCGCGCTTCTGTCCGAACAATCGAGTCTTGGCTTGGATGGTAGGGAGGCTTACGGTCGTAGACCTCGGAGCCGATCACGTACTCTTTGAGGCAATTCTGATTGCCACCGATGACATGCTCAACGATGAAGCGCAGAAACCGACCGAGCCTTTCGGAACGAACAAATATCGGGCTTCGGAGCAACCGGGCGAGCTGTTCTCGAATCGCGGGCTCCGAAGCCGCGACGTTTTCTACCTTGTCCAAGGCTAGAGTTGTATCGGTTGTTGCTCCCTCGACTTGAACGCTCATCGATGGAGGGTGTGGGTAAGTGTGGCCAACGACGATTGAGATCCTCCCCGACGTCAGCCTCGTTGCGACTTGTTCGCTGCGTCTTGGAACGCCTTCGCGTGCAACTGCGATCTCAGACATATCGCTCTCCTAAGTCTCTTGAATGTGAAAGGTGCGACGATCCCAACGAAGTCTTTGGATTAATCATTTGTCGACTGTTTCAGCGCCCGATCGATGACGCCCAATAAATCCCCGGCATCAAATGGCTTAAACATAAAATCGACAGCCCCTCCGTCGAGTGCCTGCTGCCGAACATCGTCGTCACGGTGAGCAGAAATAAAGATGATCGGCAGTTCCGGCCGCACGAGTCTAGCGCGACGCTGCAATTCGATTCCGTCCATTCCAGACATCCGCACATCGGTGATTAGACAACTCGTCCCTGCCAGCGTTCCCGACTGTAGGAACTCCTCGGCAGATGAAAAGACGCGAGAAGCGTATCCGGCCGATTCCACCAAGCTCGTTATCGCCTCACGAACTCGAAAATCGTCGTCCACTCCCACGACGACTTGTTCAGCATCCTTTGCTGTCAAGGAGGGCATCTCCAACCAGGATTCGATAGTACAGGCAAGGACAGGAAGCCGGCCATTATAGGTTTATTCAGACAGTCTGGCTGCGTGGGAAATGCCTAGTTTGTCGGCCATTCTGACCAGCTCTGCGAGCGATCGCGCTCCCATTTTTCGCATCACTTGGCCCCGATGGACCCCGATCGTGATTTCACTGGTCCCGAGATCGTACGCAGTCTGTTTATTCAAGAAGCCAGCGACCACGAAGGGAAGAACTTCCCGTTCGCGAGGAGTGAGGAGGTTGTAGTGCTCCTGCAACTCGGCGAGTTCCGAACGTTTTAGTCGTGCGCTTCGATCGAGAACGATTCCAGCTTCAATCGCCCTTAGCAACTCCGGCTCACCGAACGGTTTCGACAAGAAATCGATGGCTCCCGCCTTCATGGCTCGAACCGAAGCAGGGACATCGCCATGCCCAGTAATGAATATGATGGGTGGCGCGTTTCCGGCAGCTAATTCTTGCTGGAGCTCGAGGCCGCTGATGTCTGGAAGTTCCAGGTCCAAGACCAGGCACGCGGGGAGATCGGGCTTCTCCGCTTGGAGGAACTCCGATGCCGAACCGAACGCGGCCACACTCAGCCCTACCGAGCAAAGGAGGTCGGACAAGGCTTCGCGTACGCGATGGTCGTCATCCACGACAAAGACAATGGCGTCGCCGGATTTCATAGTGGCACCTTCGAATCTGTCGGAACAGTAAAGAAGAAGGTTGCCCCGAGGCCTTCGCTGGATTCGGCCCACAGACGACCGCCGTGGGCTTCGGCAATCGAGCGGGAGATCGCTAGCCCCATGCCCATTCCATGCTCTTTTGTAGAGAAGAAGGCGTCGAAGATTTTGCTCGGATTCTCCAAGCCAACTCCGGAATCCCTTATTTCAACGAGAATGGCTTCGGGACTCTCTCGCCGCGAACGGACGAAGAGTTTTAAGGGACGGTCTGACACCGAGTCCATCGCCTCAATCCCATTAAGCAATAAGTTGAAAACCAACTGTTGCATCTGCACACGATCTCCCATGACATGAGGCAAGCCCTTTTCGAGATCCGTATCCACGGCGATACGTCTCTTCGTTGTCTCGCCCGCCAGCAGACGTATCACCTCGTCGATGATCGAGTTCAAATCGAGAGCAACTTTCTCCAAGGCAGTCCGCTTGAAAAGCGCTCGGATACGGCTCGCCACTTCTCCGGCTTCCTTGCCATCGCGAATGATCCGCTCGGCGGCTTCGCTGGCTTTGGCGCTGTTCGGTGGTTGAGCGGAAAGCCAATTCAAGCAGGCGTGACCGTTGGCGACCACGGCCGCCAGAGGTTGGTTGATCTCATGCGCGATGGAAGCAGAGAGTTCGCTGATGGTCGCAATCTGCGTGGCCTGCGAGAGTCTGGCCTGCGTATTGCGCAATACTTCCTCCGCCTCCTTTCTCTCGCTGATATCCGTGTGCAGATTATTCCAGCGGGTGATCCGACCGTCTTTGCCACGTACGGGCTGGCCACTTGAGTGGAAATGGCGATACACCCCATCAGCACGCAGAACACGATGCTCAAATTCGAATGGTTCTCCGGTCTCAAACGAATGAAGCCAGGTGCTCACGACACGCGCGCGATCATCGGGGTGTACGAGTGGGCTCCAGTCCTGAAGTTCCTCTAAAGTCTTGCCGAAAAAGTTCAGGAGTTGTTGATTGGCAAATTCGATTTCACCCGTTGCCGCCATGGTAACGAAGCCGGGAACGCTATCGACGGTTTGGCGGAGACTGCTTTCGCTCTCTCGCAATACTTTTTCAGCCTCCTTTCTGTCATGTACATCGGTGAGCAGATTGTTCCAGCGGGTGATGCGGCCATCGTTGTCACGCAGCGGCTGGCCGTGTGAATTGACCCAGCGACAAACCCCGTCCGCGCGCAGGATACGAGTTTCAAACTCGAACGGCTGCCCGGTTTCAAGCGAATGAAGCCATGCGCTCACCACCCACGCGCGATCATCCGGGTGTACCAGTTGACTCCAGTCTCCTAGCTCTTCCAAGGATTTACCGAGAAAGGTCAGTAGTTGATGGTTGGCGAATTCGAGTGTTCCGTCTGGGGTCATGGTAACGACCATGCCAGGAATACTTTCGACGATCATTCGAAAATTGAGTTCACTTGCACGCAGCGCCTCCTCGGCCCGCTTGCGGTCGTCGATATCCGTTAGGAGGTGGTACCACCGGACAATTTTCCCGTTTCTGTCGAACATCGGAAGTCCGTGGTTCGTGAACCAGCGGTAACTGCCGTCCGCCACGATGCCGCGATGCTCGATATCCAAGGGTGCTGCGGTTGCCGTAGAGTGAAGCCATGCTTGCATGACCCGATCGCTATCCTCCGGATGTACGATCGAGGGCCAGTCCTTCATCTGCTCGCTTGTTTTCCCGAGATACTCCAAGAGCCTCAAGTTTTGGAACTCAGGTTCGCCCTCAGGCGTCAGAGTGCCGACCATCCCGGGAATGCTGTCAACGGTCAGACGGGTATTCGATAACGCTTCCGCATGACGCTTCTTGATGTCTGCTCGCCGTCTTGTTTCGACGAGGACTATGACCAGCAATACCGCTCCCAGGAATGTTGGGAAGTTGGTCTGCGGGACGAAGGAGATGAGGGCGCCGGCGGAAAGCGCGGCGGACGCGATGCCGGGTCCAGCCCCGCCATACAAGGTGCCGGCCAGAACAGCCAGGACGAACCAGACCGACGCTTCACCAAACGCCAGTGACAATGCAAGCGCTGCGCAAGAGGAAATTGCCGCCAGTCCATAACGTCGAAATAGGGACATTCCTATCACTTTTGGCCCGCTCTCCGCGCCCGGAATTCAAATGACTGCCTCGGTCGATCACCCCATGCCCTGGCATCCTCCAGACGCGCGTGCCCTTGATTATGGCAGATTGCCCTCGGATTCTAACCTAAAGGATCATTTAGAGCCACGCAATCAACCTTGCGCGCCCAGAATGGCGGACACATCTGCCCAACAAACATACCTGTGAGTGGGACTAAATAAGTCCTCCTGCGTTTTTGGCTCTGTCCAGCATTGGACCTGCTGTCCTTAGCGTTTTGTTTTCAGAATTACGATGCAGATTCCATCCCAGGTCTGATGGCCAAATCCGCTCGGCGGTAGATTCATCAGCGGTACGGCACCCAGGTTCCCGGGGGTGAGCTGAAAGTGATTTAGGAGGTACTGACGGACCACGACGGCACGTCCTCGCGAAAGTGCGAGTTGATTGGCTGCGCCGTTGACATCGGAATATCCCTCAATGACGATGGGGCTTCCGACAACCGATTCTCCGTATTGCGCCAGGGCATCTGCCAATAGCGCCTTTCCATGGACAGAGAGTTCTACGCCCCCGTTCGGGTTTTGCTGAAAGAGTTCGGTGCCGGGAAGCCAGACGCGGTAGTTTTCCGGTCTCGTAAAGAGATGATCTTGACGGTATTTGTCGGCGGAGATATGGCCGAGGTCATAGTAGCCACGATGAAGGAAGAAGCGGCGTAATAGAAAGTTGTGCTTCAGCGCTTCCGTTCCATCTGCCGCGTTGGCGGTCGCAGTACTTGCATTCGACAGAGACTCCCGAATATTCATTCCCGGCGTCGCTCCGTTTTCGTCCGGGACAGAAGCTTCCGCAATGGTTTGGCGGATTTGCTGGGTGCTTGCATCGACATTCGATGCCGCGCTCTTCACTACCGTCATTGTTTCATCGATCTTCTGTGGGAATTGGCGAGACTGAATATCCGTAATTAATCCATTGGCCTTGTTGGAGACCTGGTCGAGGGCCGCACTGGCCTGTTGAACATTGGTCATTGTCTGGCGGATTTGTGTTGCCAGGGCTGGGTCCTGGAGGAGCATTCCCGCCGTCCCTCGTCCCTGCTTTAGCCCCACCACCACATCGTTGACGTTTGCAAGCGTAGTTTTGGCGCTGTCCAATGTCGGACCAAGTTGACCACCCGTCTTTTTCAAGATCCCTTCTGCGTCCTTGACGGCGCCATCTACATCGCCGACCAGCCCTTGTCCTTGATCGAATAGGTTTGCCAGGTCCACCGGCTCCTTGCTGGGAAGCAGGGAGAGGGCGCTTGCTGCGGGAGCATTCTGGCTTCCGGGGTGAATGAGCAGGAATGTTTCCCCAACCACTCCCTGGGTTCCGATGGTGGCGACTGAATCGGTGCGAACAAGCCCATGAAGGCTCTCAGCGATTCTCAGTTTGACGCGAAAGCGGGCCGTCGGTGACGTAGGCACTGCAATATCGAGCACCTGGCCTGCGTCCATGCCCGCCACTTGCACTTTGGAGCCTTTTGATAATCCGGCAAGGTTCGTGAACTCGGCATAATAGTCGATATGCCGGGCAAAGGCTTCATGGCGATTGCCTATCAAGAACAGGCCTGTCATGAAGAGCACAAGCCCAGCCAATACGAAGAGTCCGACAATCAGATTTTTGTTCTTCATGCTCTAGTTCTCCGAAATTAGCTTGCGTGCGGTTTCGTTTTCACTCTGCTCGACCTCAGCAGCGGTTCCATGGGCCACCAGATCGCCCTTGTCAAAGACAGCGAACCGGTCTCCAACGCGCCGGGCGCCATGAACGTCATGCGTTACGACAATTACGGTAGTCTTGTGTTCAGTCTTTTGTTGGATGAGCAACTCGTCAATCTCCGCAGCGGTAATGCGATCAAGCCCGCTGCTGGGCTCATCCGCGAGCAAGATCTTCGGTTCAAGCACAAGTGCCCGGGCAAGGCCGGCGCGCTTGCGCATACCGCCCGAAAGCTCGGAAGGCATCTTCCTTTTGTCGTTACCCAGCCCGACTTGACCAAGGACCCTGTCGACTATCGAGTCAATCTCTTCTTGCGTTTTCTCGGTCAGCCGTTGCAAAGGCAGGGCGAGATTCTCGTAGAGTGTCAGGGAATCGAAAAGCGCCGCATCTTGAAATAGAAACCCCATCTTGCGACGTACCTTGGAGAGCTCGGCCTCTTTCATGCGAGTCACTTCCTGTTGATCGACCCAGATATTCCCGTGGTCCGGCTTGAGAAGCGAGATCAAAAGTTTGAGAGTAACGCTCTTGCCCGTCCCACTGCGGCCGAGAATGCAGAGAGCCTGTCCGGCAGGGACTTCGAAGGAGACCTCCCGTAGCACCTGCTTCGGACCGAACGACTTCGATACTCGGTCGAAGACCACGGCAGCCTTGGTTTCAGCGTTCATAACGCGTTCTCCGGAAACACGAAGAAGATGCACTTAATCAAAACCACGTCGGCCAGGATGATTAGTAAAGAAGACACCACAACACTATTCGTCGCGGCCTCGCCCACACCCTGAGCGCCTTTATTCGTGGTGAAGCCGAAGAAGGAAGAAACAGTTCCGATGATGAAGCCAAAAACGGCCGTCTTGAGAGTAGGGGGAATGAAGTTGGACCACGCTACCTCAGCGAATGCGCGCACGATATAGAGATGGAACGAAATCCTCGACGCCGCGTATTCAGATAGGAATCCGCCAAGAAGACCTGAGAAATCCATGAACAGAGTGAGAAGAGGCAACGCCAGGACGCAAGCAACAACGCGGGGAACGACAAGGAATTTGAACGAATCGATAGAGAGCGATTCGATGCCATCGATCTGTTCCGTGGCCCGCATGTTAGCAAGTACTGCGCCGATTCCCGATCCCACGCGGCCTGCGAGCAGCAAGGCTGCAACCAGCGGGCCGATTTCAATGAAGAACGCGATTGCCTGAACAGTCGGAATCATCGCTCCAGCCCCGAACATGACCATTGTGCTGCGTGTGTGAAATGTCATCACGGTTCCCAAAGCAAATCCGGAAGCAAGTACCAGAGGCAGAGATTTGGCGCCGACCTCGGCAAGCTGTCGACCAATCTGGCCGGCCTCGAACGGGGGGTGAAACAGATCGAAGATCACCCGGAACCCAAATTGGCTGACTTTTCCGACGAATTCGATCAGTTTGATCAACCGGTACACCTTTCTGACAGGCAGTTGGACTTATCCAAGAATGAACAGCACTTCGGCTTTTCCAATGGCATGCGGTAACGGCCAACTCGGCTGCGGACTACGACTCAGTCTGCAAAGCAAAGGTTCGTACGTTTAATCAACCCGTGTGCCAAAAACATCGTAGACACGGCCATTTCAACAGGCTTCACTTTGCTCGATGCTAGCGATATACAGGGACATAAAGAAGTGAGGAGAGGCTAGCTAACAGTGAGGAGACTGCTATCGCCGCGACCGGAAGGAGATGAGGTTTCCCATGTCTCAATAGCGAGACATGGGAAACCCTGGTTCACGCGCGCGTAAAAGCCAACAAGTCACGATACTATCGCGTAGGGGAGGACATTCCCGATCTCACATTACCTACTATTTCTCTGAACTGGGGGTTCAGACGGATTGGATCGAACCTAGGATCGACTGCCAGCCATGGGAGTTCGGCTTCCTTGTCCGCATAGGCTGCACACAGTGAGGAAAGCGCAGCGTCAAAATCGCTCAAGGCGATAGAAAGCAACGCCTGCCTGTATCGGCTGAGACTAGCAGCAAACGCGAGAAGCTTGAACTCATCCGACCTTGCCGCTGCATCGTCACCACATCGGGCAAGGATCTCGGCGACCCATCCGCGTAACGGCAATTGAGCACCTGCATTGCGAAGGACGAGTTGCGCGAGTCTCCTGGCATCGTCAAACTGTCCCAGCTGAACATGGATCAATGCGAGATACAGCTGGACCTCGAGCGGCAGCGGTCCAAACCTCAAGGGTTCCGAGAAAAGTTCGATAGCTTCTTCATAGCGTCGGCTCAAATAGAGAAACTTTGCACATGCGACTTTTTGCAGATACGAAAAAGGATCGATCTGCTGCGCCCTTTGCAGATGCGGCCATGCTTCATCGAAGCGCCCCAAGGCGGTCAGGAACACGGCATGCTGGCGGGCGCTGCTTGCATGAAAGCCCAATTCCACAGCACGGTTGAAGGCTACCGCCGCGCCATCCCAGTCCCATTCAAGAGCCCGAACACTCCCCGTCGCTGCGAGAGCCTGGCTCATTTCTGGATCAAGTTCAACTGCCCGTTCCGAGGCCTTCCTGGCAAGGGAAACAAGATCGGTCGAGTGCGATGTTCCTTGAAGAGCCAGCCAGCAATAACTCTGCGCGATTCCGCAATGTGGCCGCGCAAAACCAGGTGCGGCTTCTGCGACTTCGCGGAATTTCACCAGTGCAGTTTGAACGTCGGGCTCAACTCCCTCTTCGAGAAGCGCTTCCGCCTTTAGTAATGTGGGGTACACTGCCAACATTACGGGACCCGCCGACGCCTCCGAGGTCCGGACGATGGATTGCTGAGGACGCACACGGTTGACGAGAGCTGAAGCAAACTGCTCCTGCACGGTAAAAATGCTCGACGGATCGGCCTCGGCATCGAATCGCTGTGACCAGAGTTGAAATCCGTCCGCATTCACCATTCTTGAAGTGACACGAACCCGGCTTCCTTCTACTCGCACCGATCCCTCAAAGACGATCTGAACTCCGAGCTTTTGCGCCAGTGCCGGAATATCCGAAACCTGCGGAGCCAATTGCGCGATCGAGCTGGTCGCGACTACGCGGCAACCTTCGCATTGCATGATTTCATGCACCAATTCATCCGTAATACCTTGGGCGTATTTGGCGGAGAGCACCTGTCCGGATGCATCGAGGAACGGAATGACTGCTACCGTGATTCCAGCGCCTTCGACGAAAACATCTTCTGCAGAGCTTGCTGCCGCAATTTCCTGGCCGGAAGCCGAAACCTTCGATCTGAAGACTGGGATATAACTGCCCGGTCGAAAATAGATGAATGTTGGATTGTCCTTGCCTTCCGACTCGTAATACTCCTTCAGCTTGGTCCGCAAGCGGCGGGCCTCCGTGCGAACGATCGAGTCCTGGCTGGGATGGTACGGAGGTTTCCGGTCGTACACCTCCGTACCAATCACGTATTCTTTGAGTCCCTCGTCCGAACCGCTGATCGCGTGCTCTACTGCAAAGCGAAGAAAGCGGCTGAGTCGATCCGATTGTACAAAGATCGGGCTCTCCAGTACACGCGCAAGCTCCGCGCGAACCAAATCCTCCGAAATCGCGTTGCCGTTCGCATTGTTCACTTTTTAATCGGCTCCAGGCTGAGATAAATCCATTATTGCGGCAAGTAGAGTTCCTGACGTATGGAAATCGATTGCGGAACCCAAATATTGACAACGTGACGGCAAATGATGCAACGACGGCCCATGTTGCTAGCGCTATCTTATCCGCTTCAATCGGCGGTCTGCCGTCCTCACGGTTAGCTAACAGTTGCTTACGCTTCGGTTCCTGCAATCTTCTGTCATTCTCACGTGAACGAAGTCTGAGAGGCAACGTGGCAGAGAATCATGACAAGGTTCGGATACTCGCAATCTTGACCTCGGACATCGAGGGTACAATTCGGCGTCAGTTGAACTCCCTCGATCTGTCTCCGATCTTCATCAGCCATGCCGATGAATTGGGACATTATGTCCGCAATGGTGAGGTCTATCAAGTCGCCTTGCTTCCGGCATCTCTTCCGGATATGGACTGGTGGACGATTTGGGGAGATCTCGCCCTTCTAGACCAGAAACCCGCAATTCTGGTGTATGCCCACACCGCAAGTTTTCAGTTGTGGTCGGGAGTCTTGGAAGCGGGAGGCTATGACGTGATTGTCGAGCCTTTTACCCTCGAAAAGCTGAAAGAGGCTGTGCTGCGTGCCGCCAGGAGCTTCGAGCAACAGCGCGATCCAGATGGTGCGGGGAACAATGTTGAAGAGGAACAATGACGCAGAGTTCCTGCCATATTGTCTGTCATCACCGTTAGCTAACAGTCACCTGCGCTGTATTTTCCCCCGCAATCTGACAGGCTTGCGAGTACGCGCGGCAAGAACGAACAGCGCGAATTTACCTCTGTGAAACAGACAGGACCTTATGTTCAGGAAGATTGCTGTAGCGTACAACGAGTCCCCAGAAGCCGAACGCGCGTTCCATTGCGCCATTCAGCTTGCCAAGGGCCTGGGAGCGGAACTGAGCACAATTACCGTTGCTGCTGAATTGCCGGCGTATACGGCCTTCGCCGGAGCTGCGGGACCCCAACTTTCGCGAGTGCTGGCGGATGATCGGGAGAGGTTCTACGAGGTTCTGGAGGAGAAGGCCCGCAGCTCCGCCCATCCCTACGGTGTCGAGGTCCAAAGTCACATCGTAGAAGGTCGCGAAGTCGACGCAATCGTCAAGTTTCTGCGCGGGCAAAAGATCGACCTTCTTGTCATGGGACTTCATCAACGGAGCCTTCACTTGGCTCGCCTCTGGAGCACTGTGTACGAACTCGCGCAGGAGGCGCCTTGCAGCGTGTTGGGCGTTCATTAGAACGCATAGCCGCCAATCGAAACCTCCGCGCCAGCCAACCTTATGTCAGGAGCTACTGAAGAGATGTCGAAGCGAGCGATCATTGTTCCAGTTATAACGTTGGGAGTTGCGACCATTCTCCTCTTCACGATCAAGGGATGCTGGACTTCGTGGGAAGGTGGAAGCGCAGAGCAGCGCACAGACGACGCGTATGTGCGCGCGGATATGACGCCACTCAGCACGCGCGTCTCCGGGACAGTTCGCAAGGTTGAGGTCGAAGATTTCGCATCTGTGAAGCCCGGCCAACTCCTCGTACAACTTGACGACGAGGACTATCAAGCCGTCCTCGCCGAAGCGCGCGCAGCCCTGGCCGGTGCACAGGCGGCGCTTGAAGATAACCAGTCCACAAAGCGAATTCAAGACGCAAAGATTCAGAACGCCGAAACTGTTATCGCGCAGGCAACTGCCGCCATCAATGCCGCAAAGGCTGGAATTGCAGCAGTTCAATCCGATGTCGAGCGGACGGGGTTGGAACGTAAGCGTCAGGAAGCTCTGCTAGCTTCAAAGGCCGCCACACATCAGCAGGTGGAGTTGGCAATCGCAGATGCTGACCGCTTTACCGGTATGCTCGCCAGCCACCAGGCAGAGCTGGAGCGTGCGCAGGCGGCTCTGGCAAGCAGCCGCAGTCTGCTCGAAAGCGAGAAGCGCCAACGAGCGGCCCTCGATACGAGGGACAATCTGTACCGCGCGGATATTCAGGCCAAGCAGGCGGCGATCATCGTCGCACAGGTCAATCTTGGTTACACACAGATCGTCGCACCTACGGCAGGCGCGGTGGGTGAGCGTCACGTGCAGGAAGGCCAGTTGGTCGCTCCAGGTATGCAGGTCGTCGACTTGGTCAAGGGCGATGTATGGATCCAGGCAAACTTGAAGGAGACGCAGCTAACAAATATCCGGCAGGGCGACGTCGCCGACATCAAGATCGATGCCTTCCCCGGAGTGGTGCTTCACGGAAAGGTGGTTGAGATTGCCCCGGCAAGCGGCTCGCAATTTGCCCTGCTGCCTCCCGACAACGCCACCGGGAACTACACAAAGGTGGTTCAGAGACTCCCAGTCAAGATCGCGCTCGATCCTGGCCATCCACTTCAAGGCAAATTGCGTCCCGGGTTTTCCGTGGTGGTCAAGATCCATACCTCCGGTAAAGCCACAAAGGGGGAGGGAGCATCATCTTGAATACTCCGACTGGGCAGACCGCACCCGCATCTTCGCCAACATCCCCCACTCCTGCAGTGATGACTATTCATCCCTTACTAGGTGTGTTCGGGGTACTGCTTGGCGCCTCGATCGCGACCTGCACGGGGCGTCTGATCAGCGTGGGATTGATGGATATAAGAGGCGCTCTGCATCTCGGCGCAGATGAGGCCTCATGGATCGGCACAGCGTTCAACGCGAGCATGATGTTCATCGGCCCCTTCTCTGTCTATCTCGGAGGACTTCTCGGCGCGCGGCGCGTGCTCCTGGCCTGCGCAGGGCTGTTCACTTTGATCAGCGTATTGCTTCCATTTGCATTCAACCTGCCCTTCCTGCTCGTTCTGCTGGTGCTCGCGGGGCTGACAGCCGGAACGTTCTATCCTCTGACACTGTCTTTCGTGCTGCGCAGTCTCCCCATGCGCTATGTCTTGCTGGGGATTGCGATGTACGCCATGGATATTCTTGTCACGACCACCTTCGCCACATCGCTCGAAGCCTGGTTCACAGATCATCTCTCCTGGCGCTGGATCTTCTGGAATGGTGCCGTACTCACTCCGGTGATGATGATCCTGATTTACTTCGGAATGCCGTGGCAGCCGCTTCCACAACCGAAGGAAGGGCAGCCGAAGCCCAATTGGAGAGGATTTCTCTATGCCAGCCTCGGTTTTGCGCTCTTGTACATCGCGCTTGACCAAGGCCAGCGCCTGGATTGGTTGAACTCTGGCACGATCGTGGGACTGATCGTATCCGGTGTCTTTCTTCTTCTGGGCACAGCGGTACGGCGGCTCAGGATGCCGAATCCTCTCATCAATTTCAAGTTTCTTGCGCGACGGAACACTCTGTTACTCGGAGCGGTGCTGATCTCATTTCGCTTTGCAATGCTGGCTACAGTCGTAGCGATTCCAAGCTACCTTGCCTCGGTCAAAGGCTATCTTCCACTACAAACTGGCCCGGTGCTGCTCGAAGTCGCACTGGCTCAAGCTGTATGCGGCCTGTTGGCGGTGTACCTGCTGAGGTATGTTGACGCCAGGCTTATTGTTACAGCCGGTTTTGCTTTGGTTGCGGTTGCCTGCCTCATGAATGCGACTCTATCTTCCGCATGGTCGGGCACGGACTTCCGGCCCTCCCAGGCAGTCATGGCAATCGGTCTTGCTTTGGCCTTCAACGGGATGGTGGGAGCAATCATCCTTGAGGTCGTCAATACCGGCGCTCTCGCTCGACCCATCGATGTACTGACGTTTGCGGGCTACTTCCAGACGCTTCGACTGCTTGGTGGCGAAGCCGGAGTCGCCTTCCTGCAACATTTCATTTCGGCCCGCGAACAGTTCCACTCGAACGCGTTGGGACTCGGCGTCCAACTTGGCCAACCGTCCACCAGCCAGAGATTGTTCGCACTGAGCGCAGGCATGGCGAGCCGCGCTCCTGGTTTAACTGCCGCAACGGAACGAGCCGCGGAGATTCTCGGCCTGCAGGTTAGACAGCAGGCCTTCACTCTCGCAATCACAGACAGCTTCCTGCTGATTGCGTGGTCAGTCGTGTGCTGCCTTGTTGTTGTCTCGTGCATGCAGCGCGTTCCCACTCAATACCAGCAAGTCGTGTCGGCTCCGGCCAGCACAGCCTGATAATCGGGGAACACTTTGAAGGAATCGAAGATGCAGCTTCAGATAACACATGGCGCCTCATGCAGGGTTCTGTTGCCAATGTTCTTGTGCGCCGCGGGATTCCTGGGACAGGGTGTGGCGCGTGCTCAAGTCGGCAATCAGCCTGCCGCTTCGGTGCCGCTCACTCTCGCACAAGCTATCGATCTGGCCCTCAGGCAGAATCGCAGCCTTCAACTTGCGCACCTGGCTGTTGCTGACAGTGAGCACAAGAAGGAGATCGCCCGCTCTGCCTACTTTCCTCGCGTCAAGAATGAGTCGAGCTTCTTGCATATCACCGAACTTGCAGGCGTCGAGATTCCAGCCGGCGCTTTTGGCGTTCCCACGGCCACAGGGCCAATCCCGGCGAAGAGTCTCTTTATCGGCCAGGGATCGGAGACCGCATACACCAGTGGCACCGGCTTGGCGCAGCCATTGACACAAATGTTCAAGATTCATGAATCGAGCCGGGCTGCCACAGCCGATATCAACACCGCGAAGATTCAGGTCAACCAGGCGGAGAATGAAATTGCTCTCAAGGTCCGGCAACTCTACTACGGCCTGCTTGTTGGACAACTCAGGCTGAAAGCTGCAACGGCGGAAGTAACCGCCAGCGAGTTGAAGGTACAGGAAAGTGCGGACGCGGTAGCCCAAGGACGCGCGCTCGAAGTTGCCGCTCTTGAGAGCCGTGCGGCGTTGCTTGAGGCCAGGCAGGCCACCCTTACGCAGAAACTGCAGATCCACCACCTCTCTCTGGCTCTCGACGACCTGCTCGGACTGCCGCTGAGTTCACAGCTCCAATTTGATGAAGGCACTTCGGCGGCGCCCCTTGACCTGCCCAGCCGCGAAGAGTGCCTCCACATCGCCCAGGATCGGAGCCCCGAGATCCGGTCAGCACAGCAGGCGGTGATCAAAGCAAAAGCAGGCCTGGCAGCGGCAAAGGATGCGTACATTCCCGATGTCACCGGGCTCGCGCGCTACAGCTATCAGAGCGGTGTTCCGCTTCTCGTCCACAACTTCGGAACGTTTGGCTTCTCGCTCAGCTATGACGTGTTCGACGGTGGCCGACGTAACGCAGAGATCAAGGATTCACGGACGCTACTCTCAGAGGCGGAACTCAGTCTCGCCAAGATCAAAGACGGATTGACCGTGCAAGTTGAGACAGCCTACGACAAGGTGGAGCAGTTCGAGAGCATGGTCGGCGTAACGGAAGAAGCTCTTGGCGTGAGAGAAGAGGCCGCCCGATTGGCAGATCGTCAGTTTGAACAAAACACCGTTCTTGCTTCTGCTCGCGAAGAGACCCACGCTAAAGCGGCTTCGGCAAAAGCTGCATTTCTTGAAGCCACCCTAGGCCTATCGATGGCGCAGGCAGAGCTCAAACGCACGATCGGCCAGATCCCACAATAACCGTGAGGTGCGAAGACCCCTCTATGAACCCAGCAATCATCAGTGCCCTAGCGGCTCTCGGAGGCTCCTCAGTTGGCGCACTCGCACCGGTGTTGAGCAACTTCATTCTCCAGCGAAGCGTCACACAACGCGACCTGCTGAATCGGCAGATTTCTCAACGAGAGACGCTTTACTCCGACTTCATCAACGAGGTCTCCCGTATATACGCGAAATCGGTAACGCACGACCTCGAAGATATGGATGAACTCGTCTCTCTATACGCATTGGTGAGCCGCATAAGGCTAATGGCAACCGAACCGGTCGTGCGTGCAGCGGAAGCGTTTGTCAAGCGCATTGTCACCCACTATGGAGAGCCGAATCTGACTGTCGATCAGATAGTCTCCGCCGCTCTCTCGGCCAAGGGAGAGCCACTCGATGTTTTCAGCCTGGCTTGCCGCAAGGAGTTGCGAGTGATTCTGCAACGCGGAGAGTTGTCTGCAACCTTGCGGAATTGAGCCCTTTTTAAGCATCCGGTCCTCGGTTGACATTGCCGAGGACACACGGCGACCTAAGGAGCGCCGCTGCACAAATGAAAAGAACACTGATATGTTCTGCGATCTTTCTTGCTGTCACTTCGGTGCGAGCGCAAGTTCCCGCGGTTTCCGCCTCTGCCGCAGTTTCGCGATCTTCCCCTGAGGCTACAGCGTTGCCGGAAGATCCAGGAACGAGATCCAGTACGGTTGGCGAGGCTTCCAGCCTGGGCAGCCGATCTGAGACGACTCCTGTACACTCAGAGTCCGCACCGCAACAGACGAAACGAATACTGGGAATCGTGCCGAACTTCCGCTCCGTCAACGCAGACACCACGCTGCCCCGTCAGTCGTCGAAAGAGAAAATCAAGACTGGCCTTGAGGATAGCTTCGACTATTCTTCTTTCATCTTTGCAGGCATGCAGGCCGCCATCTCACAAGGAACCAAAGCATATCCAGCATTCCATCAGGGCGCCGCTGGATACGGCCGATATTACTGGCACACCATCGCCGATCAGACTGACGAAAACCTCTGGGTGGAATCCTTGCTTCCTTCAGTGCTTCATGAGGACAGTCGATACTATACATTGGGACACGGAGGGTTTCTGAAGCGGGCCGACTATGCTTTTTCCCGCGCACTAATCACGCGGACTGACAATGGGAACACAACCTTCAATAGTGCGGAGATCGTTGGAGCGGGTGCCGCAGCTGGAATCTCATCGGCCTACTATCCGAACCAGTATTGCACCTGGACGAAAACCGGTCAGCGCTGGCTTACAAGCATCGTTCTTGATAGTGCCACCTTCGCGGTGAAGGAATTCTGGCCAGACATCAATCGAGCCGTCTTTCACCGCGGAAACTGAGGCTTTGCGCTGCGCCATGGCGGAAACATCTGAATTCTCAGTCGCGCCATTTCTGCCTCGGGATCGAGAGATTCAGTGCTCAAGGGAAATTGCAGTGCCTTCCATGCGGCCAGCCCACCCGTCAGAACACGGATGCGCTGGATTCCGTGCTTGCGCATTGCGGCAGCTACGCGGGCGCTGACAAAGTTATTCTTTGAACCGCAATAGAGCACCAGTTCCAGGTTCCCTGGCATATAGATTCGCCTCTTGCGCCGAATCTGGAGCGGATCGAGCCGAACAGCCCCTGGAATGACTGCCACTTCCTGGGGGTCATCCTCAAAGCGAAGCAGATCGACGACTCCAATCCGTTCCCCTGAATCGAGGCGCGCTTTCAACTGTTCCGGCGTGATCTGCGAAGGAAGAAGTATCCTGGTCATTCGCACGAGTTGAATCAGTTTCCATGCGAACAAAGCAAGCAACGGAGCGCCCAATACCAGGATCAGCACATTCGCAAAGGCTGAGGTGTATCGGACCACTTTGTCTAGTTCTTTCGCAAAGAGAAATCCGCATGTGATATACGCGCCAGCCCAGAGCCCAGAGCCCACGGCATCATAAAGGACGAAATCGATTCGCGAAGCCCCAGTCATTCCGGCCAGCGGGGGACAGATGCCATCCAGCCCTGGTATGAATTTGGCAATCAGTAAAGCGCGGACACCTTTTTTCGCGAAGGTTGCTTTGGAATTGCGAATACAGTAGCTGGGGTCAGGCGCCAAGGCGCAGAGCAATCTTAATACCCGCTTGCCACGGAGCCGTCCTGCTTCGAACCATACCAGGTCAGCCAGCACGCATCCCAAGACGGCCGCCAGCGTGATCCCGGTATAACTGAGCTTCCCGGATCCTGCCAGTGCTCCTCCGGAAAGAAGAAATAGAATGGCGGGAATCGGAAGGCAAAGCTGGCGCGCGAGCACCGCGACAAACAGGATCGGGTAGGTTGTGTGGATCAGATAATAACTCACGGATTCATCACTCCCAATCTTTCGTCCCGCCTTGTACGTTACGCGCGTCGTCAATTCCTCTTGAGGCTTGGGCGCAATTCCGGCACAGCATCACGAGTATCGCATCCTCATCGTAGGGCCGGAATGTGAGCATCAGTGATCTAACGGTTACGACGGCACTCATCGTCGACGGTTCTAAACCTTACAGGACCATCCTCACTGTTAGATGACAGCTCCCCACCTATCACCGAAGCACTAAATCTGGGATGGTGGATAAAGCATGAATCGATGACCTGAGTTCAAAGGCTGGTGAAACAGTGATGCCCGAAAAGACAGGTGTGGTTGTCATCGTCGGCAGTGGCTTTGGAGGCCTGGCTGCGGCGCGAGCCCTGAAAAGCGCACCGGTACGAGTAATCTTGATTGATCGAGTCAACCATCATCTCTTCCAGCCGCTTCTCTATCAGGTTGCGACTTCGGTGCTTGCACCAGGACAAATTGCCTCCCCCATTCGCGGCATTTTGAGAAACAACTGCAATACCACCGTTGTTCTCGGTACCGTCACTGGAATCGATGTCGCCTCCAGACAAGTGATCGTCGATACTCAGGACCGGGCTGCGGTTCCGATCTCGTATGACTTCCTCATTCTGGCAACGGGGCAGACCCACAGTTACTTCGGCCACAATGAGTACGAGAAATTTGCCCCTGGATTGAAGAACCTGGCGGACGCTGTGGCGATCAGAAACAAGATCTTGACGGCGTTCGAAATGGCCGAGGCCGAAGAAGACCCCGCGCGTCATAAGGACTTGTTGACGTTCGTCCTGGTAGGTGCCGGGCCAACCGGAGTTGAAATGGCCAGCGCTATCGCGGTCATGATTCAAAGCACATTGAAAAGGGACTTTCGGCGAATTGATCCTGGATCTGCGCGAGTCATTCTCGTCGATATGGGCTCACGCCCTCTTGGCACATTTGCACCGGAGCTCTCGGAGGCCGCCCTGGAGCGGCTGAAGAGACTGGGTGTCGAAGTGATGCTCGGGAAAGGTGTCGATTCAATCGACGGCGAGGGGGTGATGGTCGCAGGTGAACGCATCGCCAGCAAGACCGTCATCTGGACCGCTGGTGTTGCCCCATCACCCGCTGGGAAATGGTTGAACGCAGAGACGGATCGCGCGGGACGCGTCAAGATCCGGCACGACCTGTCCGTACAAGATCACCCCGAAATCTTTGTTGTCGGTGACACTGCATCTCTGGAACAAGACGGCAAGCCGTTGCCCGGTGTGGCGCAGGTAGCGATGCAACAGGGACACTACGCCGGCAAGTTAATCGAACGACGGGTTACAGGAAAGGCCTCGCCGAGGCCTTTCCGTTACTTCGACAAAGGGAATCTTGCCGTAGTTGGGAAAGGTTTCGCCGTGTTGCAGAGCGGCAAGGTTCATATGAGCGGGTTTGTCGCCTGGCTGGTCTGGGCTGCGATTCATCTGCAGTTTCTTGCTCAGTCGAGTCTTCGTGTCAGTGTGCTTGTGCAATGGGTCTGGACATACTGTACTGGCCAGCGTGGCTCTCGCCTGATCGTGAAGCATCACGGCGACTAATTCTTCATCGCCTGACTCAAGGAACGGCGGACTGACATGAGACCGATCAGTCCGTACTAACTGTGACGTGACAGTTTCTCACCTTCCACTGAGGCCGGAAATCTGGAATGGTGAATCAGGCTGAAACGGTGCTCCACCCAGAAGTGCGAAAGCCTCCGGTAAACACACCTAAACCAATCGCCAGGAAAGAGGAGAAAACGATGTCGTCGATCAAGCCAATTAAACAAATCGCAATTGTAGGCACCGGTGTCATAGGTGCAAGTTGGGCGGCGTACTACCTGTCGCGTGGATTCGACGTCGTCGCCACGGACCCCGCGCCAAATGCAGAAGCCAATCTTCGGACTTACGTAAGGGACGCCTGGGAGTTGCTGACGGCATACGGACTGGCACCGAATGCCTCGTTGGACCGGCTCGGGTTTGCCTCCAGTATGCGGGAGGCTCTGGCCACTGCCGATTTTGTTCAGGAAAATGCTCCTGAGCGTCCCGAGTTCAAAATCAAACTCTTCGCAGAGATAGACGAGTTGACTCCGCCGGATTCCATCATCGCCTCGAGTTCTTCAGGGCTGACGATGGACGTGATCCAGTCTGGCTGCAAGCGTCCCGAACGCTGTGTGATTGGTCATCCTTTCAACCCGCCACACGTTGTTCCCCTAGTTGAGGTCGTAGGAGGAGCAAAGACCTCCGAGGACACTATCCAGCAGGCAATGGAGTTCTACTCGTCGATCGGGAAGAAGGCGATCCGCCTGTACAAGGCGCTTCCGGGACATGTGGCCAACCGATTCCAGGCGGCGCTCTATAAGGAGGTCCTATACCTCGTTCAGGACGGCGTACTCAGCGTCGAGGATGCCGATGTCGCGATCTCCTATGGACCTGGGCTGCGCTGGGGCGCCATGGGGCCCAGCCTGCAATGGCACCTTGGTGGAGGTGCTGGTGGCATCCACCACTTCATGGAGCACCTCATGCCGCCGCTCACAGCCTTGATTGGCTCACTTAAGGCTCCGGACGTGACCGACGCCCTCAAGCAGACCGTCGTGGAAGGCGTTCTTCATGAAGCTGGCGAGGGCACTGTCGAGGAGCTTACCAAGCGGGAAAACGAAGTCCTCTTGGGCCTTCTCGCCCTGCGCGCAAAGGCGGGCCTCTAGTCCTAGCAAACGTAGCAACGGAAAAGGAGATTTGCATTATGACTGAAGTCGAGACCAAAACGCAGGCCACGAAATCCCAGAATCCCGTGGGTGCGCGGATTTTCTTCTTGGACCTTGGAGCCGGCCGTATCCTATCGGCCAATCCCGATGGTTCGGGCCTTAAGGTTGTTATCGAGGGCGGACAGAAGCACCCGGACGGTATTGCCGTCGATCCAGTTCGGGGGCATCTGTACTGGACAAACATGGGGAACCCGATAGCGAATGACGGTTCCATCTTCCGCTCCGATCTGGATGGTGGAAACATTACCGTCATCGTACCGACCGGGGGAACCTTTACTCCAAAGCAGATCCAGATCGAACCGAAGTCGCAGAAGCTCTACTGGTGCGATCGCGAAGGCATGCGAGTGATGCGCTGCAATCTGGACGGATCCCAGATTGAGACTCTGGTTCAGACCGGACAGACGGATGCCGACCGTCACGACCAAACCAGGTGGTGTGTTGGCATTGCGGTCGATCCCGAAGGCGGCCATATCTACTGGACCCAGAAGGGCGCAGACAATGCCGGCCAAGGCCGCATCTTCCGTGCCGGTCTCAAGATTCCCGCGGGTGAAACTCCAAACACCCGTACAGATATGGAGCTTCTATTCGCAGAACTCCCCGAACCGATTGATCTGGATCTTGATCCAGTGAACAGAATGTTGTACTGGACGGATCGCGGTGACCCACCGCGGGGAAACACCGTAAATCGGGCTCCGATGGATATCCCCCCGGACTCCCACACGCAATCGGAGATCCTCGTTACCCACCTTATGGAAGGCATCGGCTTGTCCTTGGATCTGAAAGGCGGCCGAATGTTTGTGACTGATCTCGCGGGCTCGGTGTACAGCGCCAACCTCGACGGAACAAATCCAAAGATGTTGCTGGCCGCACAGGGAAATCTGACCGGCATCGCTTACGTGGAGTGACCTTTCAGCTTTGGTCCCCAGAGTACTACGGGGTTCGCGCAACCGCTTCACCGTTCTGGAACGCGATCTGTCGCGTCGTTAACGCTCCGCGAGACAGAGAGCATGAAACCAACAATGAGTAGACGCTACTCAACGTACGGCCCGAACGCGGCAACCGCGGGTCGCGACGAACACCAGGTGCCGAGGATGCAACAAGAAATAAGGAGATGCACCAATGGGTCGTTTAAGAGATAAGGTCGCTATCGTTACCGGAAGCGCGCTCGGCCTTGGTCGCGCGACGGCGTTGCTTATGGCTCGAGAGGGCGCCAAAGTCGTAGTGACCGACATGCGCGAAGCCGATGGCGCCAGCGCGGTGGCCGAGATCGAGAAAGCCGGCGGCACCGCCAGTTTCTTTCAGCACAATGTAAGCCTGGAAGAAGATTGGATCAAGGTGGTCGACGGAACCGTGGCGAGATACGGCAGGCTCGACGTTGTTGTCAACAATGCGGGGATCGCCACTCCTGGCAGCGCAGAGGACGCCTCTTTCGCAGATTGGCGTAAGGTCATCAGCGTCAATCTTGATGGAGTCTTCCTCGGAACCAAGCACGGCATTCGCGGGATCAAGCAAGGTAAAAACGGTGGAGCAATCATCAATCTTTCCTCGATAGAGGGATTGGTAGGCGATCCAGACCTCGCCGCGTATAACGCGAGCAAGGGCGGCGTCCGTCTTCTCACTAAATCGGCTGCACTGCATTGCGCAAAAACGGGCACAGGTATTCGCGTCAACTCTATCCACCCAGGATTTGTCTGGACGCCGATGGTCGAAAATGCTCCGGGAGATGCCGAAGCGAAACGCAAAGCACTCGTTGCCCTGCATCCGGTGGGCCACCTAGGCGAACCCGATGATATCGGATGGGGAGCTGTCTATCTTGCCTCGGACGAAGCCAAATTCATCACTGGATCGGAGCTCGTAATCGATGGAGGATACACGGCGCAGTGATCGTTTGAACCCGTGCAGGCCAACCAGTCTGCACCGGCTCACTTAGCGAATAAACCGGAGATCCTAAATGAAGACATTCACTAAGACGATTCTCACCGCCTCTGTGTGGCTTGCCATTGCACTGATAGGTGCGGCATCGAGTTGGGCGGAAGATTATCAGCCGTTCGACTGGGTTCCATTACGCCCTCATAGCACGGCCTGCATGCTCTACTATCAATTCGCCAACCGCAACCAATTCAACAATACGATAACAGGCAATATCACAAAAGGTACGAATCTTGATAGCAACTTAGGAATCATTCGCTGTGTGTACTACGAGAAGGGTTGGGACATGAACATCGTAGTTCCATTCGGCGTATTGAATAACGGCAGGATAAGTGGGGTCCCGCTGAGCAATGGTTCCGGGGTGGGAGACCCAATTGTTTCCGCAGGTGGTTGGTTGATCGAAAACGCGGAGAAGAAACAATTTCTTTCGGCGGCAAGCTACCTGACAATTCCAATTGGAAACTACGACAAACATCAAGAGCTAAACCTTGGGAACAATCGCTGGCAAAATGATCTCCAGGCGAATTTGACGCAGGGACTTCTGCGCAAGTACACCATTGATGTCTCCGGAGACTGGGTTTACTACGGGGACAATAAGCAGGCGGGGACAGGTAACCAAAAGCTCAGCCAGTCTTCTTCTTATGCGGCCTATGAGTGGTTCAGCTACGAAACAACATCCTTGATGCGGAACAAGCTTCCATCCTTTGTGTCGATCGGTTACCTTGGCGACTTCGGCGGTGCACAAAAGCTCGATGGGATATCGAATGGAGCAAAAACCGGGGAGCAGCAGATAAGGGGAAGCTACACGAAGTTCATCACTCCGCGTTGGCAAGTACTGGTTTCCGCCAGCCACGATGTTGCGGTGTCGGGTCAATTCAAACAAGATTTCGGTCTAACGTTGCGATTGGCAAAAGTGTTTGGCAAGATGTGACAGCTCATCGTAGGTTGGTGAACCAGATCCAAGGGGCAATCCGAGCGCGTAATTGGAGCACGATTCGACGAAAGTCTTCCCGTATCACACACAAACTCATCAAGGACAAAAAGGAGCGTTATGTTCTCTTATCAACCTGTCAATAACCATCAGGATTTGTTGAACGTCGTAGACGGCCTTCTCCTTGAGGCTGGTCTCAAGCGCGAAGACTTTGGTGGCCAGATCACCTTTGCTGGCATGGACCCAATTCGGCCAACGCACCTCAAGGTTGGATGCGCATCGGCGACGGTGAGCGCTGCCAACGCGATTGCGTCGGCTATCATCTGGAAGCACCGGTCCGGCGAGAGCCAGGATATCCATATCGACCTGCGAAAGGCTTACGTGACTCAGAGCCCTTGGCAAGACTTATTGGCCGGTTGCACGCTGGTCAATGGCACGCCTCAGATGATGGGTGGAAATGTGGGAGAGTTGGGCTCCCATATTCTTCCCACCAGGGATGGACGTTTCGTTATTCTTACCTCGCTCTATGCCTCGAACACCGAACGGATCATGGGTCTGTTGGACAGCGGCACACTGCCCAAACAACTTGAGCGGGCAACACGCAAGTGGGACGCTGCGGACCTGGAGAACGCGGCGCAAGACGCAGGGGTGCCACTGGTCATCTGCCGAACCAGCAAGGAATTTCGCGCAACGGAGCAGTATCAGCGTCAAGTAAGCGCGCCTCTTATACACATTGAGAAAATTGGCGACAGCGAGCCCGAACCGTTTCTCCCTGGAGCGAGACCCCTCTCGGGAGTCCGGGTGCTCGGCATGACCCATGTCGTTGCAGGGCCAGCGGTATTGCGTCAGCTCTCCGCACAAGGGGCAGATGCTCTCAATCTGAATACGTTGAACTGGATTGAAGAACCCACAATGTATTGGCAGACCCAGGCTGGAAGCCGCCAAGCTTACATGGACGCACGTGTCGATGGAAATCGGAAGGCGGTTTATGAACTCGTCAAGGGCTCTGACGTCTTCGTTGAGAATCTGCGTCCGCACCTAGCAGATAAGCAAGGGTTCTCCGCGGAAACGCTCGCGGGCATCCGTCCAGGGATCATCTACGTCAAAATCAAGCTGAACACTTCGACAGGTCCGTGGGCCGACTGGATGGGATATGACTTCACCGCGGCGGCCTTGTGCGGATTGCTTTGTGACATCGGTTCTGCCGACCAACCTCAGTTGCCTCACGGCGTGAACGTGGTATGCGATTTCCTGACTGGTTATCTGGGCTCGATCGGCGTCCAGGCCGCATTGCTACGAAGGGCTGACGAAGGCGGGAGTTACAAAGTGACTGTTACCTTGTCGCAAACAATCATGTTCGAGCAGGCCCTTGGCTTTGTCGACAACGAGACGCTCCTCAACTTGGATAATCTGGGGCCTGACCACAAACCACTCAAGCCCAACCTCCAGACAGGGCAGACGGCGTTTGGTGAATTCACCCGCATAGGCTCTCAGGTTGAAATGTCAAAGACACCGGAGTACTGGGATGATCCGATCATCTCCCCGATCGGCTCCTCAAAGCCGGAGTGGCTGCCGCGATAGCAGGTGTGGCTCCTCCCAGTTACTATCGTTGAACTCTTGATCAACTCTTGTTCGGTGTCTATTCGAATTGTGCGGCGACGGAAACTTCGCTCCGCCGGAACACCCTTTGCTCTTCGCAAGGCTAGGAGGCCACTTTGGACGCGCTCGCACTTCACCGAATCCATTTCGCCTTCACCATCACATACCACTATCTGTTTCCGCAGCTCACCATGGGCCTTGCGCTCTTGATAGTGGTTCTCAAGACGCTGGCTCTCAGAACGCACGACGAAATATACGACATCTCCGCCCGCTTCTGGGCGAAGATCTTCGCCATCAACTTCCTCCTCGGGGTAGTGACTGGAATTCCCATGGAGTTCCAGTTCGGCACCAACTGGTCGGAATTCTCACGTCGCACCGGGGGCGTCATTGGCATGCCTCTCGCCATGGAAGGAATCTTTTCCTTCTTCCTCGAGTCCGCCTTCCTCGGTCTCTTTCTCTTCGGTGAAAGACGCCTGTCTCGCCGGATGCACTGGTTGTCTGCTTTTCTTGTCTTCTTTGGTTCGTGGATCTCCGGATTCTTCATCATTGTCACGAACGCCTGGATGCAGCACCCGGTCGGCTACAAACTTCTCCCTAACGGCGTGTATGCAGTCACCAGCTTCACCCAACTCCTCCTGAATCCCTGGGCATTGCTCGAGTATTCGCACAACATGTGCGCCGCAGTCGTCACTGCATCTTTCGTCATGTCGGCCGTCGGGGCACTCTACCAGCTGCAAGGCCGTGAAGGCCCCTACGGACGCATCTTCCTCAAGCTTGGTGTCATCGCAGGAATCATCTCCTGTGTCCTGCAGGTCTTCCCAACAGGCGATCTGCATGGCAAGTACATGGCCAAGAATCAGCCCACTGCCATTGCCGCCATGGAGGGGCTCTTCCATACAGAAAAAGGAGCGGGGATGGTGCTCATGGGACAGCCCAATTATGAGACTGAAACCATCGACAACCCGCTGGTTGTAAACAACGTGCTGAGCTTTCTTATCTATGGAACCACCGCCGCCGAAGTCGAAGGTCTCGACCATTTCCCCAGGGATCAGTGGCCCTCCACTCTTCCGCTTTTGTTTTACAGCTACCACATCATGGTCGGCCTCGGAACCTGGTTTGGCGCGCTTATGGGGATCGCGGCCCTGCTGCTTTGGCGCGGCAAGCTCTACTCTTCGCGCTGGATGCTGTGGCTCATTATGCTGAGTTGGCCGCTTCCTTACATCGCTACAACCGCTGGTTGGATGACTGCCGAAATCGGCCGCCAACCGTGGCTTGTCTACGGACTCATCCGAACAGCGCAAGGCTCCTCTACGCACGTTAGCGCTGGCAACAGCCTTTTCACCTTGCTCGGCTTTCTTGGCATGTACACCGTGCTTTCGCTCCTCTGGATCATCGTCGTCTACAACCACATCCGATCCGGCCCGCTGGTCAATGGCCAAGCTGCGCATCCCCAAACCGTCACCGCTTAAGGAGCACATTGCATGGGAACTCTCTGGTTCTGGATCGTAGCATTGATGCTCACGGCCTACGTCGTCTTCGACGGCTTCGACCTCGGCGTCGGCATTGTCTATCTCTTCGTCGCGCGCACCGAGACCGAACGGGCTCAGACCCTGCGCACCATTGGCCCCGTCTGGGACGGCAACGAAGTCTGGCTGCTGGCGGCCGGAGGCACGCTCTTCTTCGCGTTCCCGCTTCTCTATGCCTCGGCATTCAGCGGCTTTTATCTCCCCTTAATGATGGTTCTCTGGCTGCTCATCCTGCGCGGGGTCAGCATCGAACTACGCGGCCATTACGCCGACCCACTTTGGCGCACTTTCTTCGATGCGCTCTTCAGCTTCTCAAGCGTATTGCTCACCATCTTCTTTGGGGCGGCCATGGGCAATGTTGTGCGCGGCGTTCCAATAGGCGCTGACGACTATTTTTTCCTGCCCTTGTGGACCAACTGGCAGACGGGAGCGAATCCTGGAATCCTCGATTGGTACACCGTCCTCGCCGGTGTCATCGCCTTGGCAGCCCTCTCGCTTCATGGCGCCCTCTACCTCGCTCTCAAGACGGAAGGCGACCTGGAACGCCGCGCCGGATGCATCGCTTGCCGTATCTGGAGGGCAACCGTAGTTCTCACCGCCGCGGGAATTCCGGCCACGGTCCTGGCCCGTCCGGCTTCCCTCAATAATTTCAGAGGACATCCTGTCGCGTTCCTTGCTCCGCTAGCGGTCATAGCAAGTCTCGGAATGATGCGCTACACCATGGCTAAGGGTTCGCATCTGCTCTGCTTCCTCTGCTCGTGTGGCTACCTCATCTCGATGCTTGTGGGTGCTGCGACCGGTCTCTTCCCCGTTCTTCTTCCCGCCGTTGGAATCGATGGACGCGACATCACCATCGATCGAGCGATTTCCGATCCTCACGCGTTGCGCGTCGGCCTGGTCTGGTGGTCGGTGGGGATCTCTCTGGCCTTGATGTACTCCGTAATCGTTTACAGGCAGTTCCGAGGCAAAGTCCCCACCGACGCTGAAGGCTACGGGCACTAGCAGTGAACTATCGGCAAGTCTTACGGTGAATCTGGGTGGCCAATTCCTCAATGCTGTCCGTTGCTTCAGCATTCGCATAGAAAAGGAGGCCGAACTATGGGATTCTCAAACGAAAACATCCGCGCTTGTGCACTCGCAACCGTCTTCGTCGCATTGCTCAGCCTCTTCCATAACGCTTCTGCTCTGCTGAAACACCCGAGATAGGCCGTCTGCCATTGCGTTCAACGCCGGGGCAATGATCTTTTTCGCAGCAATGTAGTCGATGAAGACCAGCAACCACGCCCGCAGCGCCTCGATCGGAGGCAATTCGACGGAGAGCTTTCTCTGAGCCTCGGCCAGTTTCTCGACTTCGCTGATATAGACAGCGGCCAGCAGGTCATCGCGCGCAGGAAAGTGACGGTAAAGCGTCCCCAGCCCGATTTTGGCGCGCTTGGCGATCTCGTCCATTCTGGCTTCCGCGCCCCGGCGCGTGAAAAACTGCTTCTCGTCTTCTAGAATCCGCTCCCAGTTGCGTTGCGCATCGGCTCGTGGCTTGCGGGCAGTTTTTGCGACTGAAGTTTTCATCGACTATTTCTGAAACCGGAGTGACTCTCCGGTAATCTCATTAGCATTACGGAGGTTGACTCCGTTTTTTCCGGGCCGAGGCCCTTGTCAAAGATTCGTGATCGGAGCGCACAGCATGGCAGCAACATTTGGAGCAGAGTCAACCACGGAAGATGTCCTCAAAGGGGTCGACCTGAAGGGTAAGCGGATTCTGGTGACGGGAGTATCTGCGGGTCTTGGCGTAGAGACAGCCCGCGCACTGGTGGCGCATGGCGCGGATGTTGTGGGCGCAGCGCGCGATTTGGAGAAGGCGAAGCGAGCCAGCTCGGAAGTCAGCAAGATCGCGGCGGAAACCGGCGCGAGTTTCGAGTTGATCGAAATTGACCTCGCCAGCCTGAAGAGCGTGCGCGCCGCCGCTGACAAGTTGATTGCCAATGGCCGCTTGTTCGATGTGATCATCGCGAATGCCGGTGTCATGGCGACTCCGTTCGGGAAGACAGCGGATGGTTTCGAGACGCAGTTCGGGACCAATCACCTGGGACACTTCGTCTTTGTAAACCGCATCGCGAAGCTGATCAAGGACGGCGGACGCCTAGTCAACCTTGCTTCTTCTGGGCACCGCTTCAGCAATGTGGACCTGAGCGATCCCAACTTCGAGACGACGCCGTACGAGCCCTTCGTAGCTTACGGGCGTTCGAAGACCGCGAACATCCTCTTCGCAGTCGAGTTCGACCGCCGTCATCGTGACCGCGGGGTCCGCGCCGTGGCTGTGCATCCAGGAGGCGTTCAGACCGAGCTTGCCCGCCATATGGACCCGGCCCACTTGGAACAGATGGTCAAACAGATCAATGAACAGGCTGCGGCAGAGGGCAAAGGGCCGTTCGAGTTCAAAACAGTTTCCCTGGGAGCCGCCACCTCGGTATGGGCAGCTGTCGTCGCGCCCGCCGAAGAGGTAGGAGGACGGTATTGCGAGAACTGCCATGTGAGTGCCGTCGTCGCAGATGATGCATCGCTGGGCATGCTTGACGAAGGAGTGCGTGGCTACGCTCTCGATCCACAAAACGCTGCTGCGCTTTGGAAGAAAAGCGAAGAGATGGTCGGCGAGACATTCCGGTAAGCAATTGCCTGGGGACAGGCGTGGGCGCTTCTATCGCGGCGCAGACGCAGACTGGCTGTTCATAGGTTCAGGCCAAGAACCAGTAAGCAGCCAGAAGCTTCGCCTGTCGCTATCCGCAATCAGTCGTGAGCAACTTCAACATGGATTTGGACGATGCACGTGCATGCTTTTCTATCACGTCCGAGTACACGAAGGGACCATGTGCCTTGAGGCCAAGAAGCTGGTTTGCGGTGGTAAGTTTGGGGTTTGCAATGCTGCGGCCCGCGCGATCGTAACGGGACGGCAGCTTCTCGTCCGTTAGAAATACAGTGTAGAGATGAAGGTCAGTCAGGCCACGGCGTTGATTTATACACCCCACATTGAATGGACGCGACCGCAATCCTGGTGCGATCTAGGTTGCGGCAACGGAACGTTCACAATCGCGCTTGCGCAATTGCTGGCCGCCGGCAGCACGGTTCATGCCGTCGATCTCGACCAGAAAGCGTTATCGGAAATTCCGGACCAGCATGACGGGGTCGAAATTCGAAAGATTCTGGCGGATCTGCAGAGTCCTGGCCTGAGTCTTCCATCCGTCGATGGAATTCTCATGGCCAACGTCCTGCATTTCATTCGGGAGCAAAGCCTCTTCCTGAGAAGACTCTTGTCCGTGACAGATCGCTTCCTGATCGTTGAGTATGAGAGATCCAAACCAAATCCGTGGGGACCATATCCGGTGGGCTTCGAAAGGCTTCGCGAACTCTTCAGCGAGGCAGGAGTGGAACATGTGGAGAAATTGGCAACACGGCCATCAAGGTTTGGTGGCACGATTTACTCGGCCTTTGCGGAACAGTCCCGACCGTGAAGTCGCGCGTAATCCTGAGTCGGATGTAAACGCGGATGACCAGCCAAGGCGAACGATCATTTCTGCAAGACCCCGGAGGCCTCTTCGGCAATCCTCGAGGCTTGGCCTACCTTCCCGGTCTTTGCCTGTCGGCCCAAATTCAACCCACTGGAAGAACGCCGACAACGTATTTTCAATGATTCAGCGCTCTTTGCAGAGTGATCCCAAAGGTCGCGGGAACTATGTCAACCTGTGATTCTCGATTGGCAGGATGAAGCAGTCGCAGCAGAGCGGACTTGTAGCAGCCGATAGAACCGGTAGAGAATGAGTCGTGGACCGCTTCTCACCGTCCGAACGTTCGAAGATGATGGCTCGGGTTAGATCGGAGGATACCGGACCTGAACTCGTCGTTCGGAAGCTAATCTTCGCACTGGGATTTCGATACCGTCTGCACGTCAAGGCGTTGCCGGGCCGGCCGGATATAGTGTTCCGGCGCATGCAAAAGGTGATCTTCGTGCACGGCTGCTTTTGGCATCGTCACGAGGGATGTCGACTCGCGCAATTGCCAAAATCCCACTCGGATTTTTGGTTGGCGAAGTTGGAAGCAAACAAGCAACGAGATGAAAGAAACCGACGTGATCTCGTCATGGCGGGATGGAAGGTGATGGCGATATGGTCTTGCGAACTGAAAGACACCGGAAAACTATGCGGACGAATTCAGCGTTTTCTTGAACTGCCGACTTGAGTGCCAAGCACTGTGATCGGTCCTGCGTTGTGGGCACACGCAGGACCACACGCCAGGAACCTGGTTAATTACCATTGGCCATGGACCTGCTCCGGTATAATCAAGTAAAATAAAACATTTCGGTGGATTTCCAAGCCGCTCCAGGAGCCCGAACTTTGTTTCGCAATGCTCGGACGGAAGGCGCGAAAGTGATTAAGGTTTTTGATTTCTTCTCTGGATGCGGCGGCACCAGCGCGGGGTTGCGCAGGTGTGGGATGGATGTTGTCTTTGCCCTTGATTTCGATCCCGAGGCCGCCCAGACGTTTCGCCGCAACTTTCCCAAGACCGATTTTGCGTTGGCGGACGTTACCGATTACCCGACCAGTTCCATAGTGCCACTCGTTAAGGCACTGAGATCAGAAGATCACCTGATACTCTTCAGCGGTTGCGCTCCATGCCAGCCGTTCTCACAACAAAACGGACACCGTCACGAAAACGACGAACGTATACCGCTTCTTACCCATTTCGGTCGGTTTATTGCGGCTCATCGACCAGATTTTGTCCTAATCGAGAACGTCCCCGGCATCCAGAGTGTTTCCACAAATAGCGGCCCACTTCCGAAGCTGCTGAGGTTGTTGACCAAGCTGGGTTATCAAATAGCATCCGGAATCGTCGAGTGCTGTGATTACGGCGTACCGCAGACACGCAAGAGGTTCGTGTTGCTGGCAAGTTTATTGGGCGAAGTAAAGCTGCCGGAGAAGACATATGGTCCAGGGACGAAGCACCCCAACTTCTCAACCGTAGGTGAATGGATCAAGGACTTGCCCCCGATCAAAGCAGGTGAAACGCACAAGACAATTCCCAACCACCGGGCAAGCGGACTATCCACACTGAATTTGGCAAGAATCAAAGCAACTCCTGTCGGGGGTAGCCGAAGCGATTGGCCAACAGAACTGCGTCTGTCATGTCATTCAGGTCATAAGGGACATACTGACGTTTATGGGCGACTTCGTGCGAATCAGCCGGCCAGTGCGTTAACCACGCGGTGTATATCACTCTCAAACGGCAGATTCGGCCACCCCCGGCAAGCACGCGCTATCAGCGTGCGAGAAGCAGCAAGATTGCAAACATTTGACGATGACTTTATCTTCGAGGGCAGCCTGAATTCGATGGCTAAGCAGATTGGGAACGCAGTCCCTGTTCTCCTGGCGAGAAAGCTTGGCCAAGTCTTTGTGCAACTTGCTAGGGAAACGGATCAAAGCTAATGGCTACATTCCGAACCCGTGCCCGCGCATTGGATATGCTTGGTCGACAGCAGATCGCGGGCATTCCTACGGCCATTAGCGAGCTTTTCAAGAATGCTCACGACGCCTATGCCGATCGCGTAGAGGTAGATTTCTATCGTGCCGACAGTTTGTTCGTATTGCGAGATGACGGCGTCGGGATGTCTCGCGATGAATTCGAAGACAGATGGCTGACTCTGGG
The DNA here is from genome assembly GCA_964532725.1 of uncultured Occallatibacter sp. Taxonomy (GTDB): domain Bacteria; phylum Acidobacteriota; class Terriglobia; order Terriglobales; family Acidobacteriaceae; genus Telmatobacter. Next base: position 47,252 of record CAZHKN010000003.1, read on the forward strand.
AACGGAGAGCAAAGTGGCATCTGTCGCTAAAGGCGCCCAAATGCCACGCATCGATTCTTCGAAACCGCGACGCCATGTGCTAGGGGAAAAAGGCATTGGTCGGTTAGCGATCGCTGCACTTGGCCCACAGGTTCTGATCCTGACTCGTCCATCTGCGAATGCGTCGGACACGAACCTTACCGCAGCATTCGTACAGTGGACATTATTCCAATGTCCCGGCATCAACCTCGAAGAAATCCAGATCCCTATACATACGTCCCCGGCGGGCACGATGCCCACACGCAAAGACATTGAACGAATGATTGAGGACGTAAAAGCAAACCTCTCCGCTTTGCAAGATCAGATAGAACCGGACACGTGGGTAAAGATCAATGAAGAGCTATTTCGCTTTGATCTTGATCCTGAGGCGCTTGCGGAGGAACTGCGAGAGCCGCAATTGAACGGGACTGGCCGAGGAACCCATTTCTATGTGATGCCAACCGATGCATCTCTGGTGGCTGCAATCGATGGAACGAGGGACAGTGATACCGCTTCGCCTCTGAAAAAGATGCTTCTCGGTTTCACGAAC
>CAZHKN010000004.1:0-46527 GCA_964532725.1 uncultured Occallatibacter sp.
GAAGTTTGCCAAGGCGCAGAGCTACATGGTGCGGCGGGACGACAAGCTCTCCTGCGCGAATGTCCGCTGCCGCAAGCCGTTCGAGATTACCTCGCTGCAGTCACTCGCCTTCTTGAACGAATAACCACCTGCGGTGGGGTTTGCCCCTTCTTCGCAGTTCCGGTAAGGTCCGTACTTTACCGGGTACGTGAATTCGGATCCGGGACACTTGGTATCTGCAGTGGGCTGACAGGCCTGCTGTGTCCAAGGCACAGTCGCTTGGCCGCGCCGGTCTCAGAATCATTTTTCGCCCCGCTGTGCTTGAATGCGAGCCAATGCCCATTCGATTGTGTCATCCAGGGCCTGCCGGGTGGAGGCGTACGCCTCCACTGTAATCGCGCCTTGCAGCCGGTCTGCTTCAAGCTGAAAGAGTCCTTCCTTTAAAGCCTCGACCAGCGGCACTGTCTTCTGCACATTCTGGCCGGCCGTTTGCGCGGCGGCTGTTTGTAAGCCGGAGAGCCGGTGCAGCCGGCTCCAGGCCAGGAATCCCCCGATGCCGAGCAACAACGCGACAGTTGCCCCAAGTGGCCACCATCGCGCCCACGGCGACGGAGCCGTGAGGTCTGGGATCCGAGCCAGACCCGATGCAGCAGCGCTTGGAGCCAGTGGCGCGGGGCGCGTCTGAGCAGGCGATAAAGCGGCGGAGGCAGCCGGCGGCCTCATCGGAGCCTGAACCGCGGCCTGCACTGTTGGAAGCGCGCCAACCCCCGAGATTTCGAACTCCGGTCCCTCGCCCGCCTTCACCTGTTCGGCAGCCTCGACGCGATATCGATTATCGGCCAGAGGCAGAATCTGAAAGGCCGCGGCGGAGCGTGACTTGAAGGTCATCGACGGCGGAATCATGATCGCCAACTGCTGAAGAGGATAGATGTTCCTGGTGCGAAAAACGGCATGGCCGTCGTAAGGCAGATTGTAGTTGAATGCGAACTTTGTGGCTCCAGGGCGCAAAGGGAAATTGACCGCATATCGCCCAGGCTCGGCGCCTGCGGGACTGGCGGAAATGGCGGCGCCAATGTTTTCAGGGCCGGCAGCGAGCACCGAATCGATCTTCGCTGCGGCAGGCAGGTAAACCTCAAAGGTTCGTTCGCCAGACCGGGTGACCGGCGGGCTGGAGTTATTCCTGATCTCAATCATCTCGGAGACATGCAGCATGTTACCGGTTGTTCCTGCGCGAATGATCTCGAGACCGCCTGTAATTCCCTGCACCGTTGGCGCAGCATCATAGACGTTGATCGTGATGGCGCTTCCCGCTACGACCGGCTGATCGTAGTTGACCCCTTGATGGATTACACGGATCAGGTGCTGCTTGCCGGAATCCGGCGATTCCAGGGTAAATGCGCCCTGCGCATCGGTTTTTGCCCGTGCTTCCTCTTGCGCGCCATGAACAAGGCCGAGAAGAAGTACTTCGTCGCCAACCGCGGGACGGTTGTGAGTCTGGTCGCGGACTACGCCCGTGATGGGGTTAGCGGCAAGAGCCGTCAAAGAAGATAAAGCAATGATGACGGCAGATAAAACTATCTTGAATGCCCAGGGTATCTCGCGGCAATCAGAACTCATCTCTGTTCTCCAGTTAGCGTGGAACGCTCGCAATACACCACGCGGAGTTATAAGATCGAAAGTCGTCCTATGCCGGGCACAGGGATTTTTCATCCCCTGTGCCCGGCCTGTTTTTCAGCGAATTTCGTCACCGCGCCGCTCGGCCGAAGAGGATTCCTGTTTCTACTTCTGCCGGCTGTCCGTTTCGCAGGTATGGGCGGAACTTCCACTGCTCCAGCGCATCGGTGATGGCTTTTGCCTGGTCAGGAAAAGCGCTGAGAAAATGAATGTGCTTTACTGCGCCATCGCTGCCGATGATGACCCGGACCGGAACAGCGTTGAAGCGCCGCTCGGCGAAAACCGGATCAACACGCGCAACCGTGTTTTCACCACGGGCATAATCCTTGATGCAGACAGGAGCAACACTGTCCGCCGCCTGAGCGTCTTCGGCAGGCAGCACCATCTTGTTCATCTCTCGCATCAGGCTTTCCAAAAGATTGGTGTCACGGCTGCTCAAGACCACCTGCAACGTATGGCAGCGGATTTGGGTATCGAACACATACCAGTGAAGCTGCGCCACTGGAGACCAATACGCGAAGAAGGTGAACGCGCGGCCGCCAATGCTGATCTCTGAAATTGGCCGTTCGAGCTTGTAGTCGGCTTGCAAATGATCCTTCAGATAATTGGCGAATTCCCGCGAGTTGGCCGCGGGAATAGGAGTGAAAAACAGATCGTCGGCGGTAATCAGTATGCTTCCGCGGGCAGGGCCTTTGAAGGTATCCGAAGGAACGATCTGCGCCAGCACGTATCTTCCGCTGTCAGACGGAGGCGGACCCTTGTATTTCTCGGTCCAATCCGGGGGGAGCGTCCAGGTCATTCCAAAGTACGCATCCTGAAAGATATTTTTGGCGACGTTCCCGTCTTCAGGCAGCGGGGTAACTGAGTCGCTCGCGCTCGACCATGCACCCTTTACCAGGATGACTCCCTGCGGCACCTTTGTGAGTGCTTGCGGGTTGCTCACGCTGGAATTACTGTTCCGGGAAGAATCTTGCTGTTCGGCACTTTGGCCCACGGCCGGCAGCGGCGCGGACAAGGCGCAGATAACGAGGGAAAAGAAGAACCGGAAACGCATATTTCCTCCATGCGGTGTGGATCGGGCATAGACGCTTTCATTGAGCGCAAAAATGCAGGCGAAACATATTCTGCTGTCTCGCCTGCAAATGTATCGATTACAGCGAGCGCAAAAAGTCCAATACTTCTTGCTGCTGCGCGGGGGTGAGACCATCGAAATTCGTCACCACTGTGCTGGCTTCGCTGCCAGAACTCATATGGTCCGCGATGGCCACATTCAGGTCCTGCGTGCGGCCATCGTGCAACAAGAAGATCCTCTGTCCCAGGCCCCACAAGGGAGCTGTGCGGAACTGATTTCCTCCTGCTGTGCCCTGTGAAACGTTATCCGCCAGGAGCGTGCCCATATTATGGATCTCAAAATCCGAGAATGCGTTCACCGCCACGCTGCTTAACTGCGGAGCGAGGTTCGACACCTGTGTTGTGCCGGGAGTCGGATTATGGCATGTTGAGCAGCCCGTAGAAATAAACAATGCACGGCCAGCCGAAATCTGAGCCGCTGTGACTGGGACCCCGTCCAGCATGACCCCGCCAGGCTCAGGCGGAGCGTTGAACACCATAAAGTTCGCGAACGCCGTCAAATCGTCCAGAACTGCTTCGTTTGTCGTTGCCAGCGGCGTGAGCTTGTCCTCGGGGTACCCGGTGCCGGCAAGGTTCAGGCATGCAACCGGCAGCCCGGTATCCGGAAGTATCTCTTGCTCCGGCAAGGGGCGTTCGTTTGGGAAGAGTCCGTTGCTAACGCCCATCTCCACGTTCATGGCCTCGCCGCTAAAGATTTCCAATGACTTATTCTGTGCTTTCCAGCCGAAGCGGCTGATGGTGCCGTCATTGCCGTTGTGGTTGAATGTGCCGGTGATACCGAGGGTGTTGGTGAGGTTGACTTTCTGATTTTTAAGCAGGGTCGAGTCGTCAAGGTACTCAACCAGGCCCAGGCCAAAGAGCGGTGTGGGAATCCTGAAGATAATGTTGCCTGTGGCCACGGCGATTGCAAAGGGGGGTTGGGCCTGGGTACAACTGCCTGCATCGGGGCGCCCAGAGACGGTAAATAGATCCTCGACTCCGCCATTCGGGGTGGTAGAAACTACCGTGGCGGCCGCCGTGGCGCCAACGGTTGTGAAAAAGAATGGGAACCTGGCTTCAACGGTGGGACCGCCGGGCGTGATGAAAGAAGGTGTGGTGTTGTTGGGCGCAACCCCGTCGGCGACGAAGCTGGCCTGAGGGTTCATGGCAGCGCCTGACCCGCCGATGGCAGGTTGGGCATGGCAGGAGCTGCATTGATTCGAATTAAATCGTGGTCCCAGTCCGTTGTTGCCGGTAGGACTGCCGGAGACGTCGAAGACCGCTTGGAAGCGAGCGAGACCGTCTCCCCAAAAGGGACCGAAACCATTCGGGTCGTTCCCGGGAGCAATGATTAATTGGCCGGCGCCTCCGTCGGGGCCGGCTGTCCCTGTGCCGCGGACACCGCCTTGAACGCCTGGATCGGTTTGAGCAAATGCGGTTCCGGCGAAGACAATCACCGCCGAGACCAAAGCTGACGCGAATTTTAATCTCCTGATCATGATTCCTCCTTACTGGGGGGCAACGAGGTTGCGTAGCATGCAATGACTGGCCGTAAATTGAGACACAACAGAATCTATTGCCTTCGCAGGATGAGCGGGCCAAGAGGATTCTTCAGTGCCAAGGCGAGATACGGCTAGAAAGTTCGGGCTGCGAAAATATCCGCAGATGGGAGACTAATGTTAGCCGTTAGAAAGTGTTTTGATTTTTTAGAGGCAGTGAACTCTTAACCAGAGCAGTGGTCCAATGAATGCTTATCCATCTCATAACCGCGAATACCCAAAAAGAGGGGATTATTCGGAAGCGCCAGGGAAATATTCTGACCAGACGGCGTGCTTCCGCTCCGGTCATCAAAATATGCACGGTTTCTGCTGAGGAGTCAAGATAATTTTCACCCCACAAAGTGGATCAGGATGCTGCCACAAGCGGTGAGATGGAAGATAGCAGGCGAGACACAACCTGTTGTCTCGCCTGCATGATGTTTTGATTACAGTGAGCGCAGGAAATCGATCAACTCCTGCTTCTGAGTGGCGCTGAGGTTGTTGTAGTTCGCAATAACCGTGTTTGCTTCACTGCCGTCGCTGGCATGATTTTGAACTGCCGCAGGGACACTGAGATCGCGGCCATCATGATCGAGGAAAATCCGCTGCCCCAATCCCCACAAAGGAGCTGTGCGGAATTGGTCGCCGCCCGCGTTGCCCTGCACGATATTGTCCGCGAAGCCCGAACCCATGTGATGGAGTTCAAGATCGGTGAAGGGGTGGAACGTCTGACTGGTTAGCGCCGGAACCAGGTTCGAGACCTGCGTGGGGCCGAGGGTTGGATTGTGGCAAGTTGCGCAGCCTATAGAGGTGAACACGGCCTCGCCGGCGGCGATTGTGGCTGCGGGGACCGTTGCTCCGTTCAGCACAACCGGTCCAGTTGGTGGCGGCGCCAGGAAGCGCATAAAGTTGGCAAAGGCCGAGACATCGTCCAGAACCGCCGAGTTCGGCGTAGAGTTGGGGTTCGACGCATCTTCCGGGTATCCGCTTCCTGAGAGGTTCAGGCAGCTTGCGACCAGCCCGGTGCCTAGCATCTCTTCTTCCGGAGTTGGTCTTTCGTTGTTGAATACCAAGTTGGTAATGCCCATCTCCACGTTATAGGCCTCGCCGGCAAAGATGTGCAGCGACTTGTTCTGCGCCTTCCAGCCAAACTTCGTGATGGTGCCATCGTTACCGTTGCGGTTGAAAGTGCCGGCAATGCCGAAGCTGTTTTCCAAGTTGGTCTGCTGATTTTCCAGCAGGGTTGAGTCGTCCAGGTTCTCAAACAGGCCATCACCAAAGAGCGGTGTGGGAATCCGGAAGATGATATCCCCGGCAGCTTCGGCAGCAGCGAAATTGGGCTGCGCAAGGCTTGTGCAGGTGCCGGCGTCGGGGCGGCCCACAACGGTGAACAGATCTTCCGGGGTTTCGCTCGAGGCAATGGTTGTATTAACCGTTCCGTTGGCGTTCAACAAGAACGGAAAGCGGGCCTCGCGCGTGGGGCCGTTGGCGGTAATGAAGGATGGAACCTTGTTGGTGTTGTTACAGACTATGGTTCCCTTCTGCGGTGGCGTGGGCAAGGACTGGCCGCTCGTGACGGTGCTGACATTTGTCACGGACAGGTCGCCCTCGTTGGCGCAGCTGCCGAAGGCGGCAAACTGGGGATTCACTGCCGCACCCGTGCCACCGACGGCCGGTTGCGAATGGCATCCTGCGCATTGGTTGAAGTTAAACCTCGGACCGAGTCCGACGTTAGCGACATTGGCGTTATTGTTGGTGGAAACGTCCTCAATTTCCTGGAAGCGACTCAGGCCGTCCGCAAAAAATGCGGTAAAGCCGTTGGGGTCGTTGCTGGGATTGATAAGTGTCGTGCCGGGACTGACCGTAATGCCCGAGAAGGTTCCCGTACGGACCCCGCTCTGCACTCCGGGATCTTGTTGTGCCAATGCCGTTCCGGCAAGCAAGATTACCGCCAAAGCTAGACCTGAGGCGAATTTTGTGGTCCTGACCATGATTCCTCCTTCTACCTTGTGGCTGTGATGGGATATGGTCCTGGACCTAAGGTCCGGACCACGGTGTAAAAAGCGCACAACCCCGCATCCGCGTCGGGCGCAGTTTTCCCCGCACCTTGGCTTTCAGCTATGCCAAAGCAGGGATCTCCCTTGGAATTCATGCGATCTTAATTTTTGAGCGATCTTAACTCATCTTAACTCTGAATGAGAGATGCAACGTTCAAATCGTGTTGACTTACAGCGAGATAGATCTGAACGGGAGGGTTTTTAAAAGTCCCTTTGATCGATTTGAGTTCTCGGACTGATCTTAGATACTTTCGGGGATACCCTCACTTCAAAAAAGTACTTAACTGTGATTAAGTATGTAAAGGTTACGAAAAGACGCTGTCCTAAGGTAATGTACGGCCCGACGATACTTTTTTGCGATTTGAGCGGAAGGTAGCAGGCGAGACACAACCTCTCGCCTCGCCTGCCTGATGTTTTGATTACAGTGAGCGCAGGAAATCGAGCAATTCCTGCTTCTGCGTGGAACTGAGGTTGTTGTAGTTCGTAATAACCGTGGTGGCTTCGCTGCCACTGCTGGAGTGATTGTCAATGGTCGCGTTCACGCTGAGATCGCGACCGTCATGGTCGAGGAATATCCGTTGTCCCAATCCCCACAAAGGAGCTGTGCGAAACTGGTCGCCGCCTGCGTTGCCCTGGGAGACGTTGTCCGCAAAGCCAGTGCCCATATGGTGGAGTTCAAAGTCGGAATACGCAGGCACCGGTTGCTTGCTCAACGCAGGAACAAAGTTAGACAACTGCGTCGTGCCAGGACTCGGATTGTGGCAAGTGGCGCAACCTATCGAAGTGAATAGGGCTTTGCCCGCGGCGATTGTGGCAGCTGGGACTGCTGTTCCGTTCAGGATGACCCCGCCAGGCGGAGGAGGAGCCAGGAAGCGCATGAAGTTGGCAAAGGCCGAAACATCGTCCAGAACTGCTGCGTTCAATGTTGCGCTACCGTTCGTTGCCGTGGTTGGGAGCGGGTTGGATGTGTCTTCCGGGTACCCGGTCTTATTAAGGTCCAGACAGGTTGACACCAGCCCAGTGCCCAGTTGGTCTTCTTCGGGCAGTGGGCGTTCGTTGTTGAACAGTGTGTTGGTAATGCCCATCTCCACGTTGTAGGCCTCGCCGGCAAAGATGTGCAGCGACTTGTTCTGGGCCTTCCAGCCGAACTTTGTGATCGTACCGTCGTTGCCGTTGCGGTTGAAGGTACCGGCAATGCCGAAGCTGTTGGCCAGGTTAGTCTTCTGATTGGCTAGCAAGGTTGAGTCGTCGAGATTTTCAACCAATCCTGCACCAAACACCGGTGTTGGAATGCGGAAGATGATATTGCCTGCCGACTCGGCGGCAGCAAAATTTGGCTGCGCCAAGCTGGTGCAGGTGCCTCGGTCTGAGCGGCCTGCAACGGTGAACAGGGTTTCCACTCCGCCACTGGGAGCGCTGGTGTCGACCGTCCCATTGCTATTCATCAAGAACGGGAACCGGGCTTCACGAGTGGGGCCGCTGGCGGTGATGAAAGAAGGCATCGTATTGCCTGCCGCGATTGGGCCAGAGACGATATCGTCGCTTGTGGTGGTGAAAGTGAACTGGGGATTGATGGGTGCTCCTGAGCCGCCGATGGTAGGCTGCGCATGACACGAAACGCAGCTGTTCGAGTTAAATCGCGGCCCTAAGCCAATGTTCGCGCCGACGGAGACGGTCTCCACGGACTGGAAGCGCATTTGGCCGTCGGTGAAAAAGGCGGCAAAGCCCGTTGTATCGCCTGACGGGATGATGGAAGCGCCGGTGCCACGGCTGGCGCTCTGAACTCCAGGATCCTGCTGCGCAAACGCCATTCCGGCGAGAAAGATCATCGCCGAAGCCGGACCGAACACAAATCTTGCTGTTTTAAACATGATTCCTCCTTCTGGGGGGGTAAAAAGTGGTTATGTCTCCTCCGATGCACTTGCCAAAAATGCACACAAAATCCCGTGGCCCTAGCGCGAGTGTGCTGAGGCGCCGGATTGATCGGTGCTAAGGCGCGAAGCGGCTCAATACTCAAGCCGTGAACACAAACAATCGAAGGGGCGACTGTGATGTTAGCCTTGAGCGATTGTCATATTTGATTTGTTAAGGCAGATAGCTCTCGACCGGAGCAATGGTTCAGCGAAGGCAGCATCCTTCTAGTTACCGCAAATACCCTCAAAAGGGGCGGGGGATTATTTGGGAGCGTCAGACAATCGATCCTGACGAGAGGGCATTCTCCCACTGAGATCAAGGATGTACACGTATTCATTAAGAGGTGTCAATGATTATTTTTAAGTATTTTTTGCAGCCTTCGTTTCCAACTGAACTGGACCCGTGCAAAGTGAGAGATCAGTTCTACCCGCGATGAAAGCGATTTACCCCGAAAGGGCGGCAAATTTGCTGAAACAGGAACCGAGCGAGAAAATGCGGCGGCTCGACGGTCGCGGGCGGCTCGGCTTATGATTAAATCGAGAATAGGTAGTCGGGCCTGCGGGCCACGCACACGGCTGCGCAAAGGATGAGGTACGAAGAATGGCGAATTCCCTGCTTCCCCCCGAAGAGCGGTACTTGACCCCCGACCAGGTAGAGGCGCTCGATAAACGGCGCGACCTGGGCCACACGTTTCTGGTGATTGCCGGGCAGTTTTCGGTAATTGCGACGATTCTGCTGTTGTGGGTAGGCCAGGACCTGAGCTATTCGCCGGGATGGGCGCACCCGATTGCGTACTATTTTGCGCTGGCGCTGCTGATCATTTGCGTCTTCGGCGCAGCCGGAATCCTGCTCAAGCAAGGTTCTTCGCGCATCGACTAGCACCGGCGGCGCGGCCAACTGCTACCTGCGGAGAGGCCAATTGCTCGCCATTCGCTCGCTCCGGCTTAGGAACTTGCTGCAATTCATCGGTTTTGTAGCGGGGCATGGCTTCAGCCATGCCGCAAATACTGAAAAATCGGGATGGGCTTTAGCACGCAGGCAGATTTCCAGGCTTTGAGTTGCATCTTTGACAACTTCTTAGTAGGAGGCTTCCCAGCCAACTGGACTGCAGCGAGCCGCATTGATCTATTCAAATCTCCCTTGTCATTTCTCCTGTAAAAATTCCGCTTGTTAAAAGCTGTTGCGTCTGCGAAAGTGGCTGATGTCCGCGCGAAGCGGCGATCACCACATTGGAGACGCAGATGGCTTTTGGATCCCCCGGAGCGGACAGCTCCACCCCCGTCACCAGCCAACTAATCGCAACCGCAGCCAATCATTTCGGATCGGCTCCGGCCTTCTGGGGCAGGTACTTTACCAGCCCGACAACACGCGGCACGGTCGAGTACCAACACGCTACAGAGAATGGACCGCTGAACTCCGCGGGCATTCGCGTACTGCCGGTGGCCCGGCAGACGAATCGGGTAAACCTCACAGCAGTGGAAGGCGAGCAAGATGGCGCGGCGAACGCAGCCGATTTTCTGAGCACCTTTCCCGCAGTGTACCTGGCCTCGCAGGGCGGGGTTTTTCTGATTTTTCTGGATGTGGAGGGTTCGCCGAGTCTCTCTGCCGATTACTACACCGGTTGGGCGCAAGCGGTGACAAGCCACAGCAGCGCCGCAACCGGTGGTAGTGTTACGCTCCGGCCCTGCGTTTACGCGACCCAGGCTGATAACCCGACATGGGCGGCGCTCAAGCAGGCAACCTCGGCTGGGGCAACCTGCGCGGGGTTGTGGATTGCGCGGTACCTGCAAAGCGGATGCAACCAGATGCCTGCCTGGAACGATGGCTTTATCAGGCCGCAGGGCGGCGTTCCCTGGCCGATTCTGGCATGGCAATATGCCGGCGACTGCGGCAGTCTGGACCTCTCGCAGACCAATCCAGAGATCGACGCGCAGTCGCTGCTGCTGAATTTTCTGGTGATTCCGCCCCCTGCGGCAGGCTAGAACAGCGGCTCGGTTGCGCATATCCCGGATCCGAAGCGACTGGGAAGCCCAGAGCGGTTACCAATTTGCATATCCAGGAGCCGTTTCTTCGAGGCGCTCTCCTGCATCGAACGGTATAACCTAGGAACTGGTTATGGCCGCGACTTCCCCGCTTTCGTTGACCACAGCGCCCGCCGGCATGAGCGCACCAAAGCCCGCCGCCCGGCGGCTGACAGATAGTCATGGTCGTGTGATCCACGATCTGCGCGTCTCAATTACCGACCGCTGCAACTACAAGTGCGTCTACTGCCGGACAGGTGAGGTTGGGGCGCAGTACGCCGAGCTGAGCAACGAAGAATACCTGCGGATGATTGGGCTGTTTATAGCCCTGGGCATCACCAAGGTCCGTCTCACAGGCGGTGAGCCGCTCTTGCGCCGCGGCGTAGTCGAGCTGGTGCGGGAACTGGCGCGGCTCCGCACCCAGGACGGCGCACCCCTCGAACTGGCGCTGACCACCAACGGGCACCTTCTGGATGAGTTGGCGGGGCCGCTGAAGGCCGCCGGGCTGCACCGGGTGACGGTGAGCATGGATGCGGTAGACGCAGGCGTCTTTGAGCGGATCACGCGCATTCCCGGCAGCTTCAGCAAAGTACTGGCCGGAGTGCGGGCGGCGCGTCAGGCGGGCCTTGAACCGCTGAAGGTGAACTGTGTACTGCTGCGCGGCTTCAATGACGATCAGATTGAGAATTTTGCCCGCTTCGCCCGCGTGGAGGGCGTAGTGGTGCGGTTTATCGAGTTCATGCCGCTCGAAGAAGGGCGGCTGTGGACCCCTGAGATTGTGGTTCCGCTGAAGGAAATCGTGGAACGCATTGGAAGGGTTTTGCCGCTGGTGGAGCTGCCCGCTCGGGACGCAAGCGAGACCGCGCGCCGCTATGGATTCGGCGACGGAATTGGCGAGATCGGGATTATCGCGCCGGTTTCGCAGGCCTTTTGCGGGGCATGCAGCCGGGTGCGGCTCACCTCGGATGGAAAGATTCGCACCTGCCTGTTTTCGCAGATGGAACACGATCTGTACGGGCGGATGCGCGGCGGCGCAAACGATGCGGAACTGATAGAGTTCATTGCCCGTATAGTGCAAGAGAAGGAAGCCCGGCATCATATCGGTGAGCCGGGATTTGAAAAGCCATCTCGCTCGATGGTGCATATAGGAGGATAGTGTTTCGCTTGACAGTCGCTGGGATGAGGTATCTCTGTTGAACTCCCCAGCGGCATGACTGCAATCGCGCTTCAAAAACATTTCTCCCCCTTCACAGCGCTTTCAGGCGCGCGGCTGTTGCTGCCTGCGCTCAGGAATCGCCGCATCAGGCCGCAACAGCCAGGCCAAACGACGAGTTAAGAGATGACGCCACAAAAAGACAACCGCATTCCCCTTGCCGATCTGCTTGTTTTTCACCAGCTGACTCGTTCGCTCACTTCGAGCTTTGAGCTGGACGCCATTCTACGCACCATCCTTGACGAAATGGAGAGAATCATCGATGCGGACATGTGGACGCTATTGATGATGGATGAGGAACGGCAGGATCTCTATTACGCAATTGCCGGCGGGCGCGAGGAGGCCTCGCTGCGCGGCCTGCGCGTGAATATTGGAGAAGGCGTCGCCGGCTGGGTCGTCACCCATGGCAAGACGCTCATTGTGCCCGAGCCGGGCAACGATGCGCGTGGCGCAGAACTCCCCGCGGCGACTCTGCCGGCAGTAAAAGCGGGCAAGGCCGCGCAGTTGCGCTCCGTCATTGCTCTGCCGCTGCGTGGGAGCAAAGGCATTCTAGGAGTTATTGAGATCTTCAACCCGCGCGCCGCGCAGATGAATGATTACACCATCGCCTTTTTGCATATTCTGGCTGATCACGCGGCGATTGCGATTGAAAACTCGCGGGCAATGGCGCGGATTCAGCAACTCAGTATTACCGACGATGCAACCGGACTCTATAACTCCCGCCATCTCTACGAGGTTCTGGCGCGCGAGCTTGAACACTCGCAACAGACCAACAAGCCGGTGAGCCTGGCGTTTCTCGATCTGGACCGCTTCAAGCTGGTGAACGACGTACACGGCCACCTGATCGGCAGCGAACTGCTGGCGCGCGTTGGCCAGCGGCTCAAGCAACTGAGCCGCGAACAGGATCTTTGCTTCCGCTATGGAGGAGACGAGTTTATCATTCTGCTCCCCGAAACAACGGCAGCGGAGTGCAGGACGCAGATCGAGACGCTGCACCGGGAGCTGATGCAAACGACCTTCCAGATGCACGAGTCGCTGGCCTTGCAGGTGAGCGCGAGCATCGGCGTGGCGACCAGTCCCTTTGACGGCTCCGCGCTGCACGCCATTATTCGCTCAGCGGACGCGCGCATGTATGCGGTAAAGATGAACGGGCGAGGACGAGTACAGGGAGCGTAGGGCGCTCCCATATATCTACTCAATGATACGAAAACAAAAACTCAGCGCTACGGCTGAAATCTTGATAAAACAATCTGTATCCGCCCAGGTTGTAGCCGACCACGGCGAAGAGCACCTCTGACTGCAGATCCCCGTCATAGTCTCCGGCATCGACAAGCCACATATCGGAGCCGAGAAACTGCACCTTGCCTGACGGCTGGAAAACATACCATTGGCCGTCAAATGGCCCCCCATCATCTACGAGACCGTCACAGGCATATCCGGTTAAATCTATTTCAACAAGAGACCAACCTGTTTTTGAGGTATAGGCTGATTCAACCTTGATATCTTTGTCGTTGTATTTCCATGACTCCAATTTGTTTTCATTTGGATCTTTGCAATTCGAGACCGTGGGGAATTTTTTACGAAACTCGCGGCGAACGGTATCAATCTGTTCTGGCGAAGGCTGCGCTGGCTTCCATCCGTCCGGGTCTTTGAAGTTAGGCTGCGACACAGCGACTAGTGGCCGGTAAACCGATTCTCCAGCGAAGCCGCTGTACTCTCGTTCCCGCTTACCGACAGTCGGAATAACATTGGCGCTTATGATGTATTCTATCCCCGCTTGGCTGTAGAAATGAAAATTAGCAGGAGTGCGAGCATCAACCCAGCCCAAGCGTTTTCCGTCAAAAGTGATCGTCCACCTTACTTCGTCGGGGTAGGATTTCGGCAGTAACTTCAAGCATTCCGGTGTAGAACAATTTGACTGGAAAGGTCGCCATTCTTTTCCCTGCTTCTCAAATATCGCTCGAACCACTTGAAAGTTGGCATCGCCCGCATAGTTGCCGGAATGATCTTCAAGAACACCAAGAATCACCTTGGAATGTTGATTCTCTTGTATGTTCGGCTGTTGAGCGTCACCCTGCGCAGCCAACGCAATCAGTAAATAAAGCGGAAATACCGGAATTTGAAAGGAAGCGCGCAAGTTCATTGGACCGCTTTCAATTCATGCTCTCACAATTAATTATCCTACTCGTCTTCTCCCATGTGCTTCGCCGAGCCACTGGCTTCCGCCAGCCGCTCCAACTGATTGCGCCAGTCGAGCGACTCGACGAAAGCCTTGGATTCCCGCCAGTTCGGCTCGACGATCACGTGCAGTTCGAGATAAACCCGTGTGCCGAGAAAAGACTCAATCTGCCTGCGCGCCCCGGTGCCAATTTCCTTCAGCTTTGACCCACCCTTGCCGATCAGAATTGCTTTCTGTCCGTCGCGCTCGCAATAGATAGCAGCTGCAATGCGCGTGAGCGGGGCGCGTACAGGGGCTGCTCCCTTTTTGCGCGGCGGCTGCGGTGGCGGCTCCTCAAAGCGTTCGATGACCACAGCAGAGGCGTAGGGAACCTCCTCGCCGGTCTCGACCAGAATTCGCTCACGAATCAGCTCCGCAACCATGAAGCGCTGCGGCTGGTCCGTGTACTGGTCTTTCGGGTAGTAGCGCTCCCCTTTCGGCAGAGTCTCAATAATCTTGCCGACGAGAATATCGAGTCCGTCGCGCTTGCGGGCGCTCACCGGGATGACCTGCGCGAAGCTGAACTGCCGGGTGAGCGTATCGATCAGCGGCAACAACTGGTCTTTCGGAACGAGATCGATTTTGGTGAGGACCAGAAAGACCGGGCAATCAAGCTTGCGGATCAAGCCGAAGAGAAATTCATCTTCGCTGGCCCAATTTGCCCCGTGGGTGTCTTTTCTCTCTTTGTTCCCAGCGTTCGATTCTTGAGCTGCGGCCCCCCCTACAATGGGTGCCCCAGGTTCCTCGCTGTTGGGGACCTGGGATTCCAACTCAATTTCAGCCGCAGGCTCCGCGGCAGCCTCCAACTGAACTCTGCGCGTCGCATCCATCAAAACCAGCACCAGGTCGCGGGTTTCAAGAGCCTCGTAGACCTCCTGCAACATGCGGCGGTCGAGGTGAGAACCGGGTTTGTGCACTCCTGGAGTGTCCACAAAGACGATCTGGGCCGCGGGATGCGCGCCGGGCCCCTTGACGGCCTCGACTTCGACGACGCCTGCAATGCGGTGGCGTGTCGTCTGCGGCTTGGCCGAGACAATGGCTACCTTTTCGCCGGTAAGAGCGTTGAGAAGGGTGCTTTTTCCGGCGTTGGGCCGGCCGAGAATGGCGACAAATCCTGATTTCAAAGGCGGGGGTTGCTCCTGCCTTCTATTATCGCGGATTTTTACTTCTCTCGTCTGACGCGCCCAGCTGGACATGAAAAAGTCCCACCCGGCTGCGAAAAGTACCTCGTAACCGGGATGGGACTCGAACAGATCAGGGAAAGCGGGCGCGATCTCAACCAGCCGCTTTGAGCTGCGACGCCGCAGTTTGAGACCGCGCATCCGAATTGCGGAAGCTGTTACTCCTGGCCTCCGCCGGCGCCAGGCTTCGCCGTCTCGGCGGGCATCGGCATGGTCATGGTGTTGGAAGCCGGCGCGCGCGCGGGAACCGGAGTACCGCTTTCCGCAACTGCCGCGGGCGTGGGCTGTGCCTTGTTCCATGTGGCTGTAGCTGGAACAACCTGGATGATATTCATCATGCCCAGGTCCTCATGGCCAAGGATGTGGCAGTGGAAGACAAAGGAGCCGATGTCCGGTCCCCGGAAGTCCACCAGAAGCGTGACGCTGGGGAACGGGTGAGCCGGATTCCCATCCCACGCCGGCACTTCAACCATATCCAGGTATTGGCCGGTGATCCCTGGAGCCAGAGGCGCGCCGTTATTGATCGCAAAGTTGTTTTGTGACTGGACCAGGAAGTGCACCTGATGGAGATGGAATTCGTGGTTCTCCTGCGCCTGGTTCTCCACCGTCCACTGTTCCACCGTTCCTTGCGTGGCGGTGATTGCCGGAGGAGCGTTGGGGTTGAAGACCGCCGGTGTCTGAGGAGACACGGTCATAAAGAACTGAGTCTGGTCTGAATTCTCCGAGAAATACAACAGGCGCGTCTGCGCGATAGGCGCGGTCGCAAGGCCAGCAAAGCGCTGCACATTCGCTTTGGCAACCGACGTGGCCGCAACAACATCCGCGGTGCCATCAGAGGATGAGGCATCCCCGCCCAGGGCAATGTTGAAGATCGGGCGGGTGGGGTCGCAATCGCCGTTGACCCCGGTGGCGATGCTGGTGGTGATGAATTGCGCCGTCTTGACGCTGGCCGTAGGCGTCGTCACGATGAACTCAACGCGTGCGGCCGGAGGCAGGCGGAAGTGGGTGACCGGAATCAGGCTGGGGGTAGTAGTCCCGTCCTGGGAGTTGACCGAAACGCCGTCTATCGCCACTAGGTTCAGCGTCTGCGCCACTCCGTTATATTGCACCTGCAGGTCGAGAATAGTATCCGCGGTCGAGTTGGTGACGCGCCAGAACTGCTTTTCCCCTGGGTTCACGTTGAGTACAGCGGGCGTAAAGGTGACCAGGCCACTGGCCGCCTGTGTTGAATCAATCGGAACACCGTTCACAGTCAGATCCTGGAACGGGACGCCGTTGACGCATCCGCCGGGTCCCTCACCCAGGCCGTTCAGTTGCGGCTGGTCGCGCATCACAATGATCTGCTGGTGAAGTCCCGCCACTGCAGTTTGAACATTTTGAATTCCGTCCACCACAATCGCGCCGGACCCGCCGCCCAGTACAGCAGCCTCGGCAATGCCGTGAATGTGCGGATGGTACCAATACAGTCCCGGCGGCTCATTGGAGGGGAAGGCAACGTTGTACTGGAAGGTTTGTCCAGTATTGATGACGGTCTTGATGACTTCGTCCTGGCCGCAAGTCGGGGAAGTGTTGGTGCCGTGATAATGGATGTTCATCGAGGATGAATCCATTGTGTTGGAGCCGCAGTTGGGGGCATTCAACAACATGGGGCCCGTTCCCGGTGGCGTGTTGTTGGTCACCGTGATAACCAGGTGGTCGCCGGGAAGCACATGCAGCGTCGGGTTTTCAAGGCCACTGGGAGTCATGAAACAGAAGAGGGTGCGGTTTTCGGCATCAGTCCTGGTTTGATAAGAGAAGTTGACGGCGAGTATTCCATGCGAGCTGAAGAGCGCGGGAGGATTGAGTACCGCGCTTCCGGCGGCAGGTCGCGGACAGGGGTTGGCGACCGGTGCGACAGCAGGCGGGGTAAAGGTGGTCTGTGCGACAGCGCAAATTTGAAGCACAGCGAACATGGCAAAGCCGATCAAGGCTTTGCCGCACGGAAACGTAACCACTCTGGGGGTCATGGTTTCTCCTTTGTTGTGGTTGGCCGTCCCGGCGACCCTTTATTTGTGACTCTGAAAAAAACCATCCAGAATCAACCAGGGCATCTCACTGCGGGACTGCGGTTGGGGAAGGATGGAGCCGGGTGAATTCCGAAGGAGGAAACGGCTCGACAACAAGAATGGATGAAAACGTAACGCATTTAATGAGGACTGTCTAGGAAAAAGTCACTGCGGGATGCATTACGGCAGTACGTCGTACTTTAGTAATGTGTGCAAAATCCAGATTTATTGCAACGGAAACTGAGCAAAACCGCTGCAATGCCTTGGCGTAATCCGTTGATAAGATGAGTGCATGACCGGTACAGGGGAAACCAGGCGCCTGCTGCTGCGGCCGCTGGAGTTGGGCGATGCTGAGCAGATTCAAGAACTCTTTCCGCATTGGGAGATTGTGCGGTACATGCTGAACCGGATCCCGTGGCCTTACCCTCCAGATGGCGCGCTTCAGTACGTACGGGACATCGCCCTTCCCCAGGCGGAGAGCGGCGAATCCTGGCACTGGAGCCTTCGCACGCGCAGCAATCCAAGCCAGTTGATCGGTATCATCAACCTTCGCAAAGGCGATGAGACCAATCGCGGCTTCTGGCTGGGCCTGCCGTGGCACGGCCATGGATACATGACCGAGGCCGCAGCATGGGCCAACGACTACTGGTTTGAGACACTCGGCTTCCCTGTTCTGCGCGTCTCCAAGGCCATCGCAAACACAGCCTCCGTGCGCATCTCAGAGAAGCAGGGGATGCGCCGTGTTGGCGTCGCGGAACGCGACTATGTAGCCGGCCGTCTGCCCTCGGAAATCTGGGAGATCACGGCAGAGGAATGGCGCAAGGTGAAAACCCAGGGACAATGACGCAGCCAGCTACCGAAGCGGCCGGGCCAATTGCGTGGACTGCTGCGAGGCTTCCCACAGCTTGCGGAAGACGTCCCCTTCGGCAATGCTCGTTTGCTGGCTCTGCGCTCGGGAAACCTTCTCTTCGCGATGCAGAGCGTTCAAGGCAGCTTGCAGTACATCAGTGACACTCTCGTAGCGTCCGCTCTCCACCTCGGTCTGCACAAAATCGTACAGATCGGGCGTCAGATTGACGGTGCTATTCGCCATAAAAACTCCTTGGAGCAATCCACGGCCTGGTTGGGTTGGCCGCGTGTGTATGAGGTCAGTTCCTCTCGGCTGCACATCAATCTCGCGATTGTGGACGCTAAATGCGTCGATGGAGGAGACTGCCGCTGGTTCTGGCATGGTCCCGGGGAAAAATGGGTACAGAGCCGAACATACCCATCCTACTCAATAAATGTGTCTTGGGAAGAGAAATCGTTACAGATCAAAGTAATTTTTTTCTAATTACGACAGGACAACGGGATCAGGCAGCGCCAGTGGAAGCGGACGAAGCTGCATTGCTGTCAACTGGAGGAAAAAGCCGCAAACGGTCAACGCGGCGGTCCGTCGAGGCAAGAACCTCAATGCGCATCCCTGCCGGTTCAAGCAACACAACTTCGCCGGCCAGCGGAATGCGCCCCTCGATCTCGCTGACCAGCCCGCCGACGGTCGTCGCTTCAAAGCCGTTGCCCGGCTCAATCGGCGAACCGAATAGCTCGACAAGCTGCGCAATGGGAAAATCGCCGGGGACAAGCCATGCACCGCCCTCCTCGCGCTGCGGCTCCTCAATCGGCGTATCTTCTTCGTGCTCGTCGCGGATATTGCCGACGATCTCTTCGAGGAGATCTTCAATGGTGACCAGGCCCGAAACGCCGCCGTACTCGTCAATGACAATGCGCATGTGCTGCTTTTCCCGCTGCATCTCCCGCAGCAGTTCGTAACCTCGCTTGGTCTCGGGGACAAACTCGACCGGGCGCTCGATGCTGGCGACAGTGCGGGTGAGAGCCTCCGTATCAGTAATTTGGAGCAGGTCATGGGCAAAGGCGATACCAGTGATGTTATCCAGTGAGCCGTCATAGACCGGCACACGGGAGTAATTCTGTTCTTTTAATTGCTCGAGGAAATTTTCCAGCGTAATGGACTCAGAGACAGCAAAGACGCGAGGCCGCGGAGTCATCACTTCGCGCACCAGCTTGTCGCCAAATTCAACTGCCGAGCGGACCAGGTCGCGGTCGCTCTCTTCAAGAATGCCTTCCTCTTCGCCGGCTTCGAGCAGCGCCTCCACATCCACGGCGGCTTCTTCCTCCGGGCTGGCCGGCTCCTCTGAGAGCGCGGCGAGCGAGAAAAAGAAGCGGACGAAAACCGTAATCGGCGTCATCAGCCAGAGCAGAAAACGGATCGGCCAGATCAGTCGCCTTGCCCAGAGGCCGCGGGTGCGGTTGAACAGCAGCGAGGGCAGAATCTGATTGCAGAAGACGACCACCAGAACTACGCCGAGAATCGCCTGGGCGATTTCCGCCGTGGTAGGGCGAGCCAGGTGCGGCGCGCGGTCAAAGAGCACTGCGCCGTACTCCAGCGCGATGAGGCCAAGCGCAAGCTGCTGCAGCATGGCGGCGCAAAGCGCGGCGTGGTCGCGTGTGAGGCCAATTTGCGGCTCGACATGCTCTTCCCATGCGTCGAGATTTTCTTCGATCTCTCCAGTAAGAATCTTTCCGAACTCCGCATAGACGCGGGTCATATACGCGGCCAATGTCTCGATGGCCGCGAGGAAAAGAACGAAAACAATGGCTATTGGAGTCATTGCTTCTGACCACCTGAAGCAGGGCTAACCTTTTTTCGCGGCCTCTTTTCAGGGTGGCCAACCACACGCTCAATCAAACCCAGCGGCAGCCTAAGCTGCGCGCGCAACTTCCCCTCCCGCCGCGCCATCTGGCCGGAGTCGGCTTCGTGATCGTAGCCTGCCAAATGCAGAAGCCCGTGCAGCATCAGAACCTTGATCTCTATAGTGAGCGAATGGCCATGAGCAATTGCCTGCTTGCGGGCAGTGGGAACGCTGATTGCCAGATCACCCGCGAAGGCTTCCGCGCCCTTGATCCCTGGAATCGCCATTGCAGGGAAAGATAGCACATCGGTGGCCTTGTTCTTGCCGCGAAATTGTCTGTTCAATCGGCGGATCGCCACATCCGTCGTAAGCAGGACATTGACCTGGCCTTTGAGGCGAACCGCAGTGTGCGCGGAGGTAAGAAATCGCGCAAGTGTGCGCGCAGTAGGCATACGTAGACTTTTATCCGGAGTTTCAGCGTTTGAATTTTCAAGACTGGACGCAGCGGAAAGCTTCGCCGGTAAGGGCGCAGGATCGGGGTCCAAATCTGGGTCAAGAAGGATCATCGTACCCGAGGCCGCTGCATTCGCGATCTCGATTCAACTCCAATTCTACGCCACTGCCTGCAGTGGGGCCGGCGGGTTTCGCCGTGTCAATTGAACTTTGCGGTTCAAATACCAGCCGCAAAACCAGAGTCCCTGAGGAAGGAACGCAGTCGTGGAATTCCTACGATGTGGTTCTCGATATGCGCAGGATGCGATCGGAATATCCTTCGGGATTCTGCTCTCCGGCAGCGGCAAGGTGTGGATGAACGGCGTAACGGTTGAGGTCGTAGGACCGGAGACACAATTGACGGTAAGCGAGCCAAGCCAAAAGACTCTGCCTGCGGCTCCGGTGAATCTGAGTTTCACGGAGTAAACGCTGATCAAAGTTACAAATGGTGAGTCCCACCCCAGCCACAGGAACAGCGCAGGCCGGTGCGAAGAGGCAGGAATCGAGAGAGAATGGGAGTTATCTAAGGGGATCAGGACGGCCAAACAGCGAGAAATGAGCCTGCAACAGCCCTTATCGTGGTGTAGCCTATTAATATGCCCCTATACGTGCGCAAGGAGTTGTAGATGTCCGTCCGGCTTACTACCTGCCTGATCCTGGTGTGTTGTGTCCCTGCCGTATCTGCCCAAAGACTCAGCCGCGGCTTCGCTGCTCACTCTCTCAAGGCGTTGCGGATGATCGAAAAGGAGACCAAGGGGTACGAGCTGGCTCCAAACGATAGCGCCCTGGTTCCATCCGGCGTCGGAGGCGCTCTATCCGATCTGGGAGCCAAAGCCCAGGCCGATAAAGAGCGGGCGGTGGTCGCCGTCCTGCATACAGTGCTCGACGCCAAATTGAGCCACAACACAACTCTGTCTACGCTTTCTCATCTAGCCACGGCAGCGCTGTGGGATTGCGCTGATTGTTCCAGGGGTCCATCACAGGTGGCTGCGGTTGTCTCCCGGAGCTCCACCACGTTAGCCATCCACTCCAAGGAGTCGGCCTGCTTTCAGGCTTTGGAGTCCATGCTGCATTCACGGAACTATCACCCGGTGCCGGAGTGCTCGAAGGACAGCCTGGAGGTTCCCACACCGACCAAGCTGACCGTGCAATCGAACTAGGCGCACCAGAATGCGACTGGAATATCGTTCGGGATTCTGCTCTCCGGCAGTAGCGAGGTATGGATGAGCGGCGTAATCGTTGAGATTGCGGGAACGAAGACGCAATTCACTGTAAGCGATCCGAGCTAAAAATCCCTGCCCGCGACTCCGGGAAACCGGACTTTGCGGAGAGTGTGGAACCGTTCTAACTCTCGCCCTTGATCGGCTCGTGGACGAGTAACTCTCCGCGGGGATCGAATCTGGAGTTCTCATATCGGCACAGCGTTTTCATGGATCGCTGTCAGCCGCTTTCCCATCTGAATCAGAGGGTTTTCAATCGTGTAATAGGCGGCAATTGAGAGCAGCACGGTCAGAGAAAGAGAGGCCGCTACCTTCACAGCCAGTTGAAGCCCATGCCAATGGCCAAATACGAAGACAAAAGCAGGGATGTGGAGCAGATAGATACCGTACGAATACCTGGCAATATGCCGCGCGAGATAAACGATCCAACCTGTTTGTAACTCAGAGAAAATGGGTATCGCAATCCCCAGGCCAAGGCATAGGCAGGAATCAATTGCCGCGCTCCAGGGGTCGGCGGGAGACATCAAGCGATGGCCATTGACTAGCAAAGGCTCCAGAAGAAACAGGCTCAGCACAAAGAACGGCCAGAGGATGGCAGGGAGCCTGAAGCCTCGCTGCCCGGCTGATTGCCGGTCCATCAGTTTGTAGGCCACCATTCCCGCCATGAACATGGGTGGAAAAATAACACCGTCTGAGTGCGGAATTCGCATAAATGTAGCAATAACCGCGAGCAGGGTGGCGCTCAGCCAGATCCAGAAAGCCAGATAAAGGTTGTCATATTTGCGCAAAACAACAAAGAGAAGCGGTAAAACAAGGTACATCTGCATCTCCCAGGGTAGGCTCCAAAGCGACCCCGTGATATTTCCCTTGCTGTAACCAAAGAATATATTTTGCACCAGTAAGAAGTTACTTATGAGGCCGGGCCAGCCAATGCTCTGTAAGCCCACATCCGGGCGGTCAGTTAAACCTGTAGCCTGTACAAGCAGAATGGTGGCCCAGCAGAGCGGATAGATACGAAAGGCGCGCCGGATCAGAAAGTTGCGTCCGAGATGAATGTGCGGCGCGCGATGCATTGAAAGCATCAGCACCAGGCATGTATGGACAAAGAAGAACATCACGCCGGTGAAGCTCATGTAACCCAGGAGATAGGAAACTCTGCTGCTCACAACACAATCGTCAGAATTGACGCAGGTTTGAAACAGATGCGCGGCTACCACGGATATTACGGCCAGCGAACGCAGCAGATCAAGATTCGAATAGTTATTTGTCAAGGTTTCATGATCCAGTTGACGGTTTCCCAGCTCTCGGAATTGAGTGCTGGGAAACCTGTTTTTCGTGGTTTTCAAGTCATGGAATGAGCAATTGCGGGTTACTGCGGCTTAGGTGGATGCGCCGGCTGCGGCTGCACGCGGTTTTCACCGTTCTGGCGGCTGAGATCGATCGGTTCGCCGATCGCCAGCGGAAGCTCCTGCTGCTGGGTCTTTACCGACTCGTAAGCGCGCACAATGCGCTGCACCAGAGTGTGGCGGACCACATCGCCGTCTGCAAAGTGGCAGAAGTGGATGCCTTCCACGCCATCCAGAACATTGATGGCATCAACCAGGCCGGAGCGGCGCGGGTTGGGTAAGTCAATTTGAGTTATATCGCCGGTAATAACTGCCTTCGAGTTATTGCCCAGGCGCGTCAGAAACATCTTCATCTGCTCGATGGTGGTGTTCTGGGCCTCGTCCATGATGATGAAGGCGTCATTGAGGGTGCGCCCGCGCATAAAGGCCAGCGGGGCGACCTCGATGATATTTTTCTCCAGCATCTTTTCTACTTTTTCCGGCTCCAGCAGGTCGTAGAGCGCGTCATACAGCGGGCGCAGGTACGGATCGACCTTTTCCTGCAGCGACCCGGGCAGGAATCCAAGCTTTTCGCCGGCCTCGACCGCCGGGCGCACCAGGATGATGCGGCTGACCTTCTTGGCGCTGTACGCGGCCACGGCCATTGCCACGGCAAGATAGGTCTTGCCGGTTCCGGCCGGGCCAACGCCGAAGGTCATATCGTTCTGCTCGATCGCCTCAAGGTATTTGCGCTGGTTGATCGACCGCGGCTGCACCGGGCGCTTGATGCCCGTGGCGCGCTGTTTGCCGCTCTCGTTCAGCGAGCGCAGTGTAGTGACGGGATCGGTGACCACCAGCCGCAGCATCCCATGCAGCTCGCCGTTGTGAGGATTGACGCCTTGTTTGCGCAGCGCCTCGAAGTCCTGAAAGATGCCCTGGACGCGGCGAACGCCGGCCTCGGGGCCTTCCACGTGGACCGCGTCCGAGCGCAGATCAATGCGCACACCGAGCGAGTCTTCCATGAGCCTGAGATTTTCATCGCGAGTCCCGAACAGGGGCTCAAGGTTGGGCGTGATCTCCAGAGCAATTTTCAATGGCTTCGACGGCCTCCAGGGTGAAGGTACGGGGTTGAACCACCGGCGGTGGGGCCAGTTGGCTCCGCCTCGGTGGTGCTTGCAAAGTTAATTTCTGTGGGTTGAATCAAACGGAGCGCGGATAAGCCTAAGCTCTCGGCTGGGTGAGAAAACCGCGGGTTGGCATGGGCGACCAAATCGGGTATCTGGGCTTGAGAGTACCGCCGGTTTGCCGGTTCGTCAATGCCCGAGTGATAAAGATTGTTGAAAAAATGGTTCATTTCACCCGCAGCAACGCCAACTGCCACCTGCGCTGGCCATCCGTTCGCTGTTCGCTCACTCCGGGTTCAATGGTTAACCCGTCCAGCTGCGGTTGGGTCTTCGCCGCAGGGGAACCGAGGCATCGGCTCCCCTACGGACGGGCGGCTCCGTTCATCCTGAGGTGGTAATCCGTCGACGCTCAGCCCAGGGACCGCTGTCTGAGTCACGTACGGCCAAACCGTCTCATGAGTTCAGTCGCACATACAAGGCAGGTTAGAGACGGCGTGCCCAGCCACCGATGCTAGTGCAGCGAATAGGCCTGCGCTGGCGCCGGAATTGGATCAGGTGTCTTGGCGGCTTCCAAAGAGGCGGCTCCGGCGAGCCCGGCTCCGGTTACGTTGCTGGTATTCAACAGCGCCCCGCTGTAGCCCGTCACCTCAATCTTGCGTAGATCCGCGCGATGGATGTTGGCCAGGAAGATGCCCTTGCCGCAGGTGCCGGTCACATTCGTGAGCGAGAAGCCTTCAAGAGGCTTGCTGGGATGAATGCCCACACCGTCCACCAGCACCGGCACGTCCTTGACCCGAATGTTATTGAAATGGAAGTTGCGTATCGTCGGAATGCCTTCGTCTCCGGGGACCGGAAACTCATCCTGCTTGCCGCTGTTCAGAATATTGAAGCGGAGAAACCCTGCTTCGGCTCCTGAAACATCGAGGTCGTTCATGTAGATGTCTTCGATGAAAGCGCCGCGTCCCGGGCGGCTCTTGATGTAAATGGCAAAGGTTTTCGCGCTGGTGCATTTGCAGTGCTCAACATGGACGTTGCGAATGCCGCCGGAGGTCTCGCTGCCGATACCTATGCAAGCCCAGTGGAGATCGGCAAAGGTACAGTTGGAGATGCGCACATCTTCCGTTGGCCTGTTGATTGCGTAACCTTCAGCGCCGCGGCCGGACTTGAGCGATATGCAGTCGTCCGCGGTGGCAAAGTCGCAACCGTCAATCACGACCTGCTTGCAGGAGTCTACATCGATGCCGTCCGCGCCGCCGTGAACCGTCACATTTTTGAATGTAATGTTTTCGCAATAGGTCGGATGGATGGACCACATATCGTTCTGGCTGGTGGTACAGTCCTCCACGCGGATGTTCTTGCAATTGGTGAATTCGAGTAGCGCGGGATGACGAAGCTGGGTGGCGCGATCAACCCGGCCAACAATAGCGGTATTGCCGACGATCTTACCTGTTCCAACAATGCCGATGTTCTCCGCGTCCATTGCCGAAACCAGGCCGATGTATCCCTTGCTCCAACGGCCCTCCCATCGCACCTGTGTCAACGGATAATCGGCCAGGTCAGAAGTTCCTAACAGAGTAGATCCCGCATCAAGGCGCAGGATGGTATTTGACCGAAGCACGATTGCGCCGGTGCTGTAATCGCCGGCGGGCACAAGAACCTCTCCGCCTCCAAGCACGGAGCATCGATCAAGAGCCTGTTGAATCGCCGCTGTATCTTTCGTCTTGCCGTCTCCCTGTGCGCCAAAATCGCGCACATTCAGATGGACGCCGGGCTTTGCCGCGGCAGAGCTATTCTTTGCGTCTTGCTTTGGGCCGGCTTTTGCCTCTATAGATTCTGGCAGCGCGGCGAGGAGAGGCAACGCGGCAATACCCAGTCCAGCCCTGGTTAGAAATGCACGGCGCGCAAGTGGGAGATGAATCATCTTTTCCTTTCACAATTCAGTACGTGAGATTTCTGACCTCTTCAGAGCGACTGTCGCGTCTCAAGCGTAAGGCTGGCACACGGACGATTCGCGACCGCCCGAACTGGACTCTTTGGCTCGCGCCGCTGGCTCCAGGGGGTACTAGACTCCCGCCTCAATGAAGAGAACCTGAAGTACCGACGTATCCGTTGACCTTGAGGTTTCGTGCCGGGTGGCTTTCTGGTACGGGAGGGCGCATTCGCGCCGTATGATCGCTTGAGATGGAGTCTTTGTTGAGATGATTTCCTTGAAGCGCATTTCCTGTCTCGTTTTCGTCACCTCGACGCTCACCGCCGCCTTTGTTGGCGCACAATCGCAGACCCCTGCGCCACGCGCTACTGCGGCACAGGCGAGTCCAGGTCGCGCCCATCTGGTTCAGTATCTGGACTCGCTTGCCACCGGCTACACCGCAGCCCGCGCGTCTCAAGTCGCAGCGATTCACACCCGCGCGCAGGCCGAGGCCCGCCAGGCACTGGTCCGCGAACAGATTCTGTCGCTTCTCGGCTCACTTCCCGAGCGTACGCCGCTGAATGCCAAAGTCCTGGGCGAAGCGCAGGCCGACGGCTTCCGCATCCAGAAAGTGCTCTTCGAAAGTCAGCCCGGCTTCCCGGTGACCGCGTTGCTTTATCTCCCCGACGGACCTTCATCCAAGCTGCCCGCCATTCTTCTTGCGCCGGGGCACAGCCCGGCAGGCAAGGCCGGCGATTATCGCGTGGCCGCCCTATTTGCTCGCAACGGCTTCGTCGTCCTCTCCTACGACCCCATCGGACAGGGCGAGCGTCTGCAATATCCCGATCCTGCCAAGCCCGGCACGTCGCTTGCGACTCGGCCCACAGGCGAACACGGCGAGGCCAGCCTGCAACCCATGCTGATCGGGGACACCCTGGCCCGGTACATGCTCTGGGACGCCATGCGCGGCATCGACTATCTCTCGCAACTTCCCCAGGTGGATGCGAATCGGATCGGCGCTTTTGGCTGCTCCGGAGGCGGAGCCATGACCGCCCTCGTAGGCGCGCTCGACCCGCGCGTTGCCGCCGTCGCAGTGGCCTGCTACACCACCTCTTTCGACACTCTGCTGCCTGCGATCGGCCCTCAGGATGGGGAGCAGTCCAACCCGCGCTTCATCTCGTCAGGGCTTGATTTTCCCGACTGGATCGAACTCGCCGCGCCACGGCCCTACGCTGTTGTTGCTACCTACTCCGATATGTTTCCCTTCGCCGGAGCACGAACCAGCGTCATCGAGGCCCGCCGTTTCTACGCGCTCTTCGACCCTGCCAGCGCCGGCGTTCCTCTTCATAGCGCAACTCCCTCCATACCGCCAACTCCGTCCGGCCCGGCGCTCAATGCCGACACTACGAGCAGCATTGCTCCCACAGCGGCCCTGCAGTTCATCACTGGCCCTGGAGGTCACGGTGCTCTGACGCCGATCCTGTCGGATATTGTGAAATTCTTCGACCGCAATCTGAAGCAGACAGCGGGCGTTGACCCCGTCGTCGTTCCGCCTGCCGCTGCGATAGCCGGTGGATCCGGCGAAACGGCCTCTAGCCTGCCCAAAGATGCGCTTCAAGTCACTCCTACAGGGCAAGTTGCCACCAGTTACCCCAACGCTGAAACCGTCTTTACCCTCAACCGCAAGCGAGCCGTGCTCACCCTTCCCGCTGCGCCGTCTACGCTGAAGGCCAAAGAGCTTCGTGTAATGATTCGTCATACGACTGGATCTGAGGCTCTTCCTGGCGCATTCAAACCGGCTCCGGAATTGCTGGCTGCCGGGACAGGGGCGTTCGTGCTGCCGTCGGTTGCTGGAACCGAGCTGCAAGGTGATCTTTCGGTTCCCTCCACTCCTGGCCGCCACCCGGCGGTTCTGCTGCTGGTTCCCAGCTCCATTGAGGAGAACAACCCCATCGCTCTGGCCAACAAAGCTCGTTTCGATGCTCTGGCTGCTGCCGGTAATATCGTCCTGGCAATTACTCCGCGCCCCTCGCCTCCGGGGACAGATGATATGAAGTCTCCGTTGCTTGGACCCTTCTATCTGCTCAGCCTTCGCGCCGACCTGGTGGGCCGCACCCTGCTCGGCCTGCGGGTCGACGATGTGCTTCGCGCCTCCGATTTTCTTGCCGCGCGTACCGACGTGGACCCCGCGCAAATCTCCGCCGTCGCCAGTGGACACATGGGCCTCGTCCTGCTGCACGCCGCCGTGCTCGATCCACGCCTGCAGCATGTTTCCGTAGACCACGTGCTGGCCAGCTACCGCAGCCTGCTAGATGCTTCTTTACCGATAGGCGCGCCGGAAGATATTCTGCCCGGCGTTTTGCTGCACTACGATATTCCCAACCTCGTGCAATCGCTTGGTCCCAGGCTCACAGAAACAGAACCCTTGCAAGGCCCGGAAGACCTCAGCCAATCCTCCACCCCACTGAGCACGCTCAAATAATGCTTGATGAATTTGCAGCGGGGCTGGAAGAATAACAGCCTCGCTGCCTATGCGAGCAGGGCGAAGAGAAATCCTCAAGACGGCAAATCGCGCGCATCGATTTAATGCCGGGATTCTGAAGTCCCAGTGACTAATTAAATAAATTTCCACCCGGTCTGTCCCCTTCCGCCCTGAAATTACGCTTACCCGTTCAGTGCTCCTCTGGAAGATAAAACGAGGAGACTCCCTTTGCGCTCGTCAGCTAGTCAAATCGGATCCTCTGGAGGATAGAATGCTCAAAAACAAGATCTCCGTCATGAATCAGAGCACGGTGCTCACCGACGCTCAAGTGCAGGCCGCCATCGGCCCGCTTCAAATCCAGGTCAGCCGTGACTTCGCTCCTATTTGGGGCGTAGACGCAGAGCTGGCCTTTGTCCCGAATGGAGCCGCTCCAGAAGCAGGTTCCTGGTGGCTAACATTCTTTGACGATTCCGATCAGGCAGGCGCTCTCGGATACCACGATGTCACGGCTGAAGGGTTGCCGATCGGCAAGGTTTTCGCAAAAAGCGACTTGACCAACAACACCAGTTGGACAGTCACAGCGAGCCACGAACTGCTTGAGATGCTCGGGGATCCTGAGATCAACATGACCATCCTGGTGCAGCCGGATGCCAATTCCGGCACTCTCTATGCGTACGAAGTCTGCGACGCCTGCGAAGACGACCAATTTGCGTACGAAATCGACGGCGCCAAGGTTTCCGATTTCGTCTACCCCGCCTGGTTTCAGCCTTCGCTCACGTCCGCGCCGCAGTTTGACTTTCAACAGAAAATCTCCGCACCGCTTCAGCTTCTACCCGGCGGTTATATCGGCGTGCTGAATGTGAACTCCGCTGCGGGATGGCAGCAAAAGACCGCTGAGGGAGCGGCCCACGCATGGCAGGCTCGCGCCCGCGTCGGCAGCCGCCGCGAACGCCGCCGCACCCCGAGAAACCACTGGATCGACAGCACCGCCCACGCAAAAAAGCGCAGCGGCAAGTAGCTAAACCTGACTGCAGATTTCTTCAGGATGCAGCAGAACGTAGAACACCGCAGTTCGGCTATGCCGCCGGGCTGCGGGCCTGACTAAAAAAAGGAGAAGTCATGAGAATCACACCCAATGGTTCATCAATGCGGATGCGTCCACGCAGGGATCTGTCTGCATTTACTCTGCTAAATTTTGCATTTGCCGCGCTCGTCGTAACCGTCTATATTCCAACCGTGGCTCATGCTCAGGCCAAAGGCTCCAGCAGCCCCGCACCAGCCACACCAGCCTCTCCTTCAAGCGCTTCCTTTGAGTCACAAACGCTTGCATATGGCGCTTTGAACAAGATCTCAGAGGCACTCGCAACAAAGGTCTGCAGCCTGGACGGCGTCAACAAGGACAATGGAACCATCGTCATTTACGACCAAACTGCCTTCGCGAGCTTGCAGGCGTATGCTGCCTTCAAAGCGAATGCGAAGATTGTATCCGCCGACTATGCAACGCTGATCCCCTCCGAATTTCGTCCGTCATTGGCGCAGCAACTGGGAAAAGCTCTCCAGAGTCAATCTGATTACTATACTTTTTTGGCTTCAAGAGAACAGCAGGCGGACAAGAAAAAGCTCCTACAGAGCTTTAGCGCGCGCTTTGCCCAGCAAGCAGCTTCTGCGCAGGCTGTACCGGCAGCAGCGTTTGCTCCCACAGACCCTGGAATAGATTTTACAAATTTACTCTCCGCAATCGCCGTGTCATCGAATGTCGAAACTCCGGGACAAATCACCATTCCTGACAGCAACTTTGCGGTTGCGTTGACACGAGACATCAAACATACCTGCAGTTCCCAGAAGCTTTCGATCATTTACCCGCCACTTTTCGGCACCGGGTCCGCAAGCAAGATGGAAGCAGCGGATATTGAGGCGGATATTCAGTTGGTCGACGCGATCCGGTCACAAGCCATCGCCGCTGTGGAGGATCGCAACAAAGCGTTCATCGAAAACTATTCATCCACGCAGACTACGGATGTCGATGATACTCAGAAGTCCCCGGGAAACCCAGCTGCAAAACCGCCTGTCCCGGCAACAAAGCATACACACACAACGATCGATGGCGCGAATACATTGTCGGGTGATGCGATACTGACCGCCGCCCTCACGGACGTGAACGGCCTCTACGATACGTTTATGAATTCGTTGCTGGGAATCAATGCAGCTACCGGTACCAGCGGGAGTACCGCTGCGATTCAAGGGGAGTTGCTGGCAGAAGTGCTCTGTGGTGAAGAGACTGAGAGCCAACAGCCATGTGAAGGCCTCAAGAATCTGGGAGCCCACAGTGCCGCCGCAGGCGCAGACCCTTATGCAGGCTGGGTGCGCAGGCCGGCATTCATCGTATTGGCGAGCGTGGCCAATGCGGGCGGAACTGAACTCGATCACAAGACGTTCTGGACCGCATTATCTTCCGGAGACAAGATCACGTACAGCGGTGGAGTCATCGTGAATGTTGCGGTGTGGAAAGCGGATTCCGACAGGCCCGTCTATGCAAGCGTCCTCCGCTATCGAGTCCCATTCTCGGACATCGAGGATCCCGGCGATGCAGCGGACGCGAAAGCGGGAAAATCCAACCCCTAGCCGGAGAGATATTCGGCATAGGCGGGTTTCTGCATCTGTCTCAGACAGCGAAGCCGAGTTCACATAACTGCGAACAACAAATCCACAGTGCCGCCGGGGGCAAACTGATTCAACCGGTTCCCCCCGGCCTTTTCCCTGGATACATCCGAGATAAATAAAGTGCTGCGCCAGTATTTTTTGGTATAAATTAGATCATCTCTGAAAACTTCCCTAACTCAGGATCCTAAAGTGGCGGTACCAGCAGGTGAGGTCACACAGCTCCTGCTCGAACTGAAGCAGGGCAACAAGGAAGCCGAGGGACGCCTGATCCCTCTGGTCTACGGAGAACTGCGGCGCATCGCTTCTAACCGTCTCCGCCACGAGGCCGCGCACCATTCGCTCCAGCCCACCGCGCTCGTCCACGAAGCCTATCTGCGCCTCACCCAGCTCCAGAAAATCGACTGGCAGAGCCGATCGCATTTTTATGCGGTTTCGGCCACATTGATGCGCCGAATACTCGTTGACTACGCTCGCGCCGGCCAAGCCCGCAAACGCGGCGACGGCGTAACCATCATCACGCTGAATGACGCGCTCTTTCCGTCACCGGGACAAGAGCCGGAGATTCTTGCCCTCGACGAGGCTCTCGACCGGCTGGCCCGCCTCGATGAGCGCCAATCGAAGATTGTTGAAATGCGCTTTTTTGCTGGGATGAGCGAAGAGGAAACCGGCAATGCTCTTGGAATCTCGTCGCGGACCGTAAAGCGGGATTGGCGCGCCGCCAAGGCCTGGCTCTTCGCCGAACTCCGCACCTGAGCCCAGGAATCTCAGCTCGGGTATTGCGGCACTGGAGAAGATGAATCGGGACCGCTGGCAGGCTGTCAACTCGATCTTTCATGCTGCGCTGGAACTGCCCGCCAGTGAGAGGGGTGCTTTTGTCTACTCTGCCGCGCGAGGCGACGCAGATCTGCAATCGGAGGTAGACCGGCTGCTGGCGGCCGACGCGCAGGCGGCCAGCTACCTGGAGTCGCCGCTGCTGCCGGCCGATTTGTTCCCGGACTTCGAATCCTCGCCAGCGCCTTTCCGGCCCGGCGAGATGCTCAAGAATCGATTTCAGATTCTGCGCATGGTGGGCGAGGGAGGAATGGGCCATGTCTTTGAAGCCTTCGACTGCGAACTGAACGTTCGCATCGCGCTCAAAGCCATCCGCCCGGAGATTGCAGGCAATCCTGCCGCGCTGGAGTTCTTTCGCCGCGAGGTCCGCATCGCCCGAACCATCACGCACCCCAACGTCTGCCGCACCTTTGATCTGGACCGCGGTTTTCTCGCCAACGCGCCGGAGCCTCGTTCCGAATTCTTCTTCCTCACCATGGAGTTTCTTGAAGGCGAGACGCTTTCCGCCAGACTCAAGCGCTCCGGCCCCATTCCCCCCGCAATCGCGCTGGCGCTCGCTCGCCAGATTGGGGCTGCTCTCAGCGCCGCGCATCAGGCTGGAATTGTCCATCGCGACATCAAGCCTGCGAACATCATGCTGGTGGACTCCGCGCAGCCGCTACCGGGCACTCGCGCGGTCATCACCGATTTCGGCCTCGCCCGCCGGAACCCGCTGCACTCTCCGGCAAACTCCGTGTCGATCAGCCACGCCGGCATCATCGGCACCCTTGCCTACATGGCGCCCGAGCAACTGGAGTCCGGCCAGCCGGTTACAGCCGCTACCGACATTTATGCATTTGGCCTTGTCCTCTACGAGATGATCACCGGCCTGCGCGCCTTTCCCTCCGCCAATCTCCTCAGCGGAATCGCGCAGCGCCTTAGCGGGTCGCCGCCTTCACTGCGTGCCGTGGTTCCCGATCTGCCCGAGCGCTGGGAGCAGGTGATTCAAGGTTGTCTCCGCATCGCTCCCAGTGAGCGCTTCACCTCCGCCGGCGAGGTGGTCGAAGCCCTTGGCGGCGCAGCCATTTCACTGCCTCCCAACTCGCAGATTCGTCTGCAATCGGCCCGGCCCGCGCAGCCCCGCTGGACCCATGCGCGAAAAATTCAATTCAGCGCTGCGATTCTTCTTCTGCTCCTGTCCCTTTCCTTCATCGGCCTACGCCTATTCACAACAAGAGCGGATTCCAAGGTTGCCCCGGGCGCGCTGGTTTTTCTCGCCCCGGTTCGCAACAACACAGGAGATCGCTCCCTCGACAACCTGACCGAATTACTGCGGGCCAGCCTTAGCCAGTCCGCGCAAATCAGCCTCCTCGACCAGAGCCTAGTTGGAGATACCTTGCAACGGATGACCAAATCGCCGGAGACCCCGATCACCGAACCGATAGCGCGAGAGATCGCGCTGCGCACCGGCGCCGTTCGCGTTCTTATCGCGACCATCTCCGGCTCCACTCCAAACTACTCCCTCACCATCGACATCCAGCAACCAGACAACACCCCCTCTCAACCTCGCAACGACTGGAGCAAGACCTTCCACTGGGAAACAAGCGGGTTGAGCAGCGGAACTACGATCCCCGCCGAACTGTTGACCGCCGTCCGAACAAGTTCCGACTGGATCCGCAGCAACGCGGGCGAATCCGCCAACGACATCGCCCGCCTGGATATCCCGCCCGGTGACGTTACGACAAAAAGCTGGGATGCGTTGGCAGACTATGCGAACGCCCAGAAATTGTTTGCGCAAGGGAGAAAGGATGAAGGCATAGAGCAGCTAAAAGACGCCGTGAGGCTCGATCCGGACTTTGCATTGGCTTATGCCGCGATTGGCGACAATCTTGTTTCCCAGGATAAGCGCCAGGAGGGATACAGGGCGTACTTGACGGCCCTCAACGAAAGTTCAGGGAATCGCCTTTCGCGCAAGGAACGGGATTTTATTCGGGGTTCTTTTGCCGCGGACACCGGAGATTACCAAACGGCGCTGGCAGCTTTCCGAGACGACACGGCGTTTTACGAGAATGACTTTTACGGCTGGTTTTACCAGGCAGAGCCGCTTGAAAGGCTCGATCGCCCACAGGATGCGATCACTATCCTCTTGCGGGCCGAGGCGATATCAGGTGAGCGCCATGCCGCCGCCGGTGAGCTAGTTTATCCGTATTTGATGCTCGGCGACTACAGCGAGGCGAAGAAATGGATTGAAATCGTTCATCATTCCGGGCGCACTGACTTTGCAACCTATCTCTCGGGGATTGATCAATTCCTGGAGGGCAGCTATTCGACAGCCGAAACGACCTTCACCCGCCTGGAAAAATCCAACTCAGAAGACTTCCGAACCTTTGGTTACTCGCTCCGCGCGCGAGTTGAGGCTGAGCAGGGCCGGTACGCAGACTCATTGGCCACCATTGCGGATGAGTCCGCTGCATTCGAGGGGGCAAAAAACAAGAGAGGCATGCAACAACTGGACGCCGCGTACATCCAGTGCCACCAGGGTCAATTTTCAAGTTGCCTTTCCAGGGTGGACGAAGCGCTGCAATTGAATCCAGCGCCCAACTCCATCCTCTGGGCGAGCACCATCATCGGAGAGTCGCTGCCCAGTCTTGATAATTCGGATCGCCGTAGGGCGATTGCGGCACTTCAAGAGATGAAGCGTTTGCTGCCCGAGCACGATCACGAATTGGGGCTGGTCTACGATCTGGCAGGCGCGCGCGTTGAAGGGGAACTGCTCCTTGCGCAGGGCAATGCAAAAGCAGCGCTGGCGGCGTTTCGCAGGGCGGATAATCTGGATGCTCCGCTGTCGGCGCGTGAATATCTCGGACGGGGATTGCTGGCCGCGGCCGCAACCGAAAAAGACCGGGTTCGTGTCCTGGCGCTCAAGAGCGAGGCGTTGCAGGCATATGGAAAGGCGGCTCTGCGCCCGGCGGCGTTGTGGCAGAATCCGTGGGAATACCCGCCGGGTTTTCTCGCAGACCAGATGACAAGCTATCTGGTCCTCGCTCAGTCTCTGCACCGAGACGATGCCTCAATTGAGCAGGTTCAGCGTAATCTCTCCAACCTGCGCGGACATGCGCCGCCATCCACGTCGCTGCTTCAATGATTCAGTAACAACCTCTGAACGAACACCCGATTCTACCCAAGTCGAAAGGAATGACCCATGAGCAATAACCCTGTCAGCCACGCACAAGCAGTCGAGGCTCTTCGCGTGATAACCACCATGGCTTCAAACATTGCACCGGCGTATCCCCCGTTCGCCTATGGAAGCCCGTATCCCATGACCCCTGGCAATGCCGCTCCTGCGCTTATTGTCTGGCTCTTCCTGGTGACCAACCCCGATTACCTCGACGCGCTTGACACCCCAGCGGCCAGCACCAGCGGCCTGGTTCCGGTCCAGCAAATCGCCGCTGCAACCAACCTGACAGAGGCGTGTGTGCAGTCCATTCTCGGCGTGTACACGAGCAACCCAGCTTCAAAGTACCAGCCGTACTATCAATCCTTTCGTAACGTGGCCACTGCCTTCCAGGTATTCGCAGCCGATGCGCAATATACCGCCGGCCACTGCCCTGGCGGCGCGATGCCAATTGTGACGCTGGCGCAGAACGGGGCGAGCGTAGATCCGGCAGCCACAGGTTCGAATAGTTAAACGACACAGCAACAGAGGTATGCTGAAATGCCGTGAACACAAACCAATGAAAGGGCGAACAATGATAAGACTGATCACATCTCTGATCACCGCGGCAGGGCTTTGCGGGTTCGTGTCTATTTTTGTCGCAGCGAAACTGGAAAAGGAGCCGTCGACAGGCTTGGCCGACGCCCCGTGCGCGATAACTCCCTGCCAGAAAAAAATCGATGGTTTTCCTGCCCCGCTTGAAGACCTCCAATCGATGCGAGATCGCAAAGATATTCACGCAATCCGGCTCCATGCTTGGAGGCTGCTCGGCCAGTTGACGAGCGACGCAGCCAAGCAGCCAGGACAGATGCCCGTGTGGGAAACAGACGAAACGAATTGGCTAACCAAGTGTGCACTCGACTTGAACCAGCTTTGTTCTCCTGCCACTAACCCGAGTATCGCTGCCCCGCAAAAACGTTTATCTCCGACCGGCTCACCTCAGATTAATTCGCCGCAAGGACAACAGATGTCTACCGTCTATTTCAGTCTGGATGCAGCGAATTGGATCAGCAAAAATCACCTTGAAAATGGCGCCGCTCTGCAAAAGATTCTAACAGTAAGAGACGGCATCATTTCCGCTCAGGACGATGCCATCGCACCCGTGGTCCCCGAGATGCCTTCTACTGGAATTGTTATAAAGGAGATCTGGGAGGGCTTCAACCCGGAGAACGCGCGAGTGTGGGCCTATGGTCCCAGCGTAAAAACCAATCCCGACGGAGGCCTTGGGCTAATAGCAGGGTGGGGGGCGGCGGCGTGGCTCTATATCAAGACCGACGCGCAGAACCAGGTTGATGAGAATACTGACTGCACTGGTCGCGACTACGCCGGCACTGAGGCTGATCCTGTTCCCATCAAGTGCTTTCCGTACAAGAAATCAAACGGAAGGTGCGACTCGCTGGTGACACTGCAGCCCTTCGCAGCATCTCCATTAGTAGCGCCGCAACCCGTCACCAAAGAGGACTGTTATGTCGTAATGGTTGGTTTCCATATCGCGACCAGAGAACTCAAGAATTGGACATGGAGCACTTTTTGGTGGGTCAACCGGCCTTCGCTATCCCCTGACATGAGCGATATGCCGCCAGATCTCAAGCTTCCAGCTGGATACCAGCACTTTTCCATGGATGCTATGCTATCTCCCGACACTCCGAATCAGGCAGATCTGATTCAAGGCTTCAAGGCCGATCGACCTGTTTTTAATCCGTATCTTGAGGGAGCTCCCGCCAAGGGGACGACGTCGAATTGCCTTTCATGCCACGCTGTTGCACGCTACCAACCATTCTGTGTCGTCGGAGTTGACGCCAACTGCAACTCCCAGCGGAACGGCTCAACCATAGCCGGCAGCCTTTTCGATACAGCGCCGAAGCCTTGCGCGAAAAACGGCGTTGACCGGCTTAAGCAACCGAACGCCTGCGAACTGACAACCTCCTTCCTGTGGAGCTTGGCCGACAACCAGGATTTCCAGGGCGTGCATCCCTCGATGTTGGCCTCGCCAATCAAAATCCCTGGGAAATAACGCGCACTGCATCCAAAGGGTTGTATCGCAGAACCATGCGGTTGCGTTCCGCACGATTTCCCAATTCCGCATCGCTGGAAGAGGCCCTCTTCCAGCAGCATGGACGGCTCGACTGCAAAGCGTTAGGATGAGTGGCGAGCTTATGACCAGCAAAACCTCGTTCACATTTCTCGCCTTCGTGCTGATTCCTGCCATGCTTTTTTGCCAGGCGCAGCAGGATCCAACCGTTATCTCTGTAGATGCGGCGCATCCCGGCGCGGCAATTTCGAGCACCATGTTTGGCATCTTTTTCGAAGACATCAACTTTGCGGCTGACGGCGGACTTTACCCCGAGTTGGTGAAGAACCGATCCTTTGAATTCCAGGATCCGCTGACCGGCTGGCATGAGATCTTGGGTTACAGCAGCAAAGGGCTGAATAGCCCGAAGGGTGAGCTGGGCACACGCACGGATAAGCCTCTGAACCAGACCAATCCCCACTATTTGCGCGTACGCGCGACCGAGCCGGGCTATGGCTTCTGGAACGCTGGATTTCGCGGCATGGGAGTGACGGAAGGCAGCGAGTACCGGTTTTCCGCGTATGCGCGCAGCGACAGCGTGAAAGCTCTACGGGTGACGATCACCGATCCTGGCGGCCACATACTTGGAAGCGGAAAGCTGGAAGGCTTTGACGGTCATTGGAAGAGCTATGAGACGGTGATTCGCGTCAATGCAACAGAGGCTCACGCAAAATTGAATCTGTATCTGGATGAAAAGGGCGAAGCAGATCTGGACATGGTCTCGCTCTTTCCTCTGGATACATGGAAGCACCGCGAAAATGGCTTGCGCAAAGATCTGGTGCAGTTGCTGTACGATCTGCATCCGGGGTTTCTGCGCTTCCCCGGGGGCTGCATTGTTGAGGGGCGGCAACTGGCGACGCGGTATCGATGGAAGACGACTATCGGAGACATCGCCGAACGGCAGACGATTATCAATCGCTGGAATGACGAATTTGATTACCGCCCAACGCCGGATTATTTTCAGTCTTTTGGTTTGGGATTTTACGAATACTTTCAACTGGCTGAAGATATTGGGGCGGAGCCGTTGCCGATTTTGAACTGTGGAATGGCCTGCCAATTCAATTCGAGCCAGACAGCAGCGCTGAGCGAGCTGGATGATTACGTGCAAGACGCGCTGGACCTGATCGAGTTTGCCAATGGCCCTGTAACTTCGCCGTGGGGCAAGCTGCGCGCCGAGTTAGGCCACGCGGAGCCGTTTCATCTGAAGATGATTGGCGTGGGCAACGAGCAGTGGGGACCACGGTACGTGGAGCGATATAAGGTTTTTGCGGCGGCATTGAAGGCCCAGCACCCGGAAATCAAGCTGGTGGTTGCGGCCGGACCCATTCCCGCCGGCGAACCATTTGAAAGCATGTGGAAAACCTGGCGGGATCTGAAGGCCGATATTGTCGACGAGCATTACTACATGAGTCCGGAATGGTTTTTGGCGAACACTGGACGCTACGATCATTACGACCGGTCCGGTCCCAAGGTATTTGCCGGCGAGTATGCGGCGCAGACAGTTGGAGCGACCAGCACGGAGAACCGGAATAACTGGAATGCGGCGATTGCGGAAGCGGCGTTCATGACAGGACTGGAGCGCAATGCCGATGTGGTGCAGATGGCATCGTATGCTCCGTTGATGGCGCATGTGGATGCCTGGCAGTGGAAGCCGGACGCGATCTGGTTCGATAATCTTCGTTCGTATGGAACTCCGAATTACTATGTGCAGAAGGTCTTTGCCAACAATGTTGGCACGCGGACACTATCTGTAACACCGCAGGCGGAGAAGGGACTGTATACCAGCGCTTCGCTCGATGAGCATACAAGAGAATTCATTGTAATAGTCATCAATAACTCACCTGCCGCGCGGCCGGCAGAGATTCGGCTGCAGGGCAACAATATCTCAGGCGCGGTGAAAGTAACAACTCTGGAGAGCGTGGATCTGAGCGCGGAGAATAGCTTTGAGCATCCCACGGCAGTGGCGCCGGAGTCCTCAACGGCGGAAATAAGGGCGGGGATTCTGGCAGTAGAATTGCATCCTTATTCGGTGTCTGCGTATCGGATTCCAGCGCAGTAGATTTTGAAGATTTGTCACGGCGAAGAGCAGAAAAGATATTCGCTCATTTGTAGCGTGAGTTAGTTAGCGAATTATTTTTTGCATCTTATCTGGAGTTCAATGTATTCTCTGATGTCGGCACATTGATGCGCATTCCTGCAAGGATAAAGTTCCTCGGCTATTTTTTTACGCAGGGTCAGAAAACGGCTGAGGAGCTTGCTCAATAGCGCACCGATGCAGGAGTCGCTGAAAATGGATCGCGCCTGATTCTCCAGCAGAGATCGTAGAAGGTTGTCGAGGGTTTCGTTACTCCTGTTAATCTGATCTTCCGGGACCAGATGGGGTTTTCAGCAAGTTCTGAGGCTGAGGCAGAGCTTGGATCAGGGCTGAGTTCATAGGCCGACACAAGTGTCTGAGGCATTCAAACATGGCCGCTGCGAATGAGCTTTCTTTCCAAATAGTCGATGCGGATGGAAACGGAGCCGGAATCTGCGGCATCCCACTCATCCGGCCAGTCACAGTATTCTTTTGCCCTTCAGACTCCGGCTCCTCCCGGTCCGAGGCGCAACGGCTCGCATCTGCTGTCCGGGATTTCCTTTTGAATCTCGCGCCAAGCGCCGCTGAATGCGATTCGCTGTGTCACCACGGACTGGACTCAGTGCGTGGATGCAGGTTCTGCTCCTCCGCAGACCGCGAAAAACTACTTGTGCTTATCGGCGAAGAACCCGGCAATGGCAAGGGAACGATTAACGTTCCAGACGAAGGCTGGTGGCTTGAGCCTGACGAACGCAGGAAGGTTCTCCCCATTTGCAAGAGCGATGCGCACCCGACCCACTGGCTTCCCAAGTCGTTCAGGGAATTCAATGTATTTTTCTGGATTGAGAATGCTGTTGAAGCCGTTGGCGCGGTTCTTTCTTCCTCCTCGGTCACGAGCGATCTGCAGCGAATCTTCATTAGTTATCGACGCATTGAAACGCAGCCGCTCGCCGATCAGCTTTTTGAAGAACTGAATCGTCAGGGTTTCGACGTATTTCTCGACCGTTACTCAGTCCCAGTCGCATCGAGGTTCCAGCGGCGTCTTCATCACGAGTTAGCGGAAAAGTCGATGGTGCTTCTCCTCGAATCCGATCGCTTCGGCGAGTCGAGATGGACCTCTGAGGAGATTGCTTACTGCAAACAGTACCGCCTGGGACTCTATGTCCTGCAAATGCCGCATGGAAGAGAACTGGACCCGAGCGATCCTGCCGGAAAGGCGAAGAGGAAAACGAAGAAACTGCCGGATGTCGACGACGATCTGCGGACCAGGCTTGAGCCGGGCGATTTTTCGAGCGAGCCGCGGGAGGTCGATGCCGGTACTCCAGGGCCGCCTAATCTCTTCCTGCAGTGGGGGCGGCTCACGGATGCGGCATTGGCAAGGACCGCCGCTGAGATCAAGGCACGCCATGATTCGGCGATGCTCCGCCGTCTCCATTCCATTCGAAAGCAGATGGTGGAGTGCCTTGCACTGGCCGGTGTGACCGGCAGTCGAATGCGCGCGGACGGATTGCTGGTGGTCAACGGCGGCGGAAAATGTTATGCAGTATGGATTACGACTCGTCCCCCTGAGTTGCCGGATTTCTACGTTGCTCACTCAGGATCCATGAATCCGGCCGGTACCGTGGGCGTGATTGTAGGTCATCGGGAACTGCTCGAACCCGAGACGCATCGCAGATTGGTATGGCTTTCTGGGATTTGCCGGCTAGTCCTGGTCGACGAAGGCCGAATCTTCTCGGCTGCCATTGACATGGCAGGAGGTGTGCTATGAACGGCGAGAATCCAGATTCCGGTCTCTGGTTGCGAGATCAGTTTGTATTTCTTTCCGCGAGCAAGCCATCCCGTAATCCGGAAAGATTTCCGCTCGTTGCTGATCGAATGAACGGGACTTCCGTCGAAATCGAAGAAGCCGTGGTGAGCCTCGCGCGGGCGGTATTTTCTCGCGGAGGGCGATTGGTCTTTGGCGGACATCCAAGTATCTCGCCGTTGGTCGCTTCTGTAGCCGCCGAGTACTTTCCGGCAGGGGAGATCGAAGACGGGATGGAACCGGTGTGGATCTTCCAATCCCGCGCATTTGAAAAAGTTATTCCCAAAACCACAACCCGGTTGAAGGATCTTGGATACGCTCGCATCTTCTGGACCGAGAGCGTGGACGAAGAGCAGTTTCAACCCAAGGACGCGGGCCAGGAACAGTGCCTCAACAGCCTGAGAGCAATGCGTCAGGCGATGATAGATCTTTGTCCG
This sequence comes from uncultured Occallatibacter sp., assembly GCA_964532725.1. GTDB lineage: Bacteria > Acidobacteriota > Terriglobia > Terriglobales > Acidobacteriaceae > Telmatobacter. The sequence continues at coordinate 41,264 of CAZHKN010000004.1, forward strand.
CCGGGCGAGAACAGCAAGCTGGCCCCGAACCGGAAACCGATTGCCATGGTCGCGATCGGCGGCATGGAGGGGGTGGTCCGCGAAGCTCGTCTCTTCCTCGAGCAGACAGCCGGCGGGGTGTACGCTCTGCGCAGCACTGCGGGCGCGGCATCCCGATTGTTCGAGTACCTCAAGGAGAACTTTCCCGCCGAACCTGCGGAAATCAGTGCCTATCGATGGGATCGGCGCATATCTTATCTGGAAGAGATCTTCCCGTTTAAAGCCCAACCCCGAAGAGAAATCGATCGCGATCTGCCTTTGGCGTCTTATGCCATTCTGATGCAGATGCTTGTCATGCGAATTGCGCAAAGAGATCTGTCCAGTCCAGGCAACTTTCCCGCGTGAGAACAGCACAATGCCAGTCAGTAACTTCACTGCTAACATCGGCTTGGCTTTCCCTTCCTCTTTCTCAAAAAGCGCACTAGCATTTCGAACGCTACCTTGAAAAAATCAGGCTTGACTTCTTTAGAGTCGCGAAGGCATAATTTTCTTTCCCTTAAACTGCGCGGTTACAGCAGTCCCTGTCGATTTGCAATTTCCTCTTCCTCCTCGATCTGTGAGCTATGCACTTTGTTCCGACCCCAGGCGCGAGGTTCTCGTATCTGTGCGGAATCGTCATGACTCTCTAACATGGAACACATTCATCGCCTAGCTTGCGCTTTTTTAACTTCCCCGGCTAGCACTTTGTCGCGGGATTTGTCATAACTGCGTCCTCTACGCCACACCGGACCTGCGAGGCTCAAACCCTGTGAATACCCAACCACTGGCCGGGAAAAAGATTGGTGTGCTCGTTGAGCACATGTTCATTCCGGAAGAGATCGACGCATATCAGCGAGAATTCAGCGCCATGGGGGCGGAGGTCGAGTTCCTCTCCCGGCTGGCATACCCCCCGGACAACATCGCGAATCCGGCCACATTTCGGAGCGATGTAGATCCCCTCGAAAATCCGCCATCGAAGACTCCAGATCTCCTGACGGTAACTCGGGATATCGGATCTGTGACACCACAGGACTTCGCAGCCGTCATCATGTCGGCCAATTACACAAGCGTGCGCTTGCGTTATTCAACAGAGCCGGATACCTCCAATCCGCGCAAATATGTTCAATCTTCGCCGGTGGTGCGATTCTTTGCCGCGGCAATGAGAGATCCGCGCGTTGTGAAAGGCGCATTGTGTCATGGCTTGTGGATACTCACGCCCCACCCTGAGCTTCTGAAGGGGCGCAAAGTCGTCTGCAATCCCGTGGTCCTGGCGGACATCCTCAACTGCGGCGCCGAGGTGAAGCTCGATCCGCGCGTAGCCGTCGATGGCGATCTGGTAACCGGCTACAGCAAGCATGAGGTTGTGCCATTCATCGCGGCGATTCGAGATCGGATTCTCGCGCTCGCCGCCTGATCGATCTTCGGTTCGCCGAAATGCGGCCTGAAAAGTGGAAACGGCTCGTTTTATCAGAATGGAGTTTATGGAAACGTGGGACGCATGAGTCTGCCGGTCTGCTTCACTTACTTCACTGGTCTGACGGGAACCAGCTTCAACAAAGCGTTCCTCGTGGGCAGTTGGGATGCGGCTGGGCAATATTCAGACCAATGGTCCGAGCAAGAGATGCCGCTGCTCCAGTCTAGCCCGGACAACACCCAAGCGTACCGCGCTACCGTCAAATTCGCCGATCAGCAAGAGGGATGGACATTCCATTGGGGCGTTACCCTTGAGGACGCGCCGGGAGACAGGCACTGGGCCATCTTCGAGGAAGTCAATGACGCTGGGTCGCGCGACCGGCATCTCAGCTTCCAATTGGCGCGTGCGCCGCTCGGCGGCAACGCACAAGAAGTTTCCTACTACCTGTGCCATGGCCGGCGGCTGGGCGCGCAAAAATTCGGACGAGGAATACGCTTCGCCGTCTGGGCGCCGAATGCCTCCAATGTGGAAGTACTCATGGCCGCGCTCTCCAGCAACCCAAATGGCCCGTCGTACATCGATCCCGCGAAGACACCTGCAAATCCGCCGGCTCCACGCGAAAGAATTTTCGGCGGCTATGTGGGCGACGATGGCGACGGCGTCCAACCCGGCTGGGGGCCATTCCCCATGCGCCGCGACAGCGAGGGCATCTGGTCCACCGATCCCGTCTCGGCCGATCTTGGAGACTTCAATAAGTTCGATCACGCTCCGTATATGTTTCGCGTCACAAAAGACGATTCCAGCATCGCTTACCGCACGGATATCTACTCTCGCTGTCAGATCGGATGGGGCAGTGCGCATCCCAAGGGTTCCCAATCCTGGGATGGCCGCACAGTCGATCTTGACGGCACGGTCAGTTGCTCTGTCGTCGTCGATCCCGACCAGGTGACCGAAGAACTTAATCCCGTTGAAACTGTCTGGCCAGAGACCAACTGGATAAGCGCGGAAGAATTCTGGAGCACCGAAGTGAACGATCCGCCCCGCGCGCAGCGGATCGAGGATCTGATCATCTACGAACTCCACGTTGGCGCGCTGGGATTTGGCAAAGCGGCCAACGATCCGGGCACCATCGCGGATGCCGTTGCGCTGCTGGATTATCTTGTGGACCTGGGCGTCAATGCCGTTGAGTTGCTGCCGATGGCGGAGTTCGGCGGCGGCGGCGCCGGATGGGGCTACGCCACCTCGCATTACTTCGCCATCGAATACGCGGGTGGCGGCCGCGATCAATACAAATGGTTCATCCGCGAGTGCCATCGCCGCGGCATCGCGGTCATCGTCGACGTTGTCTACAACCACTACAACCATTCCGCGGATCGTGCCGAATGGTTGTACGACAGCAACGACGATACGCGCAACTCCTACTATTGGTATGAAGGCCATCCAGGCGACTACGCCCAATTCGCCGCCGCCGTGCCCGGCGCCCAACGCGGGCAGGGTGGCTACGTGGACAACATGTCGACCGGCTGGGCCCCTCGATACAACGAGCCGATGGTGCGCCGCATGTTCCTCAGCTCGGCCCTCACGCAAGCTACTGAGTTCCACATCGACGGATTTCGCATGGACCAGACAACGTCGATCCACGCCTACAACGTCCTTCATGCCGATGGACGTCCGCTGGAAAAGGTGAACCAGTACGGAGCGAAGCTGCTCCGCGAGATCACCCGCGCCTTGAAGGCAGTCAAGCCGCGGATCATGCTATCCGCCGAAGATCACTCCAACTGGGAGGGAGTCACCCAGCCTCCCGACGAAGGTGGACTCGGCTTTGACGCAGCCTGGTTCGCCGATTTTTATCACCACCTCATCGGCGACACGGACAAGGGCGATGACTACGCAAAGTTGCTCAAGAATGCAGGACGGGGAGACGACCGCCCGCTGGCCATGGATACCTTCGCGGGAGTTTTAGCGGCCACCGGCGGCCGCAAGATCGTCTACAACGCATCGCACGATGAAGCGGGAAACGGCAAATTTACTCAGCGGACCATCCGCGTCGCGGTCAATGACGCCCCACTGTTCGGCGATACGCGTCGAGTCGCGGAAGCACGCTGCCGCTTCGCCGCGGGCATGGCGATTCTCTCCGCTGGGACGCCAATGTTCTTATTCGGCGAAGAGGTTGGCGCGGAAAAGGATTTCCTTTACGGAAAGGTTCTCGAAAACCGCGAAGACCTTCGCGGGATGCGCAATACGACCGGCGCAAAGTTGTTTGCGTTTTACTCCGCCCTGATTCGTTTTCGTCTCAAACACGCCGCGATCCGCAGCCGGAATATCGAAGTTGTTTACACCCACAACCAGAACCGCATCCTCGCATTCCGCCGCTGGAGCGATGACGGTGAATTCCTGATCCTGGGCAGCCTCAACAATCACCCCTTCAATAATCCAAGCTGCATGGTCCACTCCGGCCGCATCGCTCCAGCGAGATGGCGGGAAGTCTTCAACAGCGACGCCGAGATCTTTGGCGGCAACAACGTAGGCAATGCCGGAGGAGAGTGCATCTGCGAAGCAGGGCGATTTTCCTGTGCCCTACCCTCCAACGGATTTGTAGTTTTTGAACGCATGAATTGAGAGAACAATTTGGCCAACGACTACCAATACGACGTCTTTCTCAGTTATCCAGTTCTTTCACTCGCGGGTGAGCGGGTATCCGGCCCCGCGCACAAACGATCGACGAATGAGCAGTTTCAACCGGCGAGATAGCAGCGCGCACTTATGAGTATTTCCGAAAGTTTTCTTCGCAGGGCTCATAAGTGGCCAACTTTTTCTCAACCTCATCCAGAGAGGTGTCACTTATGAAAGGTCTAACGGTACAACTTCCGCTGATCGGAACTTTGGTCGCAAAGGATCCGGGTTCCCGCTCTTTTGTTGTCGAGACCCGCGGTGGAACGCGCTTCGACGTCATCATTAAACCCACCACCTGGTTCGACACCGTAACCAATCTCGACCGCATGCCGCGTCAGCGCCTTCCCGTCGACTTCGAGTCTTCGACCCAGCAAGCAGGAGAGCAACCGGGACCGCTCGAGACCAGTGTGAAGGCCGGTGACCTGATCGGCGTCGAAGGGCTTTTCTATCTGCAGGACGATCACCAGCGCTATGAGGCGATGACGGTGCACATCCTCAAATCGCATAAGGGCCTCTATTTGTTTGAGCACACGCACTGGTGGAAGGCTCAGATCGAGTCCATGGCCGACAAATGGCTCGATCTCCTCTTCAACGATAAGAGGACCTACTCTCTGGACGACTTTTCCGCGCTCTACCGAACAGCGCTCAGCATCGAAGGTACGCCCACAGACGACAGCACCCAGGAAATGGCCACGCTCTCGCGACTCATTTACGGACTCTCTTCGGCTTATCTGATCGGCGGAGATTCGAGATATCTGCTGGCGGCCAAGGCCGGAGTTGAATTCCAGCGCGAGGCCTTTCGCAGCTACAGCGCCGATGGCCGGTTCTGCTTCTGGGCTCACGCGCGCAAGCGCGACCGGCATGGCGTCTATACGATGTTTCCATCTGCATTTGACGACGATATCAACTCTATTCCGCTCTACGAACAAATCTATGCGCTCGCCGGCCTCGCCCAGTATTACCGCATAACAAATGATCGCGAGACACTCGGAGATATCTATCACACGTTACGCACATTTCGCGATTTATTTGCGGACAAAAATCCCGGCGAATGCGGGGATTTCGACGGCTACTTCTCGCACATAGATGCGGTTACATTCCGCTGGGACAGCCCGGAACTCGATGCCCGCGGTAACCGCGCCCGCAAGAATTGGAATTC
>CAZHKN010000005.1:0-44313 GCA_964532725.1 uncultured Occallatibacter sp.
GCTTCCCGTGGATTACTGGCGCAACGAAAACGACTTTCGACAAGCCATTGTGGCTCCGCGCCCGTATCAATTTATCTCCCCGGATAACAGCATCTTTATTCCAGTGAAGCAGGATTTTATTCGGAACGATCTCTACTATGGGATCAAAATGCAGGATGTAATTCGCGCCTTCGGGCTGCAGGCGGCCATCCCCGGAAAGCCGTTTTATGTTTCGGACGAGTCGGAGGAAAAAACCTACTCTGTCAGCGTAGGCGAAGACGGGTCCATCTCGAACCCGAAACTCTTTGTCGAGCAGGGCGGGGAAGGCGTAGCTGTTGACACGGAGGGAAATGTCTATCTGGCAGCCGGCCAGATCTTTGTCTACAATCCATCTGGCGCATTGATTGACACGATCAACACGCCAGGGAGGCCGCTGCAATTGCTCTTCGGCGGAAGCGACAAGAAGACGCTTTATATCTTGACGCACACGGCGCTTTACTCCGTAAGAACTAAATTCAGCGGGCAGTAAGAGAATGGCATCCTGGATCGCTACCTCGCGGGTATAACTACTTCGAGCGACCGCCAAGCCACAGCAGAGCATTCTCGAAGAAGAGGTTCTGTTGCGGATTGGTAAGAATCTTGTCGCCGTGCCCCATGTTGGTGTAGATCATCTTGTACTTGGTGTTCGTCCATGTTACAGGAATATCTCCTCCGGTCAGGGTGTCTTTGAATCCGAGCGGATAATTGGAAGCATCGAGTGTCATCAGCACTTTGACATTCGGGCTATTGCGAGGATCAGGCTTCCAGCTATACCACTCGTTGGCCGGAGATATTAATTTAGCGGAAAGGCCTCTCATCGCAGGATGAGCCGGGTCGTCGATGGTCAACGTAGCCGGCAGTGGAGGCCAACTGTTTCCATAAAAGACTGTGCCGAGAAAGTCCGCGAACCACGGCCAGGTCTCACGGCTGTCCATATATCCTGCGATATGAAAGCCCAGCCATGCGCCCCCGTGTTCCATGTAATCCTCGAAGGCTGCGCGCTGTGCCGGAGTCGACGGCGCATCATCCAGCCACAGGACGACCTCGTACTGCTTGAGAGTGGCGGGATTCATATCGTTCCAATTCGAGGTCTCCTTGAAGTCGAAATGATCTCGCTTGGCCATTTCTGCAAAAAAAGGGATGGCCTGCCTGGAAAAGTCTATATGATCCTGCTCAACATGCATGGAGTGGAACGCGAGAACGTGAAAACTCTGGTCTTGGCCGAAGGCGGCAGCAGTGGTAAAGGCGAGAGCAGCCATAAGGATGAGAGAGGGCATGAATCGAGTCATCGATGGACCTTCCTACCGGGATGGAAATTTTTTCGCAGATCGAAACCGGACTTTGTTATTGTTGATAATATAGTCCAGCAACGAGGTTTTGCATAGCATGAATCCTCCGCGTCTTACCCGCCAGCCGGCTTTTTCAATCTCACGCTTTTATTGCGATGCGTACGCCTTTGCGGCTCTGTCCGCAGTTCTTCTAGCGGGCGTGTCTTGCACCGCCCTCGCACAGGGCGATGCACCGCCAGGCAGGTTGATCACGAGCCTGGCCATTGCGGTCAATCCGTCTACTCACAAGGTTTATGCCGTGAATGAAGGCGCGAGCACGATTGTGGTCATGGACGAGCAAACCGGGGCGACGCGCGCGGTGAAGGTGGGGAGCGGGCCAATCTCAATTGCCGTCAACCGAGCCACGAACAAAATCTATGTCGCCAATACAGGTAGCGGCTCGATCAGTGTGATTGACGGCAAGCAAGATACAGTGATCGCCACGGTCAAGGGCGAGTCCCATCCTTATGTGTTGGCAGTGAACGAGGCCAGCAACAAGGTTTACGTGACGAATACTTACAGCGACGCCGTCACGGTTATCGACGGCGAAACCAACACGGCTCAAGCGCTGAAGGTAGGTTCGGCAGATGGAATCGCGGTCGATTCCATCCATAACCAGTTGTTTCTCATGAGCTATGAAGATCCCGTTATTCGGGTAGTCGATGGCGCAAGCGGAGCTATCAGTAAGGTTCCCGTCGGGCCGCACCTCTGGGGAATCGCATTTGACGAGTCTTCACGCACTCTGTATCTAGCTCATACCGGCACTGCGGATATTGTCGCGCTGAACGGAAAGACTCATGAGGTGCGCACCATAGCGACCGGCTCCATCCCCTGTGCGGTAGCGGTCAATTCAATTACGCAGATGGTGTATGCAGTGAACTATGGCGATGAGACGGTCAGTGCAATCGATGCCGCCAAGAGCAAGGTAGTAGCTACGCTACCTGCCGGCAAGCACCCGCAGGCGGTGGCCATTGATCCGGTGCACAACCGCGTCTATGTAGCTAACGTTCACGGCAACAGTGTAACGGCGATCGATGGCGCAACGAATAGAGTGATCGGAACCTTTGAAGCTGGCAGCAATCCGTATGCTCTCGCCGTTGATCCGGGCGCTGGGGATATATACGCGGCCAATTACGGCGAGTCCCCGCTGACTGCGATTGATTTGTCGCGCCTCGCAGTTCAAAGGTAACTCCGATTTGCGCCAATATACTTGGCTTACCAGCCACTCACGCAGGTGCAGCAATCGCATGCCACGAAGCGCACTGGACTACTGCCAGGACTTCTCAGGTTTTGTAGTATTGGAGCAAGTTCAGGAAAGAACTGATGAAGGAGTAAGTGGTGCGCATCGCGATGAAGATTCTGCGATTCTTTCGCTTTCGTAGGAGAATTCATCTTGAGCATTCTTGATTAACGCGTCTCCTCTTCCACTTCCACGGCATTCACGCTCGCATAATTGACGTCGGGGACGAAGGAGAGAATCAACTTTCCTTGCGCATTGGGGTGCAGATCGTGGTAGGTCTTGACCAATGCACGCCCGGAACCCGCTGCTTCCACTATGTCTAGTCTGCGCGTCAATGCAACGCCGTTGCAGAATAAATCGAAGACGCGGCTGCCCACGCCGCCTTGTTTCGAGAGTTCAGATCCCCAGTATTTTTCCGAGAAATAGAGAGTGATTTTATAACGTCCCTTGTCCACAGGAAGGGCATAGCTGAAGTTCCCGTAGCGCTCTCCAGCATAGAGGCCCGGCTCCTGCGTGCCGCCCACTGCAACCTTATCCGCCGCAAGCTGGCCGCTGTTGAAGTAGGTATCGGGCATCCAAAGATTGCCTGACTTATCGACGAAGAAGCTGTTTTGCGCTACCATGCGAATCGGGCGCAGGCGATGCGGCAGACCGGGCAGTATCTCTATGGCATTGAGGATTGGCAGGCCGAGTGAGCCGCTAAAGTCCAGATGAAGAGCGCCGTCCTTGTCCGGAGTTACATCGCGGAAGACGCGCACGTCGGCGGTGTCTGCTCCGGCATCGGAGACGATGTCGAATTGGCTTAGGAGCGGGCGTCCGTTGAGCTGAACATCGAAGACGCGGCTATTCTCTCCACCGCCGAGGGAACTGGCTGGGCTATAAGTGGTTTCTGCAAAATGCAAGTGCAATTCATACGTACCAGGGGCAAGAGGAATCCTGTAAGAGAAGACTCCGGTTCTGGCGCTAAGATATAACTCCGGGTTGCGAGTGCGGGCAATGTGCTGGTTGGGCAGCTCGGTCGCAAAGCCGCCGGTGAAATATCGGTCCCCGGTCCAGATGTTGCCTTCCTCGTCCTTGAAGATGGGCCGCGCGTATCCGCAACGGATGCGAATCTCCGGTCCAGCGGCAAGTGGAACTGTAGCAGCTGTCGATGCTGAAGATGCGGCTTTGGGGTTGGCAAACCATCCGTGATTATGTCCCCGGATTAAATACGCGGCGGCAACGAGAGTCATCAATATTGCGCAAATACTGAGAGAACTGCGCCAGCCAAAGATGCGCTTATCTCGATAGTCGGGCGAATTATCTTCCGCATGGACCCTATCCTCCGGAGGAGGATGATTGCCATTGGAAGACAGAAAAAACTCTTCTGCTCTCAGGGGCGTGTTCGTCGCAGCCGCTGGAAACATCGAGTCCATAAGCGAGTCTGGGATGTTATTTGGCAATTGTGCCGGTGAAATGCGATCAATGAACTGGGGACGATAATGTCCGGTAGCCACAACGATCTCTATGGGCTGGTCCGCGCCTTCTCCGTCGTAGAATTCGCGCAGCCTCTTGCGGAGTCGAAAAAACTCTACGCGAACAATGGAATCCGTGGCTTGATCGAAGGAAGGTGGCCGGTGAAAGACCTCCGTGGCGATCAAATACTCCTTGATTGCATCGGTATCGCCTTGAAAATATCGTCCGCAAATGTATTCGAGCAGGCTGGCGAGACGAGGTCTCTTGGCGAAGATGCTGGATTCGAGCACCGCGCGCATCGCCGCGCGTTCTTCCGCTTCGCGGTCCGGGGCCAGATGCTCCAGATGAGGGATCAGTTCCTGAATCTTCATATGATAGAAATCTCCGCCAGGGTACGGTCATCGCATTCCAAGCGATTTTTGCACTGGACCGTGACCGAGTCCCGCCGGTTCTTGTGGAACACCGCGCCATGGGCAACTAGCCGGAACGCACATCGAATATAGAGCACACAGCATACGCATGTAACGCTCCAGGTAACCGTGCGGAAACTGCAAGGTAACGAGGGTAACGTTTCACAGAGTTCATTAAGGTGCCTAGAGTCGAATGCGGCTCGGAAGATTGAGTCCAAAATTCTCCTCCGGAAGGACTCAAAATGTCGACGAAGCCAAATAGATTCATTATCTTGAATGTTTTAGTGCCGCTACTCCTGCTCATCCTCGGGCTGCGCGCAGCCGCTCAGACGCAGAACTGGACTCTGATTTGGAGTGATGATTTCAGCGGACCTGCGGGTTCGGCACCCAATCCCAACAACTGGACCCTGCAGCAGGGCCTGACCCCGGACGGAGCGCAGTCCTATAACTGCCTTTACGGGCAGACAACAAATGGATGCAATCCCGCCACTCCGAATGTCTACCTGGACGGCAATAACCACCTGATCATTCAGGCCCTGGCGGCAGCCGGAGCGCCAAATGGAGTGACCACCGGACGGCTGTTTACCAGCAATACAGCCAACACATCCTTCCTGTTCAGTACCCAGTATGGGCGCATCGAGGCAGAGATGGTATTGCCCGCCGGAAGTGGAAATCAGGGAGTATGGCCAGCCTTCTGGATGCTCGGGACCAATATCGCCTCCGTCAACTGGCCCAGTTGCGGCGAGATGGACATCATGGAGTACATCGGCGCCGCGAACGAAACGCAAATCTACAGCACTTTGCACGGTCAAGCATATGCCAACGAAGGCTTGGGCGTTCGCGACACGCTGAGCGGCGGATGGAGCGGCACACATATCTTCGGCGCCATCTGGAGTCCGAACCAGATCAGTTTCTATGTGGATAACATTAACAATATCTACGGAACAATTTCGGCAGACGATATTATGGCGAATCAGTCCTGGGACAATGGCGGACTGGCTGCGTGGCCGTTCAACAATCCCATGTTCATCATCCTCGACCTGAACATGGGCGGACCGTTTCCCGGCAACGTGAGCAGCGCCACAACCTATCCACAGGTGCTCCAGGTCAACTACGTCAACGTCTACCAGGCGACGCCGCCAGCTCCTCCCACCGGCGTGACGGCCACCGCGACTTCGCAGAGCCAAGTTGCGCTGAACTGGACGGCAAGCACCAGCAGCGATGTGACCTATAACATTTATCGCAGCCAAGTCTCGGGAGTTGCGCCACAGTCCCAGGCGCAACCGAATGCGGCCGTTCTGCCGCAAGTCAATCAGACGTTGATTGCGAATAACATTACGGGCACGAGCTACACAGATGCCAATCTCTCGCCCGGCCAAACTTACTACTATACGGTTACCGGCAGCGGCGAATACTCGGGAGAATCGGCCGCGGCGCAGGTGGCTGCTACTTTGCCAACCAGCGGCGTGGGAGCCAATGGAGGCGCGATCTATGTTAGCGCCGGCGGCTATAGCGGCACCGGAAACTATATTGTGAACACACTGGCCAGCGGCGGATTTACCAACGCATTCACAGCGACCGTAAACACCGGCAACATAACCAATCCTGCGCCGCAGGATGTTTATCATAGCGAGCGCTGGGGACCGCAATCCTGGACCATTGCGCATTTGACACCGGGCGGCAGCTATAACGTTCGCATGCATTTTGCCGAGTCGGCATGGACCGCTGCCGGACAGCGTGAGTTCAATGTGCTGATCAACGGCCAGCAGGTGCTGACGAATTTCGACATCTTTGCCACGGCCGGCGCCCAGAATATCGTTGTTACGCAAACCATCAACACCATTGCTGATCGAAACGGAGCAATCCTGCTGCAATTGGCGGTGGGGGCTGATGATCAACCCGAGATTCGCGCATTGGATGTGACTCCATCCTCAGGCGGCACGGCGATGGGCGCGGCCGCTGGAACAACGACCTACGTTGCAATTGACTCAGGCGGCCCTGGAGGGGAGACCGCGGCGACAGGCACGTTTGAAGCCGACGAGGATGCGGGTAATTTCGGTCTGCCGGCAAATCCGACTACCGCGGGAGGCGCCACGAACACCACAACACAAACCATCAGTACGACTGGCGTGACCAATCCGGCGCCGGAGGCGGTTTATCAGACCGAGCGGTACGGAGCATTCGGATACATCTTTACCGGCCTGGTTGCGAATTCGACTTATACCATTCGTCTCCACATGGCCGAAGGTGTTGCGGACTACAACATAGCGGGCCGCCGCGAATTCAATGTGGTCGTCAACGGCAACCAGGTACTGACGAACTATGACATCTACGCCAATGCCGGCGCGCTCTACCAGGCTGTGATTCCACAGGTGACCGGCGTCTCCGACGAGCACGGCATTCTTTCCGTTCAGTTTACGCGCGGCTATGATGACCTACCCTCGATTCGCGGCATCGAGATCATTCAGTTGTCCTCCACACCGGCTGCGGCGACACCCACATTCAGCCCAGCCACCGGAACTTATACCGGCGCGCAGAGCGTAACCATCAGCGACGCAACCGCCGGCGCAACCATCTACTACACGACCAACGGCACCGCGCCAACAACCGCCTCGGCTGTCTACTCCGGTCCTATCCCGGTGAGCGCAACTGAAACCATCGAGGCCATAGCCACAGCTTCAGGCTATACCACCAGTGCGGTCGCAACAGCCGCGTACACCATCAACATCACATTGCCGGCTGCGGCGACACCCACATTCAACCCAGCCGCCGGAACTTATACCAGCGCGCAGAGCGTGACCATCAGCGACGCTACGGCTGGCGCAACCATCTACTACACCACCAACGGCACCACGCCGACAACCGCCTCATCGGTCTACTCCGGTCCTATCCCGGTGAGCGCAATTGAAACCATCGAAGCCATAGCCGCCGCTCCAGGCTTTAGCAGTAGCGCGGTGGCAACAGCCGCATACACCATCAGCATCGGCTCTGGCACTGATGTTCTGGACATCAATGCCGCCGGACCTACCGTGGGCAGCTACGTTGCGGACGAAGATTTCACCGGCGGCACGGCATCGTCGTCGACGAATACAATCAGCACCGCCGGCGTAGTCAATCCGGCGCCGGAAGCCGTCTATCAGACGCAGCGTTTCGGTAACTTCACCTATACGCTGCCCGGATTCACCCCCGGAGCCAGCTACACGGTTCGCCTGCACTTCGCTGAGTCCTATTGGGATGCGGCAGGATCACGCCTGGCCAATGTGCTGATCAACGGCACACAGGTTCTGACCAATTTCGACATCTTTGCCACTGCGGGCGGCCAGAATATCGCGGTCGTCGAGCAGTTCCCTGCAACCGCAACTGCCGCCGGCCAGATCGTCATCCAGTTCGTCACGGTAAAGGATAACGCAGCCGTGAATGGAATTGAGATCGAGACCAGCAGCGCGCTGCCGGCAGCGGCGGCGCCTGCTTTCAGTCCTGCTACGGGAACCTACACCAGCGCGCAGAGCGTGATCATCAGTGACGCTACGGCGGGCGCAACCATCTACTACACCACTAACGGAACTACGCCCACAACCGCTTCCGCGGTCTATTCCGGACCCATTACGGTCAGCGCATCCGAGACCATCGCAGCGATCGCCACGGCGACAGGCCATTCAACCAGCAGCGTCGCATCGGCCGCCTATAACATCACCGGGACGACCGAAGGTCCATTCGGCGGCACTCCGGCAGCCATTCCCGGCAAAGTACTGGCCGAGAACTACGACACCGGCGGCCAGGGAGTTGGCTACAATGTGACCTCAGTCAATGGGACGGATAACAGCTATCGTTCCGACGGCGTGGATCTGGAAGTTACATCGGCCACCGGCGGAGGCAACAACATCGGTTGGACGGCCGCCGGACAATGGTTCCGGTATACCGTGAACGTGGCCACGGCAGGCACCTACACCGTCACCTTCGTTGTTGCCGCTCCAACCGCAGTGACCGATGGATTCCATCTATCTAGCTCGACGGGAGCCAACCTGAGCGGGCTGGTCAATCTTCCAGCGACGGGAGGCTACCAAACATGGACCACCGTGTCGGCCACAGTGACCCTGCCGGCGGGCAATCAGGTCCTGACAGTGAACCAGGACAATGCCGGCTGGAATATCTATTCGGCGACTTTTGCTTCGACCTCGTCGTCAGGCGGAACGGACGTGTTGGACATCGCCTCTGGTGGAACCGGCTCGGGCAGTTATGTTGCCGATGAGGATTTTGCAGGTGGAACCGCTTCCTCCACTACGGCAACAATCAGCACGGCCGGAGTGACCAACCCGGCGCCCGAGGCAGTCTACCAGTCCCAACGCTTTGGCAACTTCACCTACACGCTTCCCGGATTTACAGCTGGAACCACTTACGTGGTCCGGCTGCATTTCGACGAGTTCTACTGGACGGCCGCGGGCAAGCGGGAATTCAACGTTTTGATCAACGGTACGCAGGTACTGACGGACTTCGATGTCTTTGCCACCGCGGGTGGCGAGGACATTGCCGTCGTCGAGCAGTTCAATGCTGTAGCGAATTCCTCCGGACAGATCGTGCTTCAGTTCGTTTCGGTCGTGGATAACGCCGAGGTCGACGGTATCGAGATCGAGACGAACTGATCGGGATCTGGCCAAGGCGCACCTGTGGTGCTGACCGGGCTGACAGCGACGGTTACTTTTCCCTGTCAGATAATCTAAGCTGGACGGTCAGCACTACCTCTGGAGTGGAATATGAAGCCTTCCAGAATGGAAGCCAGATCGCTACTGTAGGCACAACTACATACTCCAGTACAGGACGAACGAAAAGCACACTTACGCCCAGATAACTTATATGGCAACCATCAACAGAAGCGCTGTGAATACTTTAGGGCCTGGTAGTTTTAGCAGGCCCTAGTTTAGATGGCGCTTATCTGAGTAGCCAAAAATGATTATATCCAACTGAAACAATCAACTATATGAGTTCTTCCATTGACATTCGTCATTCCACGCCTGTAAATTTAATTATGTCCGGCTTCTGTGAGAGCTTTGATTTCTAGAGACGCCGGTGAAGCAGCGCAAGATGTTTAACGATTGTATTTTGTATTGCATCAATGGGTTCCGGAACCGTTGAGTTCTTGACCATAACCTCTGCAGAGGGCGCTGAAAAGCCCGTGGAATGATCTTGGCCTGCATTATTTGCTAGATAATACGCCTCGGTATGAACACCAAAAAATTGTTAATGCAGCTTTGCTTTCCGTAAAGCTTCGGTAATCACGGACAAGAAGGTACTGCGCCAATTTTTGCAGTTTGTTTTTATCTGTCTGTAACAAACGTCTGCTCCCCACCTCTAACTGCGTTCAAAGGAGTATAGCTGTGAAGACCAGAAATTCATCCTTCATTCTTCGCGCTGCCGCTGCCGCGCTGTTCTCTCTAACTATTCCCTCACTTTCCTATTCTCAGAGTACCGTGCCCTGGACAGGCGCCTGGTCGGTAGCCCCTCAGCAGACAACGATAGATTCCAGCTTCAATAACCTGGCGCAGCAGACGCTTAGGCAGACCCTTCAAATCAGCATCGGTGGTTCTACGGCGCGCGTTCGCATCTCGAATACCTACGGCGTTTCGCCGCTTGCTATTGGGGATGTTCATTTAGCAGAATCGCTTTTGGATTCCGGTGGGAATCCGACATCCTCCACCATTGCGGGAACCGACCATGTCGTCAGGTGGGGTGGTTCTACTTCAGTATCGGTCCCGGCGGGCGAGACGCTTGCCAGCGATGCGATAGATATGCCAGTGACGTCTGGGGAAAACCTGATGGTGAGCATCTACTTTCCGAACGGTGTAGACAGCGCTAACTCAACCTATCACCAGTTGGGCGGGCAGAACGGCATGTTCCTGGCCAATGGAGACGTCAGCGCAAACACCACGATCAGCACTTACAGCACTTTCAGCAGTTATTTTTATCTGACCGATGTCGATGTGCAGAACTCCGAGGCGATTGGGACCCTGGTTGCCCTCGGGGCATCGATTACGGACGGCTACGGAACCGACTTCAATACCAATCTGCGCTGGACCAATGACCTCGCCGCGCGCATGAATGCAGTGGGAATGCAAGTCGGCATCTCGAACAAAGGAATCAGCGGCAACGACGAGCTTCGAGACGGCGCGGGACAGTCTGCTCTCAACAGGTTCGAGCGGGATGTAGTTTCGCAGCCGAACGTTCGTTGGGTAATCTATTCAGACGATCCTATCAACGATCTCAGCAATCTGCCATCCAACGAGGAGCCAAGCTATGCCTCCTTGGTCGCGGGAGTGCAACAGATGATCACTGAAGCGCATGCGGCCGGCATTAAGTTTTACTGCTCAACTCTGACGCCGAATGGCGGGCGCGCGGCCTCCGCGTGGTCCACGGCAGCGGAGACAATCCGCGAGCAGATCGACGCTTTGTATCTCAGCGGCGCCAGCGGGTGCGATGGCGTTGTCGACCAGGCCGCGGCAACATCCGATCCGACCGACCCAGTGCAGTATTTGCCGGCCTACAACAGCGGCGATAGCCTCCATCCAGACGATGCGGGAGATCAGGCGATTGCGCAGGCAGTCAATCTTGGTCTGTTCGCGCCCTATTTTGTTGCACCTTTCGAGGGCGCCGTCTCAGCTATTCCCGGCACGGTGCAGGCGGAGAATTACGATCTCGGCGGTCAAGGGGTGGGTTACAGTGTCAGCTCAGTCAATGGCAGCGCGAATAGTTATCGCTCGGATGGCGCTGACTTAGAGGTGGCCTCCGACACTGGCGGCGGTTACGATCTTGGCTGGACAAGCAGCGAACAGTGGTTCGACTATACCGTCAACGTGGCCACAGCTGGAACCTACACGGTCAGTTTCCGGGTTGCCGCTCCGAGCGCCATGACCGATGCTTTCCATCTTTCGAGTGCCGTTGGAACAGACCTGAGCGGGCCGATCAGCATTCCGGCGACAGGTGGTTGGCAGACGTGGACGACAGTGACGGCCAGCGTAACATTATCGGCAGGCGAGCAAGTTTTGACGCTCATCGAAGACAATGGCGGCTGGAATATAAACTATGCCGCATTTGCACTGGCGACGCCGGCCGAAGAGCCCTACAGTGGCGCACCCGCGGTAATTCCTGGCACGGTGCAGGCAGAGAACTACGATACGGGCGGCCAAGGTGCCGGCTACAGTGTCAATTCAGTCAATGGCAGCGGAAACGGCTATCGCTCCGGCGGTGTCGATCTCGAAACGACTTCAGATACCGGCAGCGGTTACGATCTCGGCTGGACCAGCAGTGGGCAGTGGTTCCGCTACACCGTGAACGTGGCGACTGCCGGTACTTATATCGTCAGCTTCCGCGTTGCGGCTCCCAGCGCCGTTGCCGATGCTTTCCATCTTTCTAACTCATCGGGAACAAATCTGACTGGTTCGGTTAATATTCCGGAAACCGGCGGTTGGCAGGCGTGGACGACGGTGACTGCCAATGTGACTCTCCCTGCGGGGCAACAGGTCCTTACGTTGAACGAAGACAACCGCGGCTGGAACATCAACTACTCAATCTTTACAGTGCAATAGGGCGCTATGGCTTGCGGTGATCACAGTTCAGGGTCGTCGCTACGAAAGTAGAGATGCGTGCAGAAGCACCAACAGAGAAGAGGAAATGGTATGAAATTGAACGTTTGCAGAGTATTCGCCACACTAGCGTGTTCACTGTTCTTGCCCATGGCAGTCTTAGCGCAGGGAGTCGGCGCAACGCTGCCATTTACGAGCTACGAAGCCGAGACCGGGACGGTGGGCGGTGGGGCAACAATTATCTCTCTCACCTCCGCGCCGACTGCTGAATTTTCAAGCGCTGCGCTGGAGGCATCCGGTCACGCCTATGTCCAATTGACTGGCCCCGGGCAGTTTGTACAGTGGACAAACAACACCGGCCAGCCGATTACCTTTATTAACCTCCGCGAAAGCATTCCCGATGCTCCGGCGGGCGGTGGAATCACAGCCACGTTGAATCTGTATGTGAACGGAGTGTTTCGCCAGGCTCTGAACCTGAATTCAAAGCAATCGTGGCTCTATGAAGGCAACAATAACTATAACGGAAACGACCAGAACCCCGCCGACGGCGATCCGCGCGTCTTCTTCGACGAGTCGCATACTTTTATAACAGGAGCCCCGATCGCTCCCGGCAGCACGTTCTCTGTGCAGGAAGACGCCTCGAATACCGCAAGCTTCTATTACATAGACGCCATCGACGTCGAGAACCCTCCCGCGCCGCTCACCCAGCCCGCTAACTCGATCTCGATTACAAGCTGCGGAGCCGTCGCCGACAACACTCCAACCAACGGCGCGGCAGACCCTGCCGCCGTAGATAGCACTGCTGCCATCCAAAACTGTATTAATCAAGCCCAATCGCAGGGAAAGATATTGTGGATACCACAAGGAACCTTCTACCTGATTGGGACACAGGGCCTCAGTGCTGTGGGGATCACGATAGAGGGAGCGGGCATGTGGTACAGCACGATCTATCGCGAAATTCCGCTGCCGAATTCCCCGGGCTTGGCAGCGGCATTCTCAGTCACTTCCTGTACGATAGAAAACTTGCATATCGATTCGAATGCCCAGAGCCGTGCAACAGTGGACGGCGGTGGCGGCGCGATGGATACCACCGGCACGAACTGGCTGGCCAACGGCATGTGGAACCAGCATGTGGAATCCGGTTGCTGGGCTTCCGGCACGGGCGGAACAGTGGAAAACTCCCGGTTCACGGCGATCTGGGCCGACGGGTGCAACCTGAATAATGTGTCATTGACCGGAACCGTCGGTAATAACCTGACGGAAAAGAATAACTTTTTCCGCGGTACCGGCGACGATGCGATGGCGATCAACTCGGTCGCATATAACGACAATTCCGACGGCTCTACGACCACTTATACCGCAATGTCGAATATCACATTTACTAACAACACAATAGTAGCTCCGTGGGGAGGCAAGGGAATTGGCATCTACGGAAGCACCGGCAGTCATGTGGAGAATAACTACATCAGTGATACGGCCAGATATATCGGTCTTGGGGTAGGCCGGTTCGGCGTGAACGGCAGCGACCTTCATACGCCGACTGTGACAGGCAACGTTGTCGTGAGATCGGGAGGCAATGGCTATGGCCAAGGGCAGCCGGCACTGCAGATCGGCAACGGCGGCGACGGCCAGAGCGTTGGAATTGTCGACGGCGCAACCGTGACGGGCAATACGGTAATCGACTCGGTATATGACGGCATTGGATTCTCAACTTCGACCAATACGCTTTTAGAGAACAACACGGTAACTTCTCCCTGGCGCAATGGCATCGTCATCGCTCCTCCCTTCTACGCAGCGCCAACGGGGTCCGCAACCATCACCGATAACACTGTAACCGGAGTTGGAGTCGCGGAGGGCAACTTAGCCTACGTCGATAACTCCAGCGCCTTTGTTGCGACGCTGAGCGGCAATAGCTGGCAAGGTACAACTCCCGTAGAAGGCCCTTACGACGGCACTCCCGCGCCGATTCCGGGCACGGTGCTGGCAGAGAACTACGACACGGGCGGCCAGGGACTTGCTTACGACGTTTCTTCAATCAACGGGGTGGGCAACAGCTACCGTTCCGATGGTGTGGATCTGGAGACGACCTCCGCTCCGGGCGGCGGCAACGATCTTGGTTGGACAACTGGTGGGCAGTGGTTCCGCTACACGGTGAACGTGGCCACGGCGGGAACATACACGGTCACCTTCGAGATCGCCGCTCCGAGCGCGGTGAGCGACGCCTTCCATCTTGCCAACTCCGCGGGCACGAATCTGAGCGGATCGGTCAACCTTCCCGCAACGGGCGGCTTCGAGACCTGGTCGACGGCGACAGCAACGGTTGTTCTTCCAGCAGGCCGGCAAGTCCTGACGCTGGATGAGGACAACGGCGGGTGGAATTACGACGCGGCGGTGTTTGCGTTGGTGCCGCCACCGGAAGGCCCCTTCGGCGGAACGCCCGCGGCGATCCCCGGCACGATCAAGGCGGAGAACTACGACACCGGTGGCCAAGGCGTAGGCTATAGCGTCACCGTAGTCGATGGAACCGATAACAGCTATCGCAGCGACGGCGTCGATCTGGAAACGACCACAGCCTCAGGCGGCGGCAATGACCTGGGCTGGGCCAAGACCGGACAGTGGTTCAACTACACCGTCAATGTAGCCACGGCAGGGAGGTATACGGTCTCCTTCCTGGTTGCATCCAACGACGGCGCAACCGATGCTTTCCATCTTTCCAACTCATCGGGGACCAATCTGACCGGTTCGGTGAATGTTCCAAACACCGGCGGCTGGGAGACGTGGAAAACCGTGACCGCAACCGTTACACTTCCGGCAGGCAAGCAGGTGCTGACCCTCAACCAAGACAACCCCGAGTGGAACTTCTATTCGGCTACGTTTGCAACATCGACGTCGACGGAAGGCCCTTTTGGCGGCACCGCGGCGGCGATCCCCGGCACGGTGAAGGCCGAAAATTACGACACCGGCGGACAAAGCCTCGGCTATAGCGTACTTTCTGTCAACGGCACAGACAACAGCTATCGCACCGACGGAGTCGATCTGGAGACTACCGAAGCCACCGGCGGCGGCAACGATCTAGGTTGGGCCAAGACTGGCCAGTGGTTCCGCTACACAGTGAACGTGGCCACTGCGGGCACGTATACGGTCAGCTTCCTGGTTGCATCCAACGACGGCGCAACCGATGCCTTCCACCTTTCCAACTCGTCGGGGACCAATCTGACCGGCTCGATGAATGTACCAAATACCGGCGGCTGGGAAACATGGAAGACAGTCACGGCGACGGTCACGCTTCCGGCAGGCGTACAAACACTTACTCTCAACCAGGACAACGCCGAGTGGAACTTCTATTCGGCTACATTTGCAGCGGCGGCGGAAGGTCCTTTTGGCGGAACAGCCGCGGCAATCCCCGGCACGGTCAAGGCCGAAAACTACGATCTCGGCGGCCAGGGTGTCGGCTACAGCGTACTTTCCGTCAATGGCACAGACAACAGTTATCGCTCAGACGGCGTCGATCTTGAAACAACGGAAGCTGCCGGCGGCGGCAACGACTTGGGCTGGGCCAAGGCCAACCAGTGGTTCCGCTACACGGTGAACGTGGCCACTGCGGGAACCTACACGGTCAGCTTCCTGGTTGCCTCCAATGACGGCGCAACCGATGCCTTCCATCTGTCGAACGCCGTTGGAACTAACCTGACCGGCTCGGTCAACGTACCGAATACCGGCGGCTGGGAGACCTGGAAGATCGTGACCGCGACTGTCACGCTTCCGGCAGGTGTGCAGACCCTTACCCTCAACCAGGACAACGCGGAGTGGAATATTTACTCGGCTGCGTTCGCTGTGCAATAGAGTAATTCTGCGGATTCCACTGCCGCGTTCCACGGTGTGGCTGCATAAATTTGATGCCCGCGACTACAGACGTTTGACGTCCAATGTGCGGGTATCAATCTTTGCGGCCACCAACTGCCGTGCAGAAGCCTAGATGTATTCTGAAGACGCGCTACCGGCTTAACGCCTCGACCTCTCCACCCGCCAACAGAAAGGCTCCCACGCCGAAGACATAACTGGATCCGGGCGTGTACGCGCCCGGTGCATCGCCTACGGGTTGAATCGAACCCAGCCTGCCATCGGCATATACGTTCGCTACCAGGCCGCGCCATCCGCGTTCCACCACGGGCAGGTAGGTCTTCCGCTCCAGCACACCGTGGCTGATCCCCCATGCCGTGGCGTAGACAAAGAATGCTGAGCCGGAGACCTCCGCATTCGGATAGCTAGCTGCATCCAGCAGTCCCATCCTCCACAGCCCATCCTCGCCCTGAATCGAGCGGACCTTCTCTGTCATCTGGCGGAACTTTTCCTCATAGAATGGTCGCCGAGGGTCGGTGGCGGGCAGCGTCTCCAGCAAGCGTACCAGTCCACCCATTACCCAGCCGTTGCCGCGCGACCAAAAAACCTTCTCTCCGTTGCGCTCGTGCTTATCGAGGTATCTTGCATCGCGTGAAAATAGATGCTGCTTTTCATCCCACAGCAAGCCGGCGGTGATGTGCCATTGGCGGTCCATATAGGCGAGATACCGGTCGTCGTGCGTGACCTCGGCCAGTCCCGACCACGCTGGCGGAGCCATAAAGAGCGCATCGCACCACCACCATACAGGCTTGCTCGGGTCATCGGCGCGCTGCATCTGCTCCTCAAAGACCGTGCGCATCGCAGCCAGATGATGCTGGTCCGGATTCATCCGGTCCAGCCAGAGGTAACTTTGCCCGATCGCATGATCGTCGGCATGGCCTTTGCGTGGACCGAGTGTCCAATCGTAATGCGCTGCGGTCTGGCGCACATAGTCGGCGTAGCGCGGGTCGCCAAGCGACGCGGAGGCCTCCAGCAGACCTAGATCGAGCGTGGCAAAGGTCCAATCCTGGCTATACACATCCTCGACGCGCTTCAGCTGCCAATCCGCCACCTTGCGCATCGCCGCCTTGACCTTGGCCTTGCGCAGGTTGCCTGAGAGCTTGCTTGCTCGCGGCCCTGGATCGGCTGGCATATCGCCTGCCAGGGCATTCCGCTCGCTCCCCGTCAACGGCTTTTGGTTGGATGCTTCTTGGGGCGATTGCGCGGAAGACGAAAACGCGGTAAGCAGAAGCATCAGCACCGGCAATGCCCGCCCCACAACTGCGCGTGGCTTGAGTGCCGAAAACGATAAGGACATTCCCACAACATCGATCACGATCAACGCTCCGAACACCATCAGAAGACAGCATATCAACATCGAGTCAGGAGAGAGGGGTATTGAACTGCGCCGGGAGTTTGGGCTACCCCTCAGATACAACAGTCGCACTTTAAGCTTCCGCCATTGCTGTCCCTCGAACACATTGAGTCGTTTTGATTCGCTTCCCCCGAGTAGAATACTCTGTTCAGGCGACGGAAGGCGGTTGTTACGAAAATTGTCCCGTGCCCTTTAAATTGCGAAAGAGAAGAGAGAAAGATGCAACTGATACCTGCACTCAACAGAAGAAGATTTATGCAATTGGTGGCCTCTGCCGGTTGCGCTACAGCTGCCAGTCCTGTCTGGAGCCTGCCTCGCCGTCCGCATCGGACGGAAGCATTCCGGCTTGTCGCTGAGGCAGACCGCCGGCGAATTCTGGAGGCTGCGTCCCGCTACGTTTCACAAGCGCCCTTGACGATCACAGCCTTTCCCGCGAAGCGTAGCGCGGGCGGGCTGCACGATTTCTACTCGCAAGCGGACTACTTTTGGCCGAACCCGCAAAACCCCAGCGGCCCATATATCAACCGGGATGGGCAGAGCAATCCAGACAACTTCAACGAACATCGCAAGGTGATGATCGCTCTCTCGATCCAGATGCCGGCCTTGACCGCTGCCTGGGTCCTGACTGAAGACAGCCGCTACGGCGAGCGGGCCTGCGATCATCTTCGCGCCTGGTTTGTCACCGCTGAAACACGCATGAACCCCAACCTCGAATATGCCCAGGCGGTTCAAGGCGTATCGACAGGCCGTTCGTACGGCATTATCGATACGCTCCACCTAGTCGAGGTGGCAAGGGCCGCAAGCATCCTAGCGCCAAAGATGCTGAACGCGCAGGACAACGCCGCGCTGAAGGCCTGGTTCAGCGGTTATCTCGATTGGCTAGGCAACAGTGATCATGGCAAGGCGGAGCGAGACACCAAGAACAATCATGCGATGTGCTGGGCGCTGCAGGCCGCCGAGTTTGCGCGTCTGGTTGGGGACGACACAATCCGGAACGAAGTGTACCGGCGCTACCGCGAGATCCTTCTCCCCGATCAGTTGGCGGAGGACGGATCGTTTCCGAAGGAGCTGGCGCGGACCAAGCCGTACAGCTATTCCATCTTCAACTTCGATGTAATGGCCTGCCTTTGCCAGTCTCTCAAAGGGCTTACTCCTGATCCGGTCGCCTTCCAGCTTGCCGGTGGACGCGGTTTTTCAAAGGCCGCGGAATTTATATATCCCTATCTCAAGGACAAGAGCGCCTGGAAGTGGGCGAAGGACGTTGAGCATTTCGAAGCGCTGCCTGTCCGCTCACCTGGACTCTTGTTTTCGGGTATCGCCTTCCGCGAACAAAAATACATCGATCTCTGGAAGACGCTGAATCCAGATCCGGCAGACCGGGAGATCGTCCGCAACTACCCAATCCGGCAGCCGCTTCTTTGGGTTTGAGGAAACAAACCGGCGTGGCCGCCGGAATGCTTGAGCGAGGTCATTGGACATTCACTGCCAGAATCGAGGGTGCTCCCGTTTTTCCGTCGATGACGTCGACCCTTAAGACGGCCTCGATATTCTGGTTTGAGAAGCCCTTTCCCAACCGGTCTCTCAGCAATTGCATGTAGCGAGGGCTGGTTGCAAATAGGGCAGCGGCCTCGGTTCCATTGCGGCCCAACCCTGCCAAGACGACAACCCAACCGCCGGTTGTTGGATCGCGATACCTCGCGATCAGGGCATAATCGTCGGCGCTGGAATATGGGAGCGAACGATCGCGCGACCAGTGCACCGCAGGCTGCATCTGATCGGCAATCGATTCAACTGGCTCTGGAGTGAACTGCAATCGTTGCGACTGTAATAAGCGCATCGACCATCGGTTGTTGTAACCGCCGAGCAATATGACCGAGTGCTCGCGAAGATCGTTCAGCGGAGTAGAAGGGGACGACAGCAGTTGCGCGGTCGCTCCAGAGCGTTCCAGCAGCCCGCTGACCTGCGCAATCGCAGCGGCGCTCTGCATGGAAACAAATGGATATTGATTGTTCTTATCCGCGGTGACAACGCCTGAATAGTTGTTCTCTTGGAAGACCACGCCTCCCGAGCAAATCAGAACCGTGCGCTGGTCGTGTAGAACCGGACCCCAAAAATCATCCAATGCCGTGAGGGGCGGAACTTTCGGATCTCTCCACTTCAAATTCAAGCCTGTGAGGACGGCCAGCGTCACTAGAGCAGCCACAGCCAACCACAACAGACGCCTTGCAGGTGGCTTGTCCTTCCCGAGTAGCGGACTGGGATTGATTTCAGTTGCCGGAGGTGAGGTCGAATTCCGGTCGGCTAAAGTCAATGCTGCATCCGGCTCTGCATCCAGCTCTTCGCCCCGCGTCTCCGTCGATTTGTCTGGATTGGAGAAACGCGTTGAAGAAAGAGCGGTATCGTCGCCATTGTCATTCTGCTTCGCAGGTTCGCGCAGGAACTCTGGGACATAGGAGCCGGACGGCAGCGAGATGCGGATAGCGGAGTCCTGGCCTTGCTCGAGGTAGTAGAGCAAAAGCCGCTTACGGACCTCGCCCGCCGTGTACCGGACAACGGTGTCGTTATTGGTGTCGTAAGTCGCCGGCCGATCAAAGACCTCGACGCCGAGAGTCCGCTCCTTCAGGAGATCGGACTTACCGGCCAATGTATTTTCGACAATGTATTTGAGCAGTGCGGGATAGCGCTTGCTGTTGCAGAAATGCGGGCTGGTCAAAACTTCCTGCAGTTCGCACAAAACAGCGTCGCGGTCCTGCCTTGTCTGCGGATGCCATGCGCCCCGAATTTCAGATGACCTGCTCATTGATCTTAATCGGATGATACTCTCCTCTTCAAAATACTTGCAAGGGCGTTTGACCCAAGAATAATTAGCCATCTAATGCGCAGATTCAATATGAGTTAGAACTAACCGATGGGTTAAACGGTGAGTTACTGGCCAATCGTATTCAGCAGGGAGGAGGATTGGCCCGTTTCGGCTTAGTGTGTCGATTCTGCACCCAAAATCTTGAGAGGTCCACACGAAATTCGAATGACCACACCCTCGGTGAATGCGACGGAGAAGCGCAGCAGCAACGAATTACCCACCCTTCGGAATGAAGCGTATTTATCCGACTTGTCGCGGCGGCAGTTCATGCTGGCGGCGTCTTGTTCGGTTGCCGGCGCACTGCTTGCACCTCGTGTTTGTGCTGCCGAAATGGGGGCCAGCTCTACGGAAAGTGGAACAGTCGCCTCAATCCAGCGGCTGGACTCTGGCTGGTATTTTCGGTCGGGAGCGATCGGCGGCATCGGCGAAGTTTGGCGCTCTGATCCACAGAAATCGTGGCAACCCGCCTGCTTGCCCCACTGCTTCAACGACCACGATGCATGCGATCCCGACAGACCCTACTTACGCGGCCAGGGCTGGTACTGCACACGGCTTTCCTTGAACAATCCATTTGTAACTGGTCGGACCATCTTACATTTTCAAGGCGCAGGTCAGACCACGACTTTGTGGGTTGGATCCACACTTATCGGGACGCATAAGGGCGGCTACGATGAGTTCACCTTCGACATTACTGAAGCAGTCCAGAAATTACCCCTCGCCAACACCAAGGATGGCGTCCCCATTGCCGTACTCTGCGATAACTCCCCCGATGTCGATCGGGTTCCGTCGGACCTCAGCGATTTCTGTCTCTATGGCGGTCTCTACCGGCATGTAAATCTAGTTTATCTTCCTGAGGTCGCGCTGGACGCGATTCATATCCTGCCCATCATTGACGCCGACGGCTCCGCGCAGGTGTCAGTGAAGGCGAGACTATATAACCCGTCGAGCCAGAACACCGCGTGCACTATTTCGGTTCAGATATTGGATGCTCGCGGCCGCTCCATTCATCAGTCGACACAATCTCATTCTCCTTGGACCGGCTTTTCCGAGCTTGCTGTATGCCGCGTGGCTGCGCCCGAGCTGTGGTCGCCCGAGTCGCCGCATCTCTATCGTTGCAGGGCAACGCTCTCCAGTTCCGCGGGAGAAATGCATCTCGACGAGCGCTTCGGAATTCGCCAGATCGAGTTTGCTGAACACGGTCCATTCAAGCTCAACGGAAAGCGAATGCTGCTGCGCGGAACCCAGCGCCATGCCGATCATGCCGGAGTCGCAGCGGCGATGACCGACGATCTGGTCCGTGAAGAAATGCAGTTGATTCGCGAGATGGGCGCGAATTTCATCCGCCTCGGCCACTACCAGCAAGACCGCCTGGTACTCGACTTATGCGATGAGCTTGGGCTGATGGTCTGGGAGGAAGCTCCGTGGTGCCGCGCGGGAATTGGAAGCGAAGCATTCAAGCGCAACGCGCAGAACATGCTTTCTCACATGATCGATCAGCACTATAACCATCCATCGATCATTCTCTGGGGGCTTGGCAACGAAGATGATTGGCCGAACGAGTATCCGAGTGTCGATAAACCGGCCATCCGCGCCTTTATGACGGAGATGCGCGATCTGGCGCATCGGCTCGATAGTTCCCGGCTCACTTCTTTCCGCCGTTGCGACTTCGCGCGTGATATCCCAGATGTTTATTCGCCTTCGATCTGGGCCGGATGGTATCGGGGCAACTACCGCGAATACGAGCAAAGTCTTCTCACGGAGCGCAACCGCGTCAAGAGATTTATCCATATCGAATGGGGCGCGGATAGCCAGGCAGGCCGCCATTCCGAAGACCCGGAAGCTGTGTTGCGCAAGGTTACTACAGGCAATGGAACCGACGAGCGCGGACTCGACTATCTGCAGACCGGCGGGGATGTTCGTGTCTCAAAGGATGGAGACTGGTCGGAAACCTACGCCTGCAATCTCTTCGACTGGCACCTCAAAACGCAAGAGACTCTCGATTGGCTGACCGGGTCGGCGCAGTGGGTCTTCAAAGATTTTGCATCCCCCTTGCGCGATGAGAATGGCATTCCGCGGGTCAATCAAAAGGGCGTTGTTGAGCGCGATCTGACAAAGAAAGAGTCGTATTTCGTATTTCAATCCTACTGGGCCGAGAAGCCGATGGCCCATATCTATGGGCATAACTGGCCTGTTCGCTGGGGCAATCAAGGCGAGAAGCGCGCTGTTCATGTTTATTCAAACTGCGATCACACGGAACTATTTCTGAACGGCGAGTCCCTGGGAACCATGCACCGGGACAGTCAGAACTTTCCCGCGGCCGGACTGCGCTGGGAGGTCGCATTCGCGAATGGACCAAACCATCTGCGCGCTGTTGCCCGCAAGGGCGAAGCGACAGTTATAGACGAGATTGACTTCACTTACCAAACGGAGCCGTGGGGAGCGCCCGCCGAAGTGCGGCTGTTCGAGAAAGCGCGCAATGAGGAGGTCGTTACCGTGGAGGCAAAGCTCTTTGATGGAAAGGGAATTCTCTGCCTCGACTCCGCTATGGCTGTTCGATTTTCACTCACAGGCGCGGGAACCCTGGTGGACAACCTGGGCACCACCCGTGCTTCGCGTGAACTGCAACTATCCAACGGACGCGCTGAAATCTCAGCGGTTCGCAAAGGAGCATGCACGATCAAAGCTGCGTTGGAGGGAATGCCGATCGCATCCTTCAATCTTTAATCCCCGCACGTCTTCGCGCTGCAATCGAGCGCGAAGATTTTGCCTTCACTTGAGGAGAATGGCCATGACGTTACACACACCATTGAACAGAAGACACTCGGAACCAGAGAGTGTCGCACGCACGACTAGCAAGGAGAGCCGATTTATGAACTTCATTCGTCAAACAAATGGTTTTGCCCGAGCTTCAGTAGCCGCCACAGTAGTAGCGCTGATGGCTTTGTGCATGTTGCCGGGTCTTATTCCCGGCGCAAGCGTCGCACATGCGCAGAATACAAATGCCACCATCAGCGGCCAGATATTCGATCCGCTCGGGTCGCTGGTTCCCGCCGCGCAGGTGGTGATTGTCAATCAAGAGACGGGCGTAACAGCTTTCAACAGCAAGAGTGACTCGGCCGGCGCCTTCGTGGCGTCCCAGGTGATTCCCGGAACCTACAAAATTACGGTTTCCGCTCCGAGCCTCAAGACAACTGTCGTCGACGATCTCCAGGCGACTGTTGCTCAGGTCACTACGGTCGTAATCAAGATGAAGATCGGCCCAAGCACGGAAACCGTGACGGTCTTTTCCAAGGGCGAGCAGTTGGACACCGGCACATCGGACATCTCCACTCTCATAGCCCCGAGCGATGTCCAGAATTTTCCGCTGCAACAACGCGCCACTGAAAATCTGCTGACGTTCATTCCCGGCGTTGCGCACGGCGGAGCGGGCGATTCGATGAATACCTCTCAGCTTTCCATCAACGGCAGCCGCACGTTGAACACGGAAGTCCTGCTCAACGGTGTCTCGACGATCATCGCATCGACTGGAACTCCGGTAACTCTGCCGTCGCCAGACGGGATCGACTCATTTCGTGTCCTGACCACCAATGCTCCGGCCGAGTATGGCCGCACTTCGGGCGCGGTCATCAGCGTCAACGCGATCTCCGGCACCAACACCTATCACGGCAATGTTTACTCCCTTGTGCGCAACGAAGCACTAGATGCCAACACATATTTCAACAAGCTCACGGTTAACTCGACTACTGGCGCAGTTACTCAGCGCTCGCGCGACCGGTTCTACCAGGCCGGCGGTTCTGTCGGCGGTCCGGTACGGGTTCCTCACTTCTACAACGGTCATGACAAGACCTTTTTCTTCACCAATTATGACCACACCATTTCGCCTTCAACCACAAACCTCACCGAAACCGTTCCTACAGCAGCGCAGCGCACCGGCGACTTCTCGGCCGCTCTCGCTACTGTCGGAGCAAATGGCCAGGCCCGTACTCCGCAGAACATTTATCAGCCCACCGGAAAAACTTCGCCAGCCTTCGCGAACAACCAGGTTGGACCCATCGATCCTGCGGCCAAGGCCATACTTGCCCTGCTGCCGCTTCCGAACACCGTCGGATCCTACGACCTGACAGACAACCGTTACACCGGCAACTGGACCTCGCAACAGACCTTCGATAACACGGTAAACAAATTCGTGGCCCGCGTCGACGAGGTTGTCACACCCAACGACAGGCTGATCTTCAACGTCTACCGCTACACGACATCGACACCCAACGCGGTGACGTATGACAGCCCCTTGCTCAACACCACCTGGCTTTGCACCTGCAACAACGCGTGGCTTCCCTCTGTCGATTACACGCGTGTTTGGGATCCGACACTGGTCGTGGATCTGAACATGGGTTTCTTCCGCAACGTTGTGATTCGCGTTCCCCCCGGACTCAGCTCGACTGCGGCCCAACAGTTGGGAATCGCGTCGCTGCCTTTGAATCAAACGCCGGAATTGACCGATCCGGGCTTCAGCAACATCGGCCCTGCCACGAACACCGATCAGATCAATATCACCAACACATTTACTCCATTTGGCACGATCACCAAAACTTTCAGATCCCATACCTTCAAAGCGGGCGCATCGCTTCGTAAGAACGAGTTCAACTCCTACAACCCGGCTACAAGCCCCGATGGCCTCTTTCAATTCGATGGCTCCATCACCAATCACGGAGCCTCGGGAAATCCCAACACTGGCATAGCGGATTTCCTGCTCGGGACGGTCAAGACCGCCCAGTATGAGCAGCCCCAACCCGAGACCGGGCGGCGCAACTACAACCTCGGTCTTTTCTTCCAGGATGACTGGAAATTCACTTCTAAACTGACACTCAACCTGGGCATTCGTTACGAATTCGAGTCTCCGCTCACGATTGCCACCAATATCTACAGCCGCATTGATCCTGCCACCGGGACGATGCTGGCCGCGGGGCGTAACGGGACGTCGGATTCCCTCAATATCAACACGCCAAAGGGGAACTTTTCGCCGCGCATCGGCGCTGCCTACAGCCTGAATAATAAGACAGTGATTCGCGCGGCATTCGGCACCTTCTACGGAACCATCTTCCAGAACCTCGGCGGCCAACTCGCCTATCCGGGATTTGATAACACCGTCAATTACAACAATCTGGGAACGGCAATCCCCCAGTCATTCTCGCTTTCGCAGGGCATGCCGCTTGCGGCGCCGGCCGATCTGGCGGATCCGTTCGCCGTTGTTCTAGCCGCGACAGCAGCCAACCCCTACGCCCCAGCCATCTCGTTCAACAACCAGAGTCACATGCCGTTGGTGCAGCAATGGAACTTCGGCGTCGAGCGTCAGTTGCCTCTTTCCCTCACGGTCGAAGCCAACTACGTCGGCAACCATGCCGTTCACCTCTCCGATAACCTCAATGAGAATCAGGTTCCCCTCGCGTCGGTGCCTGCCGTTACCCTCGCCAACACCAGTCTTGCAACACAAAATTCGTTGCAATTCCCAACTCTCAAGGGCTTCACAACCAACAACAACATCGGAAAGTCCAACTACAACGCCTTGCAGTTGACAGTTCGCCGCCAGTTCAACACCCGGCTCACTGTGCTGTCCAACTACACGTTCGCCAAGAGCCTGGATGATGGCAGTACCATCTACAACTTCTCCGCTCCCTTTGGAACGGCGAACTCGCAATACCCCATCGATGGTCCAAACCGCATCAAGGACTACGCAGTCAGCAACATCGATACCAAGCACACGCTGAACATCGCCGCCATCTACACAACTCCGGGACCGTGGTGGGTGCGCAACTGGCACATCTCGCCGGTCTTCTTCGGACGCACTGGACTCCCTCTCAATATCACGCAGACCGGTGAAATTCCTGGCGCATCACAGCGGCCCAACGGCAACGCACAACTCTTGAAGCTGGCGCACACAACTCTGAATGGAGCGGCATTGCAATACCTTGATGCGGCAAGCGACCCGAGCTTTGCGCTTACGCCATCCGGGCCGGTTTACAACACCATCGGAGGCGTTCGCACACAGATCGTCGCAACCGGTTTCGGCAATGTCCCCCGCGATGCGATCCGTGTACCCGGCGAAGTTGATTTCGATGGCTCGGTGTCGAAAGACTTCAAGCTCTATGAGAGGTTGAATTTCAACTTTCGCATTGATGCGTTCAACGTAATCAACCACACGAACTTCACGCAGCCGAGCGGTTCTCTCTCGGTTACCGAAACTGGAACTACTGCGACATTCGCCACCTCAAACAGCTTCGGACAGATCACTGGAACGCAGAACCCCCGTCAGATGCAGGCATCCGCGCGCTTCGTCTTCTAACTTGCACGGAGGCCCCTACGGAATCTCGCAGGGGAACTACGGACTCTCAAACCACAGACCAATGTGCGAAAAGGCCTCCCGAAAAGGAGGCCTTTTCAATTGATCGAAAACGCGCCTTTCGCACTGCGAACCAAAGGCAACCATGAGGCCGGGCGGGTCCAGTGGAAGCATCGGCAACGGACTGAGGCGTTTCGAACCATACTGGAAAAGAACAATAAAGGATATTCTGATTCAGATCTATAGCGGTTCTCCAATTGGTGTAGAGCGGAGTTGATGCACTTAAGTGGCTTTTCCCTTAAGAAAAAGCCACCTTGCAGAATTTCAACCACTCCACGGATATTGGAGAACCGCTCTAATGTGAAGATTCAGCGTCTCCACCGTGTGTCAATGTCTCGAAGATCATCATGTGAATGTCCACCGGTGTTGACTGTTTCCGAATCCCTTGTTCGATGTACTGCCGCGTCAAGGGCAGATCCATCCCGAGGTGATTATGGAACTCGTTATAACCGATCTCATAGGTCGGATTATAGACAAGCTGCACCTGGCCGCTGCAGACTGACTTGGGTACCGGTGCTCCGAGCAGATAGCGCGCATTGAATTCCATTGCCGCGGTCAAGCGCGCGGCTTGCTCGCGGTACAGGTCGATACCCTGAATCCTCGCGGTCTCTGCGGCGTTCAGTGTGCCGGCAAGACCATACTGAGCATGGTTGAAGTCGCGGCAGGTCTCCTGCTGAATCCCATCCACGCTCGCGTCAAAGACCCCTTGCCCATACCAGCTTACATTGGTCATATTCCGCATGGGGGGAGCAACTGGGCGGCGGCCATCCGTGTGGTAATAGAAAAATGCGGGCGTCCGTTCACGCCAGTGCCGAACTCCAGCGTCGAAGACTGCGCGGTCGTTGGTGAAGACCCCGATGCCGATGAGCGCCTCATTCATGCTGATTTCCCAGTTGCCATTCGAATCCGATCCATCCTGAACAAGGGGCAGAATCGCATTTCGGAGCATCCTCTCGAATGTCGCGATCTCCGAGTCCTTCCAACCCGCGCCGCTATAACGAATGATCTCGGCGGCGCGCGGCCAGTGCTGCCCGTCCCAAGCCGCTTGAAGCGGTGCGTTGCTGTAAGGCGGCTCTTTGCTGTATCCCTTCAAGCGTTGACCGTAGATATTCAAAATCCGAATTGCATTGTCGGCGTAAGCATGGTTGCCGGTAATGTACCAGAGGAGCGCCTGCGTGTAGGCCGCGGTTCCGTCGTTGTCCGCATCCTTGCAACCGATGTTCGGGTTAGAGATAGGCCCGCACTTAATATAGCCATCCTCCGGCGGCCCCTTTGGCTTGTAGTCGAGCGAACCCCAGGGGCTGCGCTGCGCCTTCAGAAAAGCCGAATAAAACGGCTCGGCGTGAGCCGTAACCATCTTCTTCACATACTCTAACTGCTGTCTGTCTACGAGAACCCCCGGATGTACAAACTGCGGCGGTGCGGCCTGCGCTGCATGAGTCGCAAATGGAGCGATCTTCTCTTGCGGCAAATTAAGAGGATGCAACTCGTTGCCGGCAATTAGAGAACTGCCCGTGTCGTCAGCATAGGTTGATCCGGGGCTGATCGATTCTGGGGCCGCGCCGAGGGGGCCGCTCCAGGCACAACATGCAAACGAAAAACACGCTGCTATCGTTGCTGTCCACTGAATTGCTGGCATAAAGATCGGTGTCATAGGTCGTAATCTCCAAAGGCAGTCTCTCGCTTGCCCCGACCCCGAAGCCGCCAGCGAGCAACACCTAGGGATTCAAGATCAAAACAGGAGAGATGAGTATGAGCCGGAAGTGGTCCGCGGCGCGGTAAAAGGATGGACGGGGAGGTATCGAATAGCACGGAAACTATACTAAAGTAACGTACTATCCTCCGGCAACGCGGGATAAGCGTTGACCTGTTAGCCAAAGGGTTGTAGGTCGGCGATCTACAGCTCCAATGGTTGAACCGCATCACGCAATCTGTAGTTTTCCGCGATGAATCCTGGGCGAGAAATAGGCACATGCAGCTGAATGGAAGTGCTTCATGCGCTTTTCCTGATCTTCAGGAAGAAGAAAAGGTACCGTTGAAAAATCAAAGTTAACCGAGCATGTGGCGGATTGGAAACCCAGACTTGCCAAGTTGTAATACCTGGAGCGTGCGGCCTCAACTATCTTTTCATTACCGGCGGATAACTCTTGCCCAATGGCGCCCATCGAGAAGATTCCAGTAATCAGCACAATAGATCCAATTCTGTGCATACTTGCGTCTCTGTCTTGGGTTTCG
Organism: uncultured Occallatibacter sp.; assembly: GCA_964532725.1. Classification (GTDB taxonomy): domain Bacteria; phylum Acidobacteriota; class Terriglobia; order Terriglobales; family Acidobacteriaceae; genus Telmatobacter. The sequence goes on from CAZHKN010000005.1 coordinate 28,772, forward strand.
TTTCCCGTAACAGCTATTGCTTCACACCGCGAAATCAATAAACCCGCGCGCGGGGTCAGTGGAGATGAGTTTTACGGTCACCTTGTCGCCGACATCGAGTCCCTTTTCGCCGTGGACGAGCTTGCCGTCAACATGCGGATTGAGGGTGCGCACGAAGACGCCGTAGTTATTCACGCCCGTCACGATGGCCGGGAAGCTCTGGCCGATGCGCGGGTGCAGCACGACGGCGGCGATGCGCTTCTGCATCTCGCGCTCCACCTTGCGCGCGCCGTCTTCCATCAGCGTGCAGCGGGCTGCAATTGAGCCTAGATCGCCTTCTGAATACGGCTGCGGCGCTTTGGCTAGCCAGGCCTTTAGAAGTCTCTGCGTCACCACATCGGGGAAGCGGCGGTTGGGAGCGGTGGAGTGGGTGTAGTCCTGCACGGCGAGGCCGAAGTGGCCGGGGGAAGCCTCGTAGGGCTTGACCAGCACGTACTCGCCGGGACCCATCAGTTTGACGACGGCCAGCGAGAGATCGGGGAAGTGGTCGGGGTCTTTCTGCTTCTGCGCGAGGAGAAAATCGTTGAGGGCTTTTGAATCCGGTGCGGCGGGCAGCGTTGTGCCGAGGCCCTGAGCCAACTCGACGATGCGGTCCCAGCGTTTGGGCGTGCGCACGATGCGGCGAATGGACGCGACCTTGGCGTCTTCAAAGGTTTTGGCGATCACTCCGTTGGCCGCGACCATGAACTCTTCAATCAGTGAGGTGGCCCGATTCTTGTTTTGCCGGGCTATATCGACAGCCTGATCCGCGAGCATCACGGGGCGGGTCTCAATGGTTTCAAGGTCGAGCGCGCCGTGCTGGAAGCGCCCGCCGACCATCCGCTGCGCGGCTGCATCCTGCAACTTGATTTGCGCGGCAAGAGCGGCGTTCGACGCCACTTTGGGCGGGGCTGGTGTATTCCCTTCAAGCCATGCGCCGATGGCGTTGTAGGTGAGCTGGGCCTGGTTGCGGACGATGGCGCGATAGGCCTTGCCGCCGGTGGTGGTTCCGGCGGCGTCGATGGCGTACTCGATGACGATGGCGGCGCGGTCTTCGTTCTCGTTGAGCGAGGTGATGCCTTCGCTCAGCTCGGCGGGCAGCATGGGGAAGACCTTGACGCCGGTGTAGACCGAGGTGGTTTCACTGCGGGCGTGGCTGTCGAGGACGGTGCCGTGGGCGACGCGGGCGTCTACGTCGGCTACGCCGATCAGCACGCGGATGCGGCCATCGGGCAACTTCTCGGCCCACTCGATCTGGTCGAGATCCTTGGATGTGTCGTTGTCAATGGAGGACCAGAGGAGCGATCTCAAGTCGATGAGGCCGGAGGAAGCAGGAAGCGCGTGAGCGCCTTGAAGGTCGGCTAACTCGGCGTCGGTTCCGGTGGGAAAGTCCGGCTGGAAGCCGTGCTCGATCATTGCCGCATGGGCCGCGGCGACAAGATTGAAGTGCAGAGGCTGATTCGAAGGCATAAAAATAGCTCCTAAGTATTAAAGGAAAAGGCTAACATGCCGAGGGCATGACAACCTTCAAGCCTGAATGAAACAGAAACCCCAGCGGGCTGGTGGGCGCCGCTGGGGTCATGGGATCGAGAGGTCTTTCAGCTACTGGATGCCGAGATCGGAGAGCACCTTGGGTTTGGGTTCGTCCTGCGCGAGGAGATTGTGGCAGGCGGAGCAGTCCTGTGTGATGCTGGTCCCGTCTTTGGCCGCGTGATCGCCGTCGTGGCAGCGGAAGCAGCCGGGATAATTCATGTGGCCGATGTGGTTGGGATGGGTTCCCCAGGTAACTTTCATATCCGGGAAGACATTCTGGCTGTAGATGGTGGCCAGGCCTTCACCGGCGGCTTTAACCAGTGAGGCTTTGGTAGCAAAAAGCTGCGGATAGCTGGCGCGATAGAAGGCTTCCAACTGCGCGGGAATCTGCTCACGCGCCTGATCGCCAGTGGCGTAATCGACTTTGAGCAGTTCGAGCCCTTTCTTGTGGACGTAGGGCAAATCGGGCGATACGGCGCCTTCGGCCATTGCGCGGTTGAGCGCGTCTTCGGCGGTCTGGAAGGTGTGCGCGGCGCGATTGTGGCAATCGATGCAATCCATCACGCGGCGCTCACCCTTGGGGATGCCGCTGCCCGCCGCTGATGTGGCGAAGACGGTCTTTGAGCCGTCGGCGTTGGTCTTCTCTACCCAGGGAATTGCCGTGCGCGTCGGGTCGTCGGAGACGTACTCGATGTGGCCCAGGTGGACGCCGTGAATGCCGGTCAGGTGCGAGAGGGAATCGCGTCCTCCGAGGTGCAGGAGCACGACGGTCTGGGTCTCGGTGTTCTTCTCGTCGTCGCCGAAGCTGGACTTGACGAGCAGCTTTTCTCCGATGAACCGTGCCGGGGTATGGCAGCCTTCGCAGATATCGCGCGCCGGGCGCAAGCTAGTCACGGGCGAAGGAATCGGTGTGGGGTAATCGGGAATGAAGCGGGAGATGCCGGCGAAGGAATGCGTGGTGACTTCAATAAGCTGCTTGGTTCCGTTGACCTTGGCGCGCACGTAGGAGGCGGCGCCGGAGCCGATGTGGCAATCGGCACAAGCCACGTGAGAGTGGGCAGATATTTTGTAGGCCGTGAACTCGGGATGCATTACATGGCACGACTGGCCGCAGAACTGCGGCGAATCCATATACGCCGCGCCGCGATAGCTGGCGGTGGCGACAACGAGCAGATTGACAATCGTGGCGACGACCACAATGTCGATGCCGTGGCGGAAAACCGGATCGGCAAAATCGATCTTGGGAAAGACGGAAGGAATAGTTCCGGCTTTGATAAGCTTTCTGCGCCGCACATAAATGCCAACCGGGATGAGCGCCAGGCCGGCGATGAAGAGAAAGGGCAGGATGAGGAAGAAGATGATGCCCAGGTAAGGATTGTTATTGGCGCGGCCGAAGATCTCCACGAGCCAGTAGCCGACCATGGTAACGCCGGAAGCGCTGGTGATGGCTCCGCCGGCCAGACTGATAGGATTGTTGCCGAAATAGAGCGCCGGCCGCACCCAGTGTTCACGAAAATTTTGCATTGCAGGCAAACCCGTCCCCGCTGTGGATTCAGTGGCCCGCCCATTGGAGCGGGCCGCTGTCTTTCAACGTATTCACTGCTGTTGTTGCTGTTCTTCTCTTGCTGTTCGATTACGGAAGATCTATTTCAAGGTGCGGTAGTATTCGACGACGGCCTTGACGTCCGCGTCGGTAAGGCCTGCGATGGGCTTCATCTTCCCCTTGCCGGTTTTCACTGCGGCAATCTCCGCGTCAACAGTGAGCTTCTGAATATCAGGATCGGAGGCCGGCTTGACGCCGAGCATCTTGGTCATTCCCGCGCTGGGGGTGCCGGTGGCGCCATGACAACTGGCGCACTTGGCCTTGTAAGTCGCTTCGCCGCCGGATTGCGCGAAGCCCACGGCGCTGGCCAAGGAAACAACGACGGCGAGCACCACCTGGGATCGAATCATTTTCTTCATTGAAAAAACTCCTTCAGTTAATTCCCGCGCAACGAGCGCTGGAGGCGCGTCCGGTACCGGGGTACTTCATTGTTGCAACAAACTGCAATGTTGCTACAAACTCCATCGAGAATTCTCCTCTCGATACGCCTGCTAAAGCAGAGACAAATGCAACCCTGCAGGACGGACAGCAAGCGGCGGCAGCGGCCTTACTTAAGGAAGGCTCGGAAATAGTCCACCGCGGCCTTGATCTCTGCGTCGCTGAGCTTGTCCTTGTACGGCTGCATTTTGCCCATTCCGTCTTTGGTCGCGGCAATCATCTCCGCCTCGGTGAACTTGGCGACCGACGGATCGGTGACCGGTTTCACCTTCAGAGCTTTGCCCATTCCCGTGTCTGCCAGGCCGGCAACTCCATGGCAATTCTGGCATTTAGCCTTATAAGTCGTTTCACCGGGGGATTGGGCAAAACCCGTAGCGCAGGCCAGAAGCAGAACCGCAGCCAACGCCGCCTGGGATCGAACTGTCTTTTTCATCTCATGACTCCTGATAGGTCGCGTACAGAGCCGGTTAATTCGAGAGGAATGCGTGTTGTGAGAGCGTTCCTCAAGAACTCTTCTCGAAAGCGGGCCGGTGTGCTCGACGGCGCGCCGGCCCGCTTTCGATCAGAATGCGTACTTGACGCTTAGGGTTAGCGTGTCTCCGTGCGTGTTGCGGGAGGCAAGCGTACCCTGAGAGCCGGTTTCGTGATAGCCGTTATGAACCCAGTTGGCATGCCAATCCCATTGCTGCGCGATGTGAATCTGCAGGTCGGAGAAGGGCGTCACGTAGGTTGACTGCAAAGCGCCGGGAATCATGAACGGGTTCAGCATCTCGGCGGTTCCGTTAACAGCATTGACCCGCTCGCCGCCGTTGAACTTGAAGACGCGGCCAGGAGCATAGCCAATGGAGCCGGCAAAAAAAGTTGTCGGAGCGTTATAGTAGCCGGTGCCCAGCAGATAGCTGGCTGAGCCGGAGATTGCCGTCGCGCAGGCTCCGCTATTGGTTGCGCCGGTTGGAGCCGGGGTGGCCACATAGCAGATATCCGTCTGCGAGAAGACGTCGTCGTGAGCAAAATCGAGATCCAGGCTCACCGTGCTGACCGGAATGATCGAGGCGGCAAAGCTGAAGTCGTGGTTGTGCTCGGTATGGTTGACCAGCGGATCGTCGTTCTTGCCTGAATACACATTTGTTGCGACATTGAAGTTGATCCATTTGGCCGGCTTGACCGTGGCCCGCGCGCGGAAGTGGTGAATCTTATCGGGCGCTTCGCGGGTAAAGGTGTTGCTGGTTGTGACCGCGGTGGCGGACTTTGAATCCATGCCGTCGTAGTTGATGTTGAGCCGCAAGATGGGGGACGGCTGCACAACAGCGCTCAGCAGCAGCCAGTTCTCATGCCAGGTGAGATCGTCCGGGCCGGAATCGGCCACTTCCCGGCTCTTGAACCGCCAGCCGCCGGAGAACTTGAACTGCGAGGTGACGGAGACCGTGGCCAGCAGCGTATTCTGCGTGATCTTCTGGTTCAGGTAATTCGCGGTCACAGTGTTGGTGGTGACCGGGGTGATTGCACTCAGCGGATCGAGCATCGACGGATGCGCGTTGGTGTCTGTGTAGACCGCGGCATTCACATTATTGGTGCCCGGCACGCGGAAGTCCCAGTAGTTGATGTCGTCGGAGACGGAAACGAACTTGTCGATGTCGGCAATCGCCCCGAAGTCGCCGTTGACATTGACGCGCTTGGTTGTAGCCAGCTGGCCGTTGGCCATGCCGCCGGTGTCAATCTCCTGGCGCTCGCCGGTGCGGGTCGTGAGGCCGTTGAAGGTCTCGTTGAAGTTGTAAACCCCGCCGGTTGCGCCGCTATAAAGGAAGCGCCCGACGAAGGAAGCGCGGTCCCAGTAGTGGGAGCTGAAGCGCAACTGCTCGGTGGGGAAATTGGTTCGTGTCGGTGCGGTGATGTTCGTCGTCAGGAATCCGTTGCAATACGCATTGGCGACGCCGTTGACCACTTCCAATGTCTTGTTTGCGCCCGTTCCGCAGGTTGCAGTGCTCAGCGTGTCCAGACCGAGTGAGACGGGCGTTCCATTGGAGAGCTTGTAGATTGCTCCCGCAAGGCTTGCGCTGGTGTCGCCTTTGTAGTGGACGTAGAACTGGTCGTAGCTGAGGGTTGTCCGCTTGGCCAGCTTTACATCCGCGCCGCCGGTGTAGGTGTCATTGGAGTTCTGGAACCACTGATAGAGCTGCGCATCGCCGCCTTCGTGGACGGAGGAGTAAGACGGCCCCTCGTGGATGCCGTGGTTGTAGCCGGCGCGAAAGCTGACGAAGGAAAGAGGCAGAATCGTCAGATTGGTATCCGTGTTGCGCCGCACGGTGTTGAAGAGATGCGGCGAATCCGGCTCGGGGACAAGCGACGTTGGCCCCAGCAGCGAGTTGGCCAGCAGGTTGTAGTCAAAGTACTGGCGGTCGCGGCGGAAGCTGCCGGCAAAGTCGTACAGCCGGCCTTTGGAGATATTCAGCCGGGAGACATTGTTGGCGTCGCCGCCGTAGCCGAAGCTGCTGGTGGTGAGGGTGTCAAAGAACGGCGTCTTGGCGGGATCGACGGTGCGCAGTTCCAGCGACTGGGCCAGAATGCGTCCACCGGTGCCCTGGTTGACCAGCGTATCCCACATGGCGCTGCTGCCGTAGTCCTTGGTCAGGCGTCCGCCGGCTTCGAGAGACTGGTGGAAGGTGTAGCCGTGCACGATTTTTTCCGTCGGCGCAGCTGCCGGTTTCTTTTCCGATACAGGTTTTGGTGCGGGTTTGGTCTCTGAAGGCTGGGTTTGTCCGTAGCCGAGAGCCGCTCCGCCCATGATCAACGTTGCCGCAAGGGTAAGGGTGCAGATCCGGGAGATCCCGGAGAGCGACCTGCCCAGACAATTTTGAGAATTGATAGGTGTTGTCATCGCTCGCCTCCTTACTCGGTGGAGTTGAAGAAAATGGAACTGGTGTTGGAGCCGTGAATGCTGGTATGGCAGATGGTGCATGCTTGGTATTGCACGGTCTGGTTATGGAATGTCGGCATCGCCCCGGTCGTGAAATTGGTCGATGGCGTATGGCACTGCAAACAGACCGTATTCACATTGGCGCGGTTCAGCAGCCGCGGATTCGGCCCGCCGTGCGGGAAGTGGCAGGCGACGCAGCCCTCGGTCTTGACCACGTTGTGCTCATAAACAAACGGCCCGGCCGTTTCGGTATGGCACTTGGTGCAGACCGCGTCCTGTTGCGTGGCGGACTTGAGATTCTTCTTGTCGAAGGTGCCGTGGGGATCGTGGCAGTCCGAACAGGTCATTAGCCCTTCATTCACCTTGTGGTGGAAGGGCATGGAGAACTGTGGCTTGATGTCCGTATGGCATTGGAAGCAGAGCGTGGGCTGCGCGGCCTTGAGCAGATGCTCCGTCCCCTCGCCCGAAGCGTGGACGGAATGGCAGCCGAGGCAGCTTACGTTGCCCTCGCCGTGGGCCGAGCGCTCGAAGTTGGCGTGCTTGCCCAGGTGGCAGGTAAGGCACTTGTCATCCACTTCTTTGGCTGTCGCCTTGGCGGGGTTGAAGATCTTGGTGACATCGCCGCCTGAATCCACATGCGCTTTGCCCGCGCCATGGCAGGACTCGCAGGTAACGCCGGTCTTGCCATGTTCCAGGGCCAGCTTGCTGTGAGGATTGTCGCCAAACTTCTTGCTCTGCTCCTCATGGCAGGTGGCGCAGACCTCGGCGCCCACAAAGTCGCCTGGGTTGGCCTGCGCGGCAGCCGGTTTGGCTTCGGTTCCGTTTTTCGGGGTTGCAGCTCCCAGCGTAGCGACGCAAAAGACGCCCGCCGCCAGCAGCAGCATACAAGCTCGCAGCCCCGGACTCTTGCCCGGTGCCGCACCATTCAGAATTTGCGTTTGAGGCCAATTCCCATGCATAGAAAGTTCCGCCTTGAGTTCATTTTGACGCACCATCCGGGATCACCAATACCAATTTCCGGTCCATGAACAAGGCATTTCCCACAAGGGAAGCGCCGGAACCAAAGCCGGCTCTGTGGCCGCTTTGCATCGAATAATGTACTCATGTGCGACACATCACCCGATTCTCTGGATAGTACCGGCAACGCCCTGGCCGCTCTGTGATCTCTGTCACTTGCTCTGGCAAGAGTGTTTTGCGGCGGTGACGGAGTTCCCGGAATTGCTTACGTACCGCATTCGAACAGTCACCGCCGCCGGGTAAAAAACCGGCGGCGGCAGGGATGTGCGAACAGGCTCAATCATATAACGGGTTTCCGGCAGGGAGAGATCGGCAACGCGATCGAGTCAGCCCGTTCAAGTACAGCACGGTTCTGGTCCGAGGAATGACCAATTTGGGACACTGACCGGAAGCACCGCGGCGGGGCGGAGGATTGCATTCTCAAAACCTGCCGGGAGACGCGGCCACCCTGTTCGCAAATCCGTCGCCAGCATCGCCAGCATGGGGTAAACACCGGAGAAAGCCGCACCGGATCCCCCAAGCCGCGTGAGGGCCATCACATCCTCACAGGAATCTGCTCGTGCAAACTTGCACTGGCGGAAATTCATTCCGGCAAGCCTCAAAATGTGCTTTTAATGTGAAGCTTCGGGGCAAAATGATGACAGAACTGGCGAATTCGGCGGCAAACCACACGCGGCGGAAGATCACGGACCGGGTTGTCCCTGTCGGTTGCGCGGGTTGCGGCAATCGCCGTCCAGGCTGGTTCTGCTCACTGGGCAGCGCCGTTTTGGCCGACCTCGAACTGGCCACAAGCACTGTCTCGCTTCCCGCCCAAGCGGCGCTTTTTGCCCAGGGTGAAGACGCTCGCTGCCTCTATCTTGTTTGCGACGGCTATCTGAAGCTGACCGCCGGCCGGTCACAGGACAGGCAACTGATTGTGCGGGTCGCGGGACCCGGCTCCATTCTCGGTCTCTATGCCGCTCTCACGCACGGGGTCTTTGAGGTCTCCGCCGAGAGCCTGACAGAAACCCGCATCCGCCCGGTGGAGCGGGATCGTTTCCTTAGCTTTTTGCGCAACCATAAAGAGGCGCAGATGCGCGCCGTGCAGTGCATTTGCCAGGAGTACCGCTTCGCCTTGCAGGATGCCTGCCGCATTGCGCTCCCCGAAACAGTAGCTGCCCGGTTGGGAAGGCTGCTCTTGGAACTGGCGCACCAGATTGGCGAGCACGTCGAGACACCGGACCACAAAGAGAGTTGCGGCTACCGTTTTCCGCTGCTGTTGACGCACGAAGAGCTAGCCTCAATGGCCTCCACCACCCGTGAAACCGTAACCCGCACGCTGGGCCAGTTTCGCAAGGACGGCTGGATTACGATCGAGGATTCCCTGATCACCCTGCATGAGCCGGAGCGTTTGCAGGAACTGTCCTAGGCCATTCGCGGGCTTTGATCGCAGTTGGTCACAGCCTTCCGGCCAGGTTTTCTGCTTTCTTCCCGCCTGGTTCCCGAGTCCAAGAGATATGATTGGATGAAGGGAATTCTGCTGAATATGAATCGTCTTACGCCTTGCTTTACTGTAGTTTTCGACTCCTGCTTGAGCATTGCACTCGTCAACGCCAAGGCGCAAACAACGCCGGCGGCTCCTGCGGCGGTTACACCCGCCGCCACGACGACGGAAAGCCCCGAGATTCGCCAATTCCAGAAAATTGAGGACGCTTGGTCCGAGGCCATCAACCAGCGCGATCAGTACGCGCTGGAGCTGGCTCTATCTCCTTTGTTTGTAGATGTTTCTGCCGTTGGAGACATTACCACCCGCAACCAGCAGCTGGCTGCGCTCTTGAACAACGATGACAAGGCCCTGCATCTTGACCAGCGGGTGATTACGGTCAGGCTGCTGGGGGATATTGCCGTGGCCAACGGCACTTATGTGCTGCACCACAAGGTCAACACGGCGCTCGTGGATGAAAAAGGGGTTTTTACCCACGTCTATGAGCGGACCCGCGGCGGCTGGCTGTGCATCAATTCCCAGCGCACCGTGTTGCGCGAGGACTCAAACGCCAAGCAGAAAAAGCAGTCCACCGCCGAAATGCCCTTCCACATCCCGCTGTTTACCAAAAGCGAAAAGAGCCAGTAACAGCAGCCGGGAGGCCGCGAAATCTCTCCGTTCTCCCGGTCGCATTTCCCCTTCTGTACCTCCCCATGGAATTCTTTCCCTCCACTGCTCAATTCAGCCTCGCCGCCGCCGATGAAAGACGATGATGACCGTCCGGCCCTGGATCGGAGGCGATTCAGGGTAGGACAATTTGCGTCTTTACGAGGTTGCATCCAAGATGAAACGCTCGTCTCTTGGCATACGTCTGGCCCTTTCCACGCTGCTGGCAGTCACGGCGCTGATGCTCCTCTTTGGCGTCCTGGCCTGGTTTCTCGTCTCCGCGCAAATGGAGCGCCAGGCAGCGGATGAGGCAGGGCAGCAAACCAAGTTGGTCCTCACCAGGCTGGGCACGATTGACCAGCTCACCCGCGCCCAGGTGGAGACCGGCATGAAGATTCTGCAGCAGGAGGGAGAGCGTATCGGAGCTGCCTCGATTACTGGCACTACCGATCTGGCCGGAAAGACCGTTCCCGACCTGCATCTCGGCAAAGAGTCCGTAGTGCTGAACTTTGCGATGGTGGATCATGTGAAATCTCTTGCGGGCGGCTCGGCCACGCTCTTTGCCTGGGACGGCGCCAACTTCATCCGCGTGACCACCAACGTGATGAAGCCGGATGGATCGCGGGCAGTGGGGACGGTACTGGACGCCAAAGGAAAGGCCTATGCCGCGCTTACCGCGGGCCAAGCATTCAATGGCGTGGTGGACATTCTGGGCGTACCCTATACCACCAGTTACGTTCCGATACAGGATGCGCAGGGCAAGCTGGCGGGCGCATGGTACACGGGCTACCGGCTGGACTCGATCGGCGCGCTGGGCAAAGGCATCAGCGAAGCGGTGATTCTGTACCACGGATTCATGGCGTTGCTCAAGCCCTCCGGCGATGTGGTTTTTCAGGGAAAACAGTTCTCCGCGGACCAGGTGAAGCAGGTGCGCCAGAATCCCCAGGGCTGGATCGTCCATGGGGAGAGTTATCCCGAATGGGGATACACGGTTCTGACTGCTTATCCCAAATCGGACGTGACCCAGCGGTTGCTGGGCAGGGCGGGAGTCCTGGCGGTCCAGGTACTGGTATTGGTCGGTTTTGTTGTTTTGCTGCAATTTTTTCTGCTCGGTCGCCAGGTTCTGCTCCCAGTGCGCCACCTTACCGAACGGCTGGCCAATGCCGATCTGAACACATTAATCGAAATCGAACGCAACGATGAGATTGGCGAACTGGCCACCAGCTTCAACCAGTTCGTATTGCGCCTGCGGCAGACTTTATTGCAGGTGCGCGACGGATCAGTCTCCGCTACAGGAAAATCCGGCGAGATTCGCGAACTCGGCCGCCGCGCAGTGGTCTCATCCAATAACCAGCAAAACAGCGCCCGCGAGGTTGCCGAAGCGATTTCCAGCCTTGCCGGGAATATTGCCAGTTTTTCCAGCCACACCGATGAAGCCACGGAACATACCCGCGCGGCTGCCGAAGCGGCGCGCAGTGGGAGCCGGAAAGTTGCTACCGCGGTCAGCCTTATCCAGCAATTGACGGATGGCACACAAAAGAGCGCTACTCGTATTGCCGCGCTCAACGAACATACAAAGCAGATCGGCTCCATTGTCGGCGTGATTCAGGAGATCGCCGCAGGCACCAACCTTCTGGCTCTCAACGCTTCCATTGAGGCGGCTCGCGCCGGTGAGCATGGTCGCGGCTTTGCAGTTGTCGCCGGCGAAGTGCGGCGGCTGGCCGAGCGTACGGCACAGGCTACGCATCAGGTGTCCGAACTGGTGGGCGGCATCGAGAGAGAGACCGTGCAGACCACCCAGGGAATCGACGAGTCCTGCGCTCATGCTGCCGAAGGCGCAACCGCGGTTGCCGCACTGAGCGGCACCTTCGAACAGATCACGGCTATGGTTGTTGAGGTGGACGGCCGCATGGACCAGATTGCTCAATCGGTGCGTGCCGAGGTTGCCTGCGCCAACACGGTCAGCCAAACCATTCGAAATGTAGCCGAGAGCGCCAGGGTGGCTACAAGCGAGGCCGAACAAGTAGTCGCGGCAACCAGTGATCTGCTCCAGACGGCGAATGGTCTAGAAGGGCTTGTGCAACAGTTCCAGCTCAGCAATCTCCCGCAAGACGCCGTAGAGCATTTGGGCTGATTTCTTTTGCCGATTCGCGCGTTAATCGGTCCGGGCCGGCGTTGTGGGCGGTCCGCGACGCCAAAAGCGAGCTTCATGCATTACCCTCGAAGCTGCGGACATATCATTTCGGGGATTTTGATTTGCGCATCGTTTTGTCGAATATTGGAACCTTCGGCGACATCAATCCGTTGATCGCCATTGCCTTGGAGTTGAAACGGCGGGGACACACGCCGGTGATGGCCGTGCCTGCGATCTTTGAGCCGAAGATTGTGCCGCTGGGCCTTGAGTTTCACGCTGTCCGGCCGGATATCGACCCCAAGAACACCATCCTGGCTGAGATGGTCTACGACGTCAAGAAAGGGACCGAGCGGGGGCTGCGCGAGTTTCTCTTTCCGGTGCTGCGTCAGAGTTACGACGATCTGCTGGATGCGGCGACGAAGCCGGCGCACGCCGACCTGCTGCTGCTGGGTGAGTTGAACTATGCCGGGCCGCTGGTGGCAGAGGTGACGGGGATTCCGTGGGCCAGTTATGTGCTGGCGCCGCTCTCGTTTTTCTCGGCCTTCGATCCGCCGGTGCTGCCGATGTATCCGCGGCTGGCGCGGGCAGACAAGGCGGTGCCAGGATTTGGGCGGGCGATCCGGCGGCTGGCGCGGTTTGTGAGCCGCAAATGGCCGCAGCCGATCTACGATCTGCGCCGGGAACTGGGGCTGCCAAAAGGCGCAAACCCGCTGTTTGACGCCAAGCACTCGCCGTATCTGGTGCTGGCGCTCTTCTCACGGGTATTGGGCACTGAGCAGAAAGACTGGCCGGCAAATACGAAGATTACCGGCTTTTGCTACTACGATGCCGACGCGGGCAACGCCAAGCTGCCGCCGCATCTGGAAGAATTCATGGCCGCCGGTGATCCGCCGGTAGTCTTTACGCTAGGTTCGGCGGCGGTGCTGGCCGCGGGCAAGTTCTATGAGTTTTCAGCCAGGGCGGCGAAGCGAATGGGTATCCGCGCCGTGCTGCTGATTGGCAACGACCCGCGCAACCGTTTACAACAGGAGCTGCCTCCTTCGATCTGCGTGGCGGAATACGCGCCGTACTCGGCGCTGTTTTCACGCGCGTCGATGGTGGTGCATCAGGGCGGCGTGGGGACGACAGCGCAATGCCTGCGCGCAGGCAAGCCGATGCTCATTATGCCGTATAGCCACGACCAGCCGGACAATGGACGGCGGATGCGGCGTTTGAAGGTGGGCCGCGTCATTCAGCGTGGCAACTACACCCCGCTGCGTGTGGCGCGCAAGCTGAAAGCGATGCTCGCCGAACCTCTATTTGCCCGTCGGGCGCAGGCCGTGGCGGCGCGGCTGGAGCATGAGGACGGCGTAGGCGCGGCCTGCAATGTTCTCGAAGAGCTGTACGACCGTACCTGCGGGGAATAAGCATGACGAGCTTGCCGCCGGGCGACTCTGAACTCGTGCAGATTATGGATGCGGCGCTCGCCGAAGCAGCGCTGCACGCCGGAGATTGGCTGCTCTGTAAGCCCGGCTGCACACAGTGTTGTCACGGAGCATTTGCGATCAATGCGCTCGACGCATTGCGGCTGCGCGCGGGAATGGAGACGTTGCGGACCAAAGAGCCTGCCCTCGCCGTGGAGATTGAAGTGCGCGCGCGGCAGTGGATCGACGCACACCGGGCGGAATTTCCCGGTGACCCTGAGACCGGTTTGCTGGGAGAAACGGAGGAAGACCGCGAACGCTTCGACGAGTTTGCCAATGAGGCTGCTTGCCCCGCTCTGAACCCGGCTACGGGCCGTTGCGATGTATATGAATGGCGACCAATGACCTGCCGCGTCTTTGGTCCGCCGGTGCGTGTGGAGAATGAGGCTGGGGGCGATTTTGACGAGGTTGCGTTGGGTCACTGTGAGCTGTGTTTTATCGGCGCCAGCAAGGCCGAAGTTGCTGCCTGCGAGATGCCAGTTCCTCATGAGTTCGAGGCGCGCCTTCTGGATGAAATCCCGCGCCACGGCGAAACAGTGGTAGCTTTTGCGCTGCTGCCTGCGCAGGTATAACGCTAGCTGGGACGCGAGCCGGACTCGCCGCGATAAACTTGTAGTTACACCGGTTCCAGAATGGATTTTCCTCGGAAGCAACGCACTCAAGTGGCATTTTCCTCAAAAAAATGCCACCTTACGCGATGCCAGCAAGGGTACAGGAATTCTGGAACTGGTCTAGGACTCCATGATGCCAACGCGCCCCTGCTGGGTTGAAATCTCTACCGACTCCCTCGAATCGAATTTTCATTTACTTCAGACGCTGGCCGCTCCCCATGCGGAGTTGCTGGCGATTGTCAAAGCCGATGCATACGGCCACTCGCTGGCATTGTGCGCTCCCTCTGCGGTGCGCGCGGGGGCACGCTGGCTGGGCGTAACCAGCGTGGAAGAAGGCGTTGCTGCACGCGCTCTTTGCCCCGATGCGGAGATTTTGGTGATTGGCGGCGTCTTTCCCGGCCAGGGTGAGGCTGTGGTGCGGCAGAGGTTGACAACAGTTATCTGGGAGCATTGGCAACTGGACGAGTTGGAAGCCGCAGCGCGCGCAGTTAGAGCGAAGGCAGCTTCTGTCCCCGTTCACCTTGAGATTGACACCGGCATGAGCCGCCAGGGGGTTGATCCGAACACGCAAACTGATAGCACATTCGCTTCATTGCTTGAACGGTTTTCTACCGGCTCACCACTACGTCTTGATGGAGTGATGACTCACCTCTTTGCAGCCGACGAGTCGGACGGCGTGGTGACGGAAGGGCAGTTAGTTCGTCTGGACGAGGCGCTCACAAAGATTGCCGCAACGGGATTGAGCGGCGAATTGAAGCCAACCTGGCTGAATGTAGGCAATTCTGCCGCGCTACTTTCCAAGAAACCCTCAGCCATTGCAGAGATAGCAGCGAAGCGCGGCATGAAAGCGATGCTACGCCCCGGCCTTGCGCTTTACGGACTCGCTCCGCGCTTTGAGCCCGATGAGCCGGCATCAGTGGCTGAAGCGCGCAAGAGCCTGCAACCTGTGTTGAGTTGGAAGACGCGCGTGGTGAGCGTGCGCAGCGTTGCGGCAGGCGCGGTGGTTGGTTACAACGGAACCTTTGTGGCGACGGAGCCGATGCGGCTCGCTCTGGTGGCAGCGGGCTACGGGGATGGACTCGATAGGAAGCTAGGCAACCGTTTTAGTCTTCTCGTACATGGCCAGCGCGCGCCGATTGTGGGCCGCATCAGCATGGACCAGACAGTGCTGGATGCGACCGAGATTCCCGATGTTGCACCCGGGGATGAAGTGGTGATTATCGGCAAACAATCCGGCGATACGATCACTGCCTTCGATCACGCCGACACAGCGGAGACGATTCCATGGGAGGTTTTTACTCGGATCGCGGCGCGGGTGCGCCGAGTTGCGCTATAGACTTCAATCTCCCGGCGCTTCTTCCAACTCGGCGCCGATGCGGTGCGGCTTCATCACCATCCATTGCAGGCGGTCGAAGAAGAGATAGACGACCGGAGTGGTGAAGAGAGTCAGCATCTGCGACACAATCAGGCCGCCGACGATGGTGATGCCCAGCGGCTTGCGCAACTCCGACCCGACCCCCATGCCGATGGCCAGCGGCAATCCTCCAAACATAGCGGCCAGCGTGGTCATCATGATGGGCCGGAAGCGCAGCAGGCAGGCCTGATAGATGGCTTCGACCGGCGGCAGGCCCTGGTCGCGTTCGGCCTGCAGCGCGAAATCGATCATCATGATGGCGTTCTTTT
>CAZHKN010000006.1:0-40829 GCA_964532725.1 uncultured Occallatibacter sp.
CATCTACTGTAATGTATCCCTTCTACTCGAAGACAGAGGTGACTATCTGTCGGTTGTGTGTAGGTCAAATCAGGATCGGCCTCTCGCTCAGTACAGGAAGTCTGACCTGCTGATTTCCGACGTGCTGGTGAGTGGTGAAATTCACTATGAACCCGATTGCAATTTCGCCGATAAGCCGTACAAGGCGATATTCGCCCTACCCTTGGTCTCGGCGCCTGAAGGTAGCAAGATGTTTACGAACGGAATCGTAAGTATTGACAGCTCACAGGCGCATTGCTTCGACGGCCTGGAAGAGGAAGTCGTTACCAAGACCTTGGTTTACATCAACTTGCTGAAGTTGGTCATCATTTCTGATGGAGCACTAAGACCCAGCAGAGGGAGGCAAAATGCAAGCAAGAGCTAGTCTCAAGAACTCTGACAGCCCCCAAGTGATCATCGAGAACCTTGCACGTAAGCGGATCACCGAAGAAGAAGCGGAGGAATCCCTACAGCGTCACTGGGGGAGAGCCTACGATACGCCCACGCTAATTCGTTTGTTCAGAGAAATTTTCCGCAACGGCAGATCGTCCAGGCGAATATCAAGGTAATGCTGTGTTGACGGCTGTTTGCCTCTAACGCGACACAATGCCTGAGTAAACGATGGATTCAGATTTGTCGACATGGAGCTGGGCGTTCCGGCTCGGCGGTAGCTACGGCGTTTTCAAGCTAGACGATAGGTATTTATCATCCCTCAATTTAACGGCTATTTTTGATGCAAGAAATCTATTGGTTTGGTCAGAATTTACAGCGCCCCGCCGCAGCCGGAGCAGAAGCGCGCTCCCGGCGGATTGCCGCGTTGGCAACGACCGCAGGCAATCAGCGTTCCCGGCTGCGCGGCGGGCGGAATGTTGACTGTTACATTGAATGGCTGGTTCCAGACCGGCATTGCGATCCCAAGTGAGGCGGCAATTCCTGCGGCCTGGATGGCGTTGAACTCGCGCACACGGCCAGGCATGAAGAAACACTCGAAGAAACCGAGAATTGCCGGAATGCCCGACCAGAAGAAGCAGAGGTAAAGAATTCCCAGCCCTGTGCGGCGCAGGTAAAAATGGTGCAGGCCGAAGCACCCGAGAAATAGTGCGAGCAAAATGCCGACGACCTCATCGCGGCGGACAGATTCATATTGCTGATAGAAGATTGCCTGGGCATTCGGGTATGGGATGGCGCTCATTGCTGATTCTCCTTGATTGTGCTGTATAGGATACGCGCCCAGATGTCGAATGGTTCCAAGCTGCGCGAGATGCTTCCTCGAACGCGCCCCGCCCCGGTCGGCTAAGATGCTTCGAGGAGATATTGTTATGAGCTTAACTGTACGGCCGTACCGCAAAGGTCGCTTCAACTCATTCTTGCTGATTTTCCCCTGCATACTGTTGATCTTGGCGGTACCCGCGGCGACCCAGAACGCGCCGGTCAGCCTCGATGCCGGCTCTCGCACGGTAATTGACCGGCTTGGTAAGCTGCGCGAGCTGTCCGATGGTATCTGGAAGATGCACTCCGGCGACTTGGCCCACGGCGAGGTGGTGAACCTGGATGAAAGCATATGGCAGGAGATCAAGCGTGGCGGCAAAGCTCCCGATGAGGCGGTCTGGTTTCGTCAGACGTATGAGGTGCCGCAGACGCTCTCCGGGTACGATCTGACCGGCGCTCGGATCTGGTTTCAGTTCCATGCCTACGCCAATGGACCGATGCCGCAGATTCTCTACTTCAACGGCCGTCGCGTGGCCATGGGCGACGACCTTGAGCCAATTGTGTTGTTGGACCAGGCCCGCGCCGGCGACAAGGTAACGGTGGCCGTCAAACTGCTGCACACGGTGGACAAGAAGAGCTTTCATGGCGCGACACTGCGGATCGAATTTCCGGAAACCCGCCCCAATCCAGCGGATTTGCAGACGGAGTTTCAATCCGCCGCGCTGCTGGTTCCCTCGCTTGCCCCTGGAGATGCAAGCAAGCTCACCACTCTCAATGATGCGATTCATGCAGTTGATCTGACGGCGCTGGAGGCACACGACCAAAACAAATTCGATGCCAGCTTGAAAACAGCTCACACAAAATTGGAAGCGCTGCGGCCTCTGCTTCAGCAGGCCACACTCCACCTGACCGGCAACTCGCATATTGACGCTGCCTGGCTGTGGCCGTGGACCGAGACGGTGGATGTGGTTAAGCGCACCTTCGGCACCGCGCTGCAACTGATGTATGAGTATCCCGAATACACGTACACGCAGTCGGCTGCGGCTTATAACGAATGGCTGGCCGATAAATACCCCGACATGAATGCCGAGATCGCGCAGCGCATCAAAGAAGGCCGCTGGGAGATTGTCGGCGGCATGTGGGTTGAGCCGGACCTGAATATGCCCGACGGCGAATCGCTGGTGCGGCAGTTGCTGGTGGGCAAGCGTTGGTACAAGCAGGCTTATGGCGTAGACGTGCGCATCGGCTGGAACCCCGATTCCTTCGGCTACACCTGGCAGTTGCCGCAGATCTACAAGAAATCCGGAGTAGATTATTTTGTAACTCAAAAGATGGATTGGAACGACACGAACAAGCTACCCTTCAAGCTCTTCTGGTGGGAGTCGCCCGATGGCTCAAAGGTGCTCTCGTATTTTCCGCACGACTATGCCAATGACAATCTCGATCCAGTTCGCCTCGCCAAGGACCTTGCAACGGCCCGCACCAAGGCCATCGGCGAGACCGAAATGATGGATCTCTACGGCGTTGGCGACCACGGCGGCGGGCCGACGCGGGCGATTCTTGACGAGGGATTCCATTGGTCAACGCCTTCGATGCCC
Source organism: uncultured Occallatibacter sp. (assembly GCA_964532725.1). GTDB lineage: Bacteria > Acidobacteriota > Terriglobia > Terriglobales > Acidobacteriaceae > Telmatobacter. The sequence continues at coordinate 2,826 of CAZHKN010000006.1, forward strand.
GAGAAGGTGATGCCGAAGATGGAGTTTGGTACGGCACAGAGCTTCTTCTCGACGGTTGAAAAGCAGATTGCGCCGGAGAGTCCGGTCTGGAATTACCAGTCCATCGCCAAGGGCTACACGCCTCCGCCACCGGTTGCGGGAATGACGTCGATTCCGACATGGAAGAGCGAAATGTACTTCGAGTACCACCGCGGCGTGATGACCACGCAGGCCAATCACAAGCGCAACATGCGCGATGCCGAAGAAGAAGTGATCAACGCCGAAAAATGGTCTTCGTTAGCGTGGGTCCTGGCCGGACGGGCGTACCCTTCTGCGGACCTTACAGAAGACTGGAAGAAAGTTCTCTTCAACCAATTTCATGACTTAGCCGCAGGCTCCGGCATCGGCGTCATCTACAAAGACGCGCAAAAAGACTACGACGTGGTGCGCTGGTCAACAAATGAGATTGATACTGGTGCGTTGGGGGCGGTGACGGAGAAGATTAACACTCTGGGGAAGAGTGGGGATATGATTCCCGTGATAGTGTTCAATCCGCTAGGGTGGACAAGGAGCGGAGAAGTACCTGTTCCGGTAATGGGCTATCAAGGTCCCTTTTCCATTGTCGACCCGAAGACTGGAACTGTGCATGAAAGCGCTGATCTGGCGAAAGATGTGCGTGGTGGGGTAGAAGATTATCTTGTTCCTGTTGAGAATATACCCGCATATGGCTACCGGGTCTTGCAGATCGATCATAGTTGGTATTCATACATGGGTCCTCAAGATAAATCTCTAGGCGAATCGGAGAATGGCTCGTGGGTTCTTTTCAATTCGCGAATTCGCGTAGCGATAGACAAACTGACTGGTTGCATCACAAGTCTCAAGGACCTACGCTCAAACTCGGAAACACTCGCTCCGGGTGGTTGCGGAAACGAATTGCAAGCGTTCAAAGACACTCCGAAAGACTACGACGCATGGAATATCGATCCGGGCACACTCGACCAGCCGCCAACCTTGCTTGACAAAGCAGACTCGGTGAAGTTCGTCCAGGACAAAAATGGCAAAGTGGAAATTCGCGTGACTCGTACTTGGCAGAATTCCAGATTCGTACAGACTATTCGGCTGAGCGATTATTCCGACCAAGTTGACATCGACAACGAGATCGACTGGCACGAATCCCACGTCCTGCTCAAAGTCGCCTTCCCGCTTGCCGCTACCAGCGACTTCGCCACCTACGAAATCCCTTACGGCACCATCGACCGGCCCACCACCCGCAACAACAGTTGGGAGAAGGCGCAGTTCGAGGTTCCGGCGATGCGCTGGGCGGATCTTTCCGGCGCTGGTCCCGACGGCAAAGTCCACGGCCTCTCTGTGATCAACAACTCCAAGTATGGCTACGATGCCGTGGGCAACACGCTCCGCCTCACGCTGCTTCGCTCGCCCAAGTGGCCCGACCCCGAGGCCGACATGGGTCATCACCACTTCCACTACGCGCTCTATCCTCATGCGGGGACATGGAAAGACGCGCTGACGGTGCGGCACGGTTACGAGTACAACTATCCGCTGACCGCCGTGGTGACGACGGCTCACCCTGGCACGCTGCCCGCCGAGCACTCTTTTGCATCTGTCTCGCCGGAGAACGTCGTCCTCACCGCCGTCAAAAAAGCCGAGGATGCGAATGGCTTGATCTTCCGCGTCTACGAGTGGGCGGGAAAGGCATCGACAGTCGAATTCCACGTGCCGCCGGGAGCCTCGAGCGCCACCGTCACCAATCTGATGGAGACCCCGGACGGCGATCCGCTGCCCGTGACCCATGAAACCGCTGACGACCTGATGAAAGCCCCCATCAAGCCCTATGAGATCCTCACCATCCGCGTCGATTACCCCAACGGAGGACTGAAGCAATAACGCTCACCCCGCTCAGGGAAAGTTGATCATATGGACAGCCCTTTCCGTTTTATGAATACAATAAGCGTAGAGGGCTGTTGCTGTGGCTGACATCGCCGGAGTACTCAATGAATCAACCCAGAAGACCCAGGTCGATGTTGAAACCACCGACCGGCTGATTGCGGAAAAGCGCATCGGCGAGCGGATCAAGCGGCTGCGGCTGAAGAAATCGATGGGGCTGGTGGAACTGGGCAAGCACACTGGCCTCTCGGCCAGTTTTTTGTCCCAGCTTGAAACGGGCCGCGTTGTACCGACGTTGCGCAACCTCTCGCGCATCGCAATGGTCTTCTCCAAAGATCTCTCGTACTTTTTTGAGAGCGAGGCCAAGACGATTTTTCGCGTTCACAAGCGCAGGGAACGGGTTCGTATGCCGCAGACGGGCGAGGAGACGCCGACGTACTTCTTTGAGAGTCTGGGCTACCAGGTACCAGACCGGCATATGGATCCCTATTTTGCCGAGTTTATGCCGCTGGCGCGCGGGCAGGAACCAAAGGCGCATCAGCATACAGGCGCGGAGTTTCTATATCTGCTGGACGGGGATTTGAAGATTCGCCACGGCGATCAAGAGCACGCGCTGGAGACGGGCGATGCGGCGTACTTTGACGCCAGTACGCCGCATTCGTATTGGTGCGTGGGCAGAAAGCCCGCCGGGGCAATCATTGTAACCATGCACCAGTCGCCGGCGGGGCAGTTGGCCCTGCCGCCGAGGCCGGCAGGGGCTGCCGCAGTAGGAAGTGTCCCGATGCGCGGGCCAATCGGGAGATGAGGATGTTGTAGATCATGCTAACCTGAATTTTTCGCCCTGTTGGAGTCATACTTGCAGCCTGATCTCATGGTTACCGGTGTTTTTCGGTTTGTATTGTTGATTCTGTCGATCACCGTGCATGAATGTGCACATGCGTGGACGGCCTCGCGGCTGGGGGATCAGACGGCGCGAATGGAAGGCAGGGTGACGCTGAACCCCGCTTATCATGTGGACCCGCTGGGAACTCTGCTGATCCCGGCGCTGGCAATTTTTGGACCGTTTGTCGGCCTAGGGCTGATTGGCCGGTTCCTGATCGGCTGGGGAAAGCCTTGCCCGGTAAATACGCGCAATTTTCGGAAACTCGTCCGGGATGACTCGCTGGTGACGCTGGCTGGGCCGGCATCGAATTTGCTGCTTGCGCTGATAGCGTTTTTTGCGCTCGCGGCGCTTATTATTGGCACACGCGGACACCATTACGAAAGCAACACGATAACCTATCTCCAGGGATTTGTGCTTCTCTGCAAACTCGCCATGCAGATTAACATCATGCTCTTCTTTTTCAACCTGCTGCCGATTCCGCCGCTCGATGGCAGCCATATTGTTCGTCACCAATTGCCGTACAACTGGCTGAACGCATACGACAGCATGGGCATGTTCAGCATTATTCTGATGATTCTGGTGGGCGGGCCGGTGGTTGGCTTTTTGATGGAGCCAGTAATGGGTCTGCTGTATGGAGTGCTGAATCGGATCTGAACGGTTCGGCCAACACGGTGTAGTTCCCGGTACAATGGAATGAGCCGTTTTTCAGCGCTTGGCTAGGGACGGCAATATCTCGCGTATTATTCCGGAATCGAAAAACAGAATGGCAGAACAGGTGACTTCCAACTCCCGCCCGCGCGTATTGAGCGGCATGCGCCCCACGGGGAAGCTCCATTTGGGCAACTATATGGGCGCGCTGGCCAACTGGGTCAAGCTGCAAGACTCTACCCTGTACGAGTGCTACTTCTTCATCGCCGACTGGCATGCGTTGACGACTGACTACGCGGACACGAGTCGGGTGGGCGTGAACACAACGGAAGTGCTGCTGGACTGGCTGGGTGCGGGTCTCGACCCGGAAAAGTGCGTCCTGTTTTTGCAGAGCAAGGTTCTGGAGCACGCCAAGCTGCACCTGCTTTTCAGCATGATCACGCCGCTCGGTTGGCTGGAGCGTGTGCCAACCTACAAGGAGCAGCAGGAAAACCTGACAGGCAAAGACCTGAGCACCTACGGGTTCCTCGGCTATCCGCTCTTGCAGGCCGCGGATATTTTGCTCTATCAGCCGCAGTTTGTTCCTGTGGGCCAAGACCAGGTGGCGCATGTGGAGCTGACACGGGAGGTGGCGCGACGGTTCAACCAATTCTACAAGCTGGACGGCGCAGAGGTTTTGCCAGAGCCAAAGGTTCTGCTTACTCCCTCGCCCAAGCTCCCCGGCACCGATAGTCGCAAAATGTCTAAGAGCTATGGGAACACCATTGAGTTGACAGATGCTGAGCCGGTTGTGCGTCAGAAGCTGAAGACGATGGTGACCGACCCGGCGCGGATTCGGCGCACGGATGTTGGCGACCCGGACAAGTGCCCGGTTGGCGATCTGCATAAGGTCTTCTCCTCGCCCGAGACTCTTGCAAAGGTCTATGCCGGTTGCCGCTCGGCGGGTATTGGCTGCATTGAGTGCAAGGGATGGGCGGCGGACAGCCTGGTGCAGATGTTGCAACCCATTCAGGAACGGCGGGCCGGCTTTACCGAGTCGCAGGCAAAGGAGATTCTGAAAGCCGGTTCGAAGATGGCGCAACTGCGAGCTAAAGAGACCATGGACCAGGTGGACGCGGCGATGGGCATGGCTTTCGGCGGGTAAATGGCCGGAGCGAGAGCAGAGAAAATGTGAGCGGTACGGAGTTTCGCACCTACCTTCAGATGAGATTTTCCCGGATTGATCGCCGAGGGAATGCAGATGGTTGAAAAGACACTCCCGTGGTGGCGAAAAGCCATGCAATATGCTTTTGGGGGGATTCGTTCGGGATTTGGTCTTTTCCCCCAATCTGCAAAGCCTGTTCCGTACAAAGAGAATCCTGTTTTGGATCAACGCGAAGCACAACAGAAAAAAGAAACCATCCCCGAAGAAAAGGTAGCATTGACCGATCACTCACCCAATCCCGAAACTGTTGCCGGTGAGCCGGCAATTCAACCCGACCCTGTTGTCGCTGATGAGCAGGTTGCCGAAGTGGCCGCTGAGCCGGTTATCGAGCAAGTCATTGTTCAGGCCACTGAAGAGCAGACACTGGCTGAGGCCTCCAGCCCGGTGCCGACAAGTCTAGTCGAACTGCCAGTTCAAGCCGGAGTCCTAACGAGACCAGCCGTAGAGCCTTTGCTTACCGCGGCTGAGCCAGAGGTTGACTTATTGCAGGAGGCTGTCCTGGTGTCAGTCCCTGAGATTGTCCCGGAGCAGCGCGCTTCTTTGAGCATTGAATCAGTTGTTGAAGTCGCATCTGCCGCGGAGCCAATACCAGTTCTCGAACCAGTTCCTGAAGCCGGCGTTGAGCCAGTGATTCTGCATACGCCGGCTGACGCAAGCGCTCCTATCGAACTCATTGATTTGGGTACTCTTGAGACTGCAACGGATGCCGTTCCTCCGCTAGTGCTTTCCTCAAAACCTGTGCGGAAACAGAAGACTGTTCAACCTGCGATCATTGCGGAGCCTGGAGTCACTTCTGTTGCTGCGCTAGGCAGCTTGCCCGTCACAGTGCAACTCGCCGAACCAACCGCCTATTCCCCATCAGCCATTGAGTCTTTTCAATCGCCGGTTCCAATCATAGACCAAGCTACCCCTGCGGTTGAACTAAGCGAGGCGCCCGAAGTGGCTCCCACGCTGGTGCTTACCTCAAAAGACATTGCCGAGCCGAAGCAGGTTGACCAGAGGGCCATAGATAAGGCTGGGGACAAGGCTGCCGCCAAGCAGAAGGCGCGGGATGAAGAGGCGGAAGAGTCACCGTTTTCAGTCTTTGTTGGCCAGGTGTACGATGGGCCACTGGACCTGCTCCTGGACCTGATCCGCAAGCAGGATATTGACATCTATGACATTCCGATCGCCAAGATAACGGCGCAGTTTCTTGCGTATGTGAATCAGCTCAAGGCGACGGATGTGGATGTGGCCGGGGAGTTCATCTACACCGCCTCGTTGTTGATTCACATCAAGAGTAAGATGCTGCTGCCGCGCGCGCCGTCAGGTCCAGAAGACGCAGCGGAAGATCCGCGCCGCGAGTTGGTGGAGAAACTGCTGGAGCACGAGCGCTTCAAAAACGCTGCTCAGATGTTACAGCAGAAGCAGATGCTGGAGTCCGCAACATGGACCAATCCCGGCTTACGCGAGTTCAAGGACGATGCGGCGGCGGAGCCGGAGATTGCAGCAGACACGGTCGATCTGGTGCGCATTTTCAGGGATATTCTGGAGCGCGCGCGGAAGCGGCCTGTCTTCAACGTTGAAGAGGACTCGGTGACCGTGGGCCAGATGATTCAGTTCCTGGGCCGGCGTTTGACGATGGAAGACAAGCCGGTGGCGCTGCGGCGGCTGTTGAGCCATACGCGCTCGGAGCGGGCGCTGATCGCGATGTTTCTGGCACTGCTGGAACTGGTGCGGCTACAAGCGATTTTGCTGCGCCAGGACCGCGCCTTCAGTGAGATTTTTGTAAAGAAGCACAGCGGATTTGATGCTGTGATGAATGAGGGGCTGGCCAATGCGAGGGATGACTGGCGATAGGAGCGCAACGCAAGAATCATGCACATCTCACTATCCGTTGCCCATGTTAGACTCACTGGCAGGAGCATTGCATGAGTTTTGGCGATTTTTTAGGCAAACAGTTCATCAATGTTATCGAGTGGAATGAGCCAGCTGACGGGATTCTTACTTATCGTTATCCGATGCGTGATCTGGAGATAAAGAACGGCGCTCAGCTCACGGTGAGCGAGTCGCAGATCGCTGCGTTTATCAACGAGGGCAAGATCGCGGATATATTTGGCCCTGGACTGCATACGCTTATAACTCGCAATCTGCCTTTACTTACGGACTTGATGAACTGGGACAAGGGCTTTGAGTCCCCGTTCAAGGCCGAGGTCTATTTCTTCTCTACGCGCCTACAGATTGACCAGAAGTGGGGCACCGCTACACCGATTACAATCCGCGATAAAGAGTTTGGCGCGGTGCGTTTGCGGAGTTATGGCATCTACTCTTACAGAATTGCCGACCCTCACGCTTTCTTTACCCAGATCAGCGGTACGCGCGCAGGCTACCTTGCCAGCGACCTGGAAGGACAATTACGCGATACGATTGTCGGCACGATGACCGAGGTTCTGGCCCAAAGCGATATCTCCTTTTTGGATATGGCTGCCAATCACAGCATATTCGGCGAAAAGATTACTGTGCGGATGAAGCCGGTCTTTGCGGGGCTGGGTCTGGAGTTGAGCAGTTTTGCGGTGCAGAATGTGTCGCTGCCGGAAGAACTGCAAAAGGTCTTCGACCAACGCGTAGGGATGAACATGGTGGGGGATCTGGGACGTTATACGCTCTATGCGGCAGCAGAATCCCTCGATCTTTCCGCTGCCAACTCCAGCGGCGCGGCCGGAATGGGCATGGGGCTGGGAGCAGGTGCAGCCGTTGCGCAGGTCTTGTCCAACGCGCTGAAACCGGTGATGGGCGCGCCGGCTCCGTCAACCACACAGACGCAGGTTCCGGTACTGATCGACGCTTCAAGCAGGATCGGTGCGGCATCGGCTGCTGCGGCCGCCGAAAGCGAAAGCACAAAGTTCTGCATCGAGTGCGGCAGCGCGCTCCCGCAACGCGCGAAGTTCTGCGCAGAATGCGGGAAGCCGCAATGAACTGCCCTTCCTGCGGAGCGCCAATGCGCTTGAAGCTGGGCGCTGAGAGCTTCCAGTGCGATTACTGCCAGAGCGTCTATGTTCCCGAAAAGGCCGATGACGGTGTGCGTGTGCTGGACGAGGCCGAGGGCCAAGCTTGCCCCATTTGCAGCATCCCGCTGAACAACGCAACCCTCTGTGGAATTCGCATCGTCTACTGCACAAAATGCCACGGAATGCTGGTGCCTATGCAGGCTTTCGAGGCGCTGATTGATGAATTGAAAAGCACCAAGACAGGTGGAGTTATGCAGCCAGCAGCAGACAGCAGGGACTTGAGCCGCAAAATCGCTTGCCCTCGCTGCAATCACCGCATGGATACGCATTTCTACGCTGGACCCGGCAATGTGGTGATTGATTCTTGCGATGGCTGCCTGGTGAACTGGCTGGATTACGGGGAGTTGATGCGGATTGCGCGTGCGCCGGACGAGCGAAACACAGCAGTCAGACAATTTGATATGGGCGATTCCGAGGGAGACAGAGGGAAAAGCAACCTGCTGGATCTAATTGACTTAGGCAGTTCGTTTTTGTGACCCACACAACAACGCGCTTCACGTGTGCCTAGTTGGACGATGAATTTAGCTCTTTCCCTTTTGGAATTCATCTGTTATTCATCTTTTTCGTATATCTATTGCTAGGTCTGGAAATTCCGTTCCCCGACGCTGCCAGGCAACAAAACGATATTCTGGAGCACTGTCATGGCCGATCTGGCTTCTGCTGTAGATGTACGTCCGCCCGCAGCTACCCTGCTAGACAAGAAGATGAAGAAATCCCATGCGATGATCAGTGGGGGCGTCGTACTGGCGGCGCTGGTGATCGGCATCGGGTTTATCGCCTTTAATATTGCACAGGATTTCAATGGCGTAACTATCGGTAGCATCTGGCCATATCTACTTCTAGTTCTCGCTCTGTTCATCGCCTTGGGTTTCGAGTTTGTCAATGGCTTTCACGATACGGCCAATGCAGTCGCCACTGTTATCTACACCCACTCGCTGGATCCCAATATTGCTGTGGTTTGGTCTGGACTCTGCAATCTGACTGGCGTGCTGCTCTCGGCCGGTACGGTTGCTTTCTCAATCATCACTCTGCTGCCTGTCGAGCTGATTCTGCAGGTCAGTTCCGGTGCCGGCTTCGCGATGGTCTTTGCTCTGCTCATCGCCGCGATCCTATGGAACCTCGGTACATGGTGGTTCGGCCTGCCTGCCTCCAGCTCGCATACGATGGTCGGTTCCATCATCGGCGTCGGTCTTGCCAACCAGTTGATGAGCGTTCATACCGGAACCTCGGGCGTGGACTGGGAGCAGGCTACTAAAGTTTTCAAGATTCTGCTCATCTCGCCGGTCGTCGGCTTTGCCTGTGCCGCTTTGCTCTTGCTACTCTCCAAGGTCTTCATCCTCACCAAGTCGGCGCGCAGTTTTGCTGTTCATTATGATGCCAACCACCAAAAACCTCTGTGGGCTGTTCCCATCATCGCGGTCACCGGATTCTGCGGTTATTATGTGTTCAACTTAGTCGCCCCGTTGATTCTGGGAATCTTTGGTCCTCTGGGTGAGCCGCTCTGGCCACCTGTTCTGGCTATTGAGGCTTGGCAATATCCCTACGGGATGATTCTGCTCATGCTGTTGATTGGTATTGCCAGCCTGTATGCCATAGCATTGTTTGCAAGGGTCGTGATCAACACTGCCGATGTTCTCTTCACTGCTCCCGAAGGCAGTGCGCCTCCGCCGTGGCCGATTCGGGCTTTGCTGATCTTCACCTGCTCCGGCGTCAGTTTTGCCCACGGTTCCAATGACGGACAAAAGGGCATGGGCCTGATCATGCTGATCCTCATCGGTACCGTTCCGACCGCTTATGCTCTGAATCACGCGGTGAGCGGACATGACATTCAGGCATTCATTGCTGCGTCCGAGCAGGCAGGACATATTCTCGATCAGCACGTGGATAAGGCGGGCGTCCTTGGCGAGGACGCCCGTGCCGAGGTCACAGATTACATCCGTACCAAGCAGATAAGGCCGGACACGATCATGGCTCTGCGTGAGCTGGTGAAGGATCTGGAAGGCAATGTGGTCGTCTACAAGGAATACAAGTCAGTTCCGGCAAATCAGCAGGCCAATGTTCGCAATGACATGTATGTGGCCAGCGAAGCGATCCGCCTGATGGAGAAGAACAACAACCCTGTCTTTACTGCCGCCGAAACCAAGGGTCTGACCGTCTACAAGGCCACGATTGACAAGGCGACGAAGTTTATCCCGGTCTGGGTTAAGGTGGCCGTAGCGTTGGCGCTGGGCATGGGAACGATGGTGGGCTGGAAGCGCATCGTGGTCACAGTAGGCGAAAAGATTGGCAAGGAGCATCTAACCTACGCGCAAGGAGCATGCGCCGAGCTGGTTGCGATGTGTACCATCTCAGCCGCCGATAAATTCGGAATGCCCGTCTCTACGACCCACGTCCTAAGCTCTGGCGTGGCTGGAACGATGGCTGCGAATGGCAGCGGATTGCAGATGTCCACCATTCGAAATATCGCGATGGCCTGGGTGTTAACACTTCCGGCTGCAGCGCTGCTCTCTGGATCACTTTTCTGGGTTTTCCGTCAATTCACTCACTAAACAACGTCGGAACACACCTCCAGGGCATCCTGCAATGCTGGATGCCCTGTTTTCTGTCGCGGTGAATTTGTTGATCTACCGCCTGAGACGTTGCGACTAGTTGTAGGTTACACTGCATCGAGGCGGCCCTGTGCGTCGAAGCGCAGGCGATGCCTGCGTTTGCGGCTTCCGCACCTGGAGGAGTCTTCTTTGAAACCTACATCTGATGCCTTGCTCAGCAATACTCTTGCTTTCCTATTTGCTACAGTTTTGTTTGCCGTTCCTGTCGCGGCCCAGACGGCGGGCAAGCCGCTTACGGTGGAAGCGATCTTCGCCAATCCGGCGGTGGTTGGGCATGAGATACCGGACAGTCGGGCCTGGTCACCGGACGGCAAACACCTTACCTACATGGACGATGGTCAGGTTCTGGAGGTCGAACAGACTACGGGCAAGACGCATGTGCTGGTGAGCGGTGATCGCCTGGCCAAGATGGCAGGGGCGAGCGATACGGAAACGGACAAGGATCACCGCGACAGGTATAAGATGGCAGGTTTCTTGTGGGCGCCGGATTCCGCGCATCTGTTGTTTGATCAGAACGGGCGGCTTTGGCTATACGATCTGGCCAGTGGCAAAGGACGCGAGGTTGGGAATGCTGGCGTGGCCTCTGGGGATGATCCGAAGTTTTCGCCGGACGGGTCACAGCTTTCATTTGTGCGTGACCACGGGCTTGCGATTGTGCGTTTGAAGGATGCGGCGCTGCCTGCATCGCAAGTTGCTCCTGCCCCCAGCGGAGACATACTCAATGGGGAAGTGGACTGGGTGTACCTGGAAGAGCTGGATGTTCGTAGCAACTATTTCTGGTCGCCAGATTCGACTCGGTTAGCTTATTTGCAGACCAATGAGGCGAAGGTTCCGGAGTATCCGCTGACAGATTGGATTCCAACTCATGCGACCGTCGAGATGCAGCGCTATCCGCAGGCGGGAGATCCGAACCCAGCGGTGCGTGTGGGCGTAGTGAACGCAAGTGGCGGTGAAACGGTTTGGATTCAACTGCCAATTCGCGCAGGCGAGGATTACATTCCGCGGTTTGGCTGGCTGAACGCGAAGACGCTATGGGTTGAGACCATTACGCGCGATCACAGGCACCGGGACATCTATTTTGCAGACGCAGCGACAGGAAAGGCGCACCCCGCCCTGCAACTCTTTGACGACAAGTTCTTCGATGAAAAGCAATACGAGCTCTACGTTGGCGACGGCTCGCTGGTACTTACCGGATGGAGCGATGGGCACAATCACGTCTATCTGTATAAGTACGACCTGAGTAATCCTGAAACCGCAAAACTGGAGCGGCAACTGACGAAAGGAGAATTCGAGGTCGATAGTGTAATTAAAGTTGATCCGGCTCACAAACTGGTGTACTTCGCATCGAATGAAGGAAACCTGCTTGAGCGTCAGATATGGCAAGTAAGCTTTGCTGGTGATCGCAAGCAATTGAGCACAAGCTCGGGAGCACATAGTGTCGAGGAGGACGATATCAGCCCGATCGATGCCTCCTATATTGAGAAGCGCTCCACGCGGCAAACCCAACCGGAACTGGATTATTGCCGGTCAAGCGGTTCGTGCATGCCCATCTGGGTGAACCATGGGTATGATGCCTTTCAAATCATGGTGCCGCAGCAGCTTGAGGTCAAGGCGCAGGACGGGACAACTCTTTATGCGACGTTGCTACTGCCGGCGGGCGCATCAACACCGGCGAGCGTTCCACTGATCGTCAATCCGTATGGAGGCCCCGGAGTAATGGATGTGGGTAATGAATGGAACCGGTCAATCCTCTTTGACCAACTGCTGGCGCAGCATGGATTTGCGGTTTTGCATACCGACAATCGCGGCATGGGGATGCGGGGGCGCGCTTTTGCTCAGACCGCCTATCACAACTTCGGCCCGGTGCAATTTCAGGACCAGATAACGGCCCTTGATGCGGTGTTGGCGCAGTATCCTCAACTGGACAGAAAGCGTCTAGGTTGGTGGGGGTGGAGTTGGGGCGGAACCTTTACGCTATATGCGATGTCGCATTCAGATCGTTTTCGCGCTGGCGTGTCCGTGGCGCCGGTAACGGATTGGAAAAACTACGACTCAATCTATACGGAGCGATATATGAGCCAGCCGGCGGAGTTTTCAGAAGGCTATCGTGACTTCTCCGTGGTGAACTCGGCGGACAAATTAAAAGGGCACCTTCTACTTGTTCACGGGACAGGGGACGACAATGTGCATATGGAGAACTCTATGCAGTATATTCAACAGCTAATTGAAGCTGGAATCCCATACGACTTGCAGTTATATCCGCGTAAGACACACTCGATCTCAGGGCCGGATGTGCGGGTGCATCTGTTCAATCGTATTTTGGCTCATTTTGAGCAATATTTGATGCCAGCTTTGGGTACCGAAAAGTGATCTGCGGCGCCGTTTCATGATGTGCGCCCTCCCCGCAATTCTGAGAATTGTGGGGAGGCGCACACGACTAATGAAATAGTTTCGTCCGACTCGCGCTGCTCTAAACTAACCGTAGAATACACATGTATAAGAATCCAACCTACAAAAAAATGCACAAATTATATGCAAAGAATAACCTGAATTCGTGTGAGCTGCTGATAGCGATAATTTGCAGAGTTTCTGCTGTCGCCGTCAAATTTTACGGAAGCATGATTTCAATGTAAGTCATTGATTATAAGTTGGATATATAGAAAAACAGGATTGCATTCAAATAAGTAACAATTCGTTAAGCTAAGAACATTGAGAGCGAAAAAACTCGACGGCGGAAAGCCGACATTACTTTCCCAAGTATATCTGGATACATTTGCGGGTTTACGCGAGGCGGAGAGTCGATGAAGGAAGCAATCGCGAAGAGGGACAGCGCACCTATATCTTCACCGCCTAAAAAATACGCAAACCCGCTGGATAGTACACGAGAACGGCGGCCAGATGGCGATCAGGAATGAGAAAAAACGAGCAAGTAAACAGGTGGCGGCAGATTCGACCCGGAAAACAAGCAGGAACATCTCGCGATAAATAAGTTGAGCAAAGACGCGAGCAAAAAAAGAAAATGGCGCGGAGATTGCAGAGTCCTTGCTCCAGAGCAATTTAAAGGGGCATGTGCAGGGCACCAAGCCGCTGATTACCTAGCAGATGGACCTATCGACGGTCCCCAATGAAGGTTAAACGTAGAAGCTCGAAAGCTTTGCTGAGATGTTGGCAAAAGAACCTCCAAAGAACGAATCCGAGGCAGATGCTTTGCAGGAAATGGCAGATACCGACGACGATGAAGAAAATTAAATCAAGTACGCAATAAAAAAAACCACTTGGACGGAGCCCTTAGATGCCTAGAAATCTGTACATGGAAGGGTTCCGCGATTGAAATATCAAACTTACTGCGTTGTGAATTGTTTCAAGGTTGTGATTTGGTGCCGCTCCGCAAGGCGCCAGCGAGCGAGGTATTGGTTGGTAAGGCTGTTCCAGTCGCATTGCCTGAACGCCAGGCAGAAGGAAGAGAGACGGATGATGCTCACGAAAAACGTATGGTTGCGAGTCGAACGCGGGATACTTGTGATTGCAGTATGCATCTTTCTGGCAGCAACTGCCAGCGCGCAGGCGGTCATCACGACAACGGTTCAGGGCACAGTCTATCTGGCCAATGGCCAACCTGGTGCTGGTACATTGTTCCTGAGCTGGCCTGCGTTTACAACGGCAAGCAACCAAGCGGTGGTCGCCGACTCCATTACTGTGACGATTGCCCCGGATGGCTTCCTTAGTGTGAATCTTGCGCCGAATCTGGGCGCAATGCCGGCTGGTCTCTACTACACGGCGGTCTACCACATGAGCGATGAATCGACGAGCACTGAATACTGGGTAGTGCCAGCGGCGGCGGAGGCAAGCATTGCGCAGGTGAGAGCACAGCTGATGCCAGCTGCGCAAGCAGTGCAGGCGGTAAGCAAGACATACGTTGACCAAGCAATCGCGGAGCAATTATCGAGTCAATTGACGGCCTCTGGAGGCACACTCACTGGTCCTCTTTATCTTTGCTGCGATCCCACGCAACCGCTGGAAGCAGCGGATAAAAGTTATGTAGATTCGAGCTTTGCCCAAGCAGTTCCACTTGCTGGAGCAAACATGACAGGTCCGCTAGAAGCGCCAACGATAAACGGTATGCAAGCGCCAGTCACAGGAAGCCCGCAAACGACATTGCAATCGGCGATAACAGCAGCAGGAACAAATGGAGCAATGTCAATTCCGCCGAACTATTCAGGATTAGATATTTTTACAAACCCGAATGGCGTCTATGTGTCCGATCTGCGCCAGGCATCTTCACAACAGTATGAACGCAGTGTAAAAGAGTTTGGCGCAGTATGCGACGGAACAACAGACGACACGAGCGCATTACAGTCTGCGATTAATTACGCCCGATCACATGGAGTTGAACTATCGATCCCACAAGGAACCTGTAAGACACATACACTGACCTGGCATGGTGAATCCATTGCAGGTATAAGTAAGCAAGTGTCCGCATTGATGGGATTTCCGGGACAGGACGTACTAGCCTCGGCGCCCGATAGCATTAACCTTCTCCCGAATACACGCCTCCATGACCTGACAATCTATGTAGATCAGAGTCAGGATGTTTCCTGTTCTGCCGCAGAGGGGCGCGCAGCGGGTGGTTCGTGCACATTAAACCGCCCAATGGAAGTGAACTCGATCTTTTCGGCCGGAGGGAGCGGACTTAGCGGGATAGCAGGGACAGGTGCCGCGTGGGCCGTCGGCAATTGCGCAATCGCGATGCCGGCAGCGACAGGCGCAGGCGGAAATGGACTGATAAAGGCAGAGATCGACAACCTAGAGATTCTGGTTACAGGAACGGATCCGTTAGCACAATACACTGGAGCGCATTCTGCGCATACATGCGGACTTTATCTGGCTCAGTGGCCAAAATGGAGTGAATTTAGAAATATTGATATTAATGGTCTGAATACTGGAATTGCAATTGGCGCTCCTTCTGGCGGGAGCGTCCCTGCCGGTGTTCTGGCAGACTCCAATCGTTGGCAGAATATTACGATGCAGGTAGCGCACGGATTCACGGCTGTTGCTGGCGCCAATAACGTACTCGATGGCGTAGTCGTATTGGCCATCAATTCGGCAGCGACGGGAGAACCACCAACGGGACTTATCTTAGACTTTTCGGCGGCGCAACAGGGATGGACGGCACGGAACATTGCGATTGAACCGGACTGGGATGCGGTGCCGCCGAAGTTCACGGTGACCGCCTCTGGCGGAGCGGTAACTGCGGTCACGGTAGGGCCTGAGCATGGCCTGGGGTATGACCCCTACGGCGTTCAAATACCTATCACATTCAGTGGATCGTGTACGGCACAGGCCCTGGCAAATGTAAATAGTGACAGCTCTATTGGCACTGTAACGATAACTTCAGGCGGAGTAGGTTGTTCCGCGACTACTACAGCCAGTGTGAATGTATCTGGAACCTGGGATACTGCGGCAGCAGTAAACTTGATAACTGGCCAAAACATGACCTTCTTTGGCGGAAATCTGTCCACCGGAAACGGCGGTTACACAGTGTGGAATGCCGCTGGCTCACAGAGTTACGGAACGGGGCTTGGCGGCGGTGGAAATCTTCCTGGAGGCGGGACATACCCGGCACTGATTCTGAACAATGGCTTAAACAACTCTCTTGGATTTACTGGCTCAGCAAACAACTTGCAGCAATTGGCACTAAGCGGGGGATTGAAGGACAATGGTCTTGGAAACACAGTTGTGCAGCAGAATGCCTCGGGCAGTGGCGAGACAGGGGTTGAACCCGCTCGGCTTGCAGCAGGCACAATATCGTCGGACTTTGCACTGCTGGGTGGAGGGTCTGCAAACCAGGCCTTTACCAGCCTGAATGACCTATTTTTGAGCGCCGAAGATCTGCTGTGGACTGCTGGTGAGAGTGGCGGAACGGGAAGCCTGTTCGGTAAAGATTCGACTGCGCCAGTGACCGGATCGTATGTAAATGCAATCGGCGGCGCTTGGGACACGACTGGCATTTGGCATGTACGCGGAATAGCAAACGCGCTTATTCTCGGAAAAACTTTTCCTGTCGGCTCCGGAAATTGGTACATTGCAGCGAAAGCGGACATTGCATCCACTCAGGAGCTAAAACTAACTGGAGTAAACGGATCGGGAGTAGCATGCATATTTGCTGATAAAATATTAAGTCTGACTACTAGTTGGCAAGTGCTCGCGATTTCATATAACACCGTTACAGGAAACCCAACTTGTGATAACTCCACGCAAGGAAATCCAGTGACCGCGTCCGGACTGTCACCTTCCGTATCGACAAATGTCAGAACCGCCTGGTTATCATTTGTGCCATCCTTCCAATCAATCTCGATTGCACAAGCTCCAACGCAATCGAACCAGGCCGCAACAAAAGGATATGTTGATCAGGCAATTACGAACCAAATCACGAGCGGAAGCGGAGTCCTGCCCATTGCGGGTGGAACACTCACCGGACCGCTAACAGCTCCAGAAATCAATGGCACCACGAATTGCGCCCAAAGCTCCAGCGTGGGAGCCTGCATAGCTAGCGCCACATCTGCACTAATACCTCCAGGAACAGTTGGAACTTACGCACAAGCGGCATCAATTACGGCAACTGCGACCTGCGTCTATGATTTAACAAGAGGCGGCGCAATAACGCAGGTGAACCCAGGAGAAATGGGAATTGGATACACAACGAGCCCTGTGGTGACAGTTAACGGTTCAGGGTTTGGAGGTAGTGGGTTAGCGGTAACGGCCAACATAAGCGGAGGACAAGTTACAAGCTACACGATCACAAATGGGGGATCTGGCTATACTAGCTGCCCGACAATATCCGTGGCGCCTCCTCCTCCGGCTTCAGTACCGATACCAGTACTTGACCAGAGAAGAGGAACAAGTACATATAGCGATAAGGTCCGCGTAGACGACTTTGGATGTGCAGCGGACGGAGTGACAGACGACACGCAGTGCATAAACAATGCGATTGAATATGCAACGAACAACGGAACGACGCCGGGAACCATTTCATTTACAGCAAATAAATTATACTATGTAGCAAAAGTCACAGGTTACATGCCAACAGGTGCTGACGACGGCAGCGCCCCAGCTACAGGAGATACCTGTGCGATATCAAATGCGGCCCAGACACCACCGATTGCAGGAAGTGCTTGCGCACCGTTGGCTCCGGAAATACCAGGACAGTTGGGGTTCTCCATTCGAGTGCCAAATGGCTTAACCATTTACGGAAACTCCGCAACCATAAAATCTGCATTCAGTCAATATTCGACAAGCTTCACACTCGCACCGCCATTTACTGCGGTGTTTGGCTCAGATCAGCAAATTGTCAACTATTCAGTATACGATTTGACAGTCGCGCATGCCTTCATTGCCTGGGCGGCGCCAGGATTTTCTGGGGAATGGTTGTTCCGTGGCGTGAATACAAGCGCGACAGGCGTATCAATACTTGCGAATGTAATCCAATTGTCCGAGTTCCGAGACCTGAATTTTCAATCCATGGCTGGGATTATTGTCGGCGGATGGTGGCAATGCCGAGCGGAAAGCCAATGCCCGGTGGCTACAAGTGATTTTGCTGATGACATTTTAATTGATGGTTATCAGTTTTTTGCAATTCAGCCGACGACACCGGTTGGAGGAGTAGTAGCAAACCAAAGCGGACTAGATACATGGTTTAATACAAACTTTTTTCATGTTGCTGACAATGCTACGCGCTTGACGGATTCCCAGTACGCACTGCTGGGTATAGACAAGGACGCATTCTGGAGAGGAATATTCGGGATCGGGATAGCATACTACTCGCGCGGACAACGAGCGTCAAACGCAAATGTTATACGAAATTACGTCGTTAAACTTGGAATGAGCTACCCACTGATTGTTACAACTCCGGATGATCTCCTTATAGACACAATGGCCGGAGAAGATAGCGGTGACTGCCAGCCGGGCAGTCCATGGGGTACGCCAGGAGTGTGTCCCAACCCGTACGATCCAGTAAATACGCAATTGGAAGCTGACATTCTTCTGCAAACACCGACGGCTGTAATGATACGAAATGTCGAGGGCGCAGGTATTGATTCCGAGGAAGTTGTAGGTGAATCATGGCGGAATTCCTATACGCAAACGCAAACCAGTCTGCGCACCGGCGTCAACTCAACAAATAGCCGGGTTGCATCACGATATACTATCGCGAACGTTCAACCTCAGTCAGACAGAATTATCCATGCCAATTCTAATCTCAAGAATCCGAATGGTGCGGCTGACTCCGGCGAAGAGTGCTTCACTGCGTTCGGGAGTTACTCTACCGGAAGTACGGACAGCGACGAGTGGTGTTTGAGATACGCCATGTCAGCGTACTCTGGATCAGCAGCAGTCCCAAGGTACTTTGTATTCGAAAACGAATACGGGGGCACGCATTTTACGGGGCCGTCAGCTGTACAAGCGCCCGGTCTGCGTGTGCGCCAGGGCGCAATATCTTCAACAGACAACACGCTCCCGATCACTGATTTCAGCTCCCAGGCGTTCACTATCTCGGGCGGCATAGTGACTGGAAACACTTGCGCCACAATCACAGGGGTTGCTCTTCCCGGAGCTACCACCTCGGATGGAATACTTTTTGTTCAGGCTCCGTCAGTAGTAGCACCTCTGCAACTGAGCGGCAATGTAACGTCGAGCGGAACAATGAGCCTGAGTCTTTGCAATCCTACTACATCGACTGCAATCTACCCTTCCGGCACATATACAGCATTTTTGCTGGATGGAGCGAATCCTGCTGCAACACCATCAAGCACAGGTGGTGCTCCAACTAGTTCCAGCCCACTCACATCAGTGGCCGGAGATCTAGTGGCCGCCAATACAACTGGGGTGCCAAGCCGCTTGCCTGGCAGTACCGCGGCGCAAACAGCAATTTTGACGCAAACAGGAACAGGGTCAGCATCAGCTACTCCGATGTGGCAAACGGCACCGGCGTTCAATGGATCGAACCTGACGAACCTGAGCGGGTCGAACTTAACTGCCGGGACTGTCGGAGTTGCCAATGGAGGAACCGGCGCATCATCAGCATCACAGGCCCTTGCAAATTTAGGCGGCGCAAATCTAAATGCGACTCAAACCATATTTTCCGGAAGTGTAACAGGCCAGCAACTAGGAGCGGATTATCAGGTTGACAGGTTTACTGGTACGGACTTTGGAGCTAAATTAAATGCCTGCATAGCCGGACTCAGTACGAGCTATGGTGGAATCTGCGATGCACGCAATTTTACTGGTAACCTCACAATGGGAGCCAACCTGACGATTTCTACCGCGAATGCTACAGTTCTGCTACCGTGCGCAACGATATCGACATCCAATCAGGTAGTAGTGGCAGCGGGGACAAGAAATGTGAGCTTAAGAGGGTGTTCTTTGCGCGGATCCAGCGCGGTGAGCGGAAGTCTGGGCGGAACGGTATTCGCATACACCGGGACATCCGCGATGATACAAGTAGGAGATCCGACCTATGCGGTAGACACTTCCGGATTCCATCTAGATAATGCTGTGATCAACATTACGGGAGCGGCTAATGCGTCAGCACAAGGGTTAATCTCCTATCGAACCCAAGAGATGGACCTTGAAAGCCTCTACTTCCTTGGCAATCAGAACCAGATAGCAATGACATTGGATGGAACCGGTAACTATGCCGGTGGAACATTCTTTGACAATCAATTTACAGGGTTTCAGACTGCAATCAATGCAATCGGGCACCAGATATCGAACCCTGCTGCTACCGATTGGATGAATGCGAGTACCTTCATCCGCCTACATATTGACTGTCCGACGAGCGGCGGCAGTCCGATCAGCGGAACCTACGGAATCAACTTGCAGCAAGGAGATGGAAATACATTTGCCGGCGGAGATGTAGAGGGGTGCAACACGGCTCTGCATCTTGGCGCGAATGCGCAGAACAATACGTTCACCGGCGTCCGAAATGAGAATTCTAACAATCAGATAATCGCGGACGCTGGAAGCCAGTTTAATTCGTGGATTAGCGGCGGCACGATGTTTACCGGGAAGTTAACCGACAATGGCAGCCGCAACAGTTTCTTGGATGCATTTCATCGTACGTTCAATGGAATTAACGGAGACTGGTATGCGAGCCAGCAGGATGCAACTGTGACAAATCACCTCCGACTCGGAATTGGTGCAGGCAATGTGCGCGGGATGTATTGGGAGACACAGGTAGACAATGGAGCTTCAAGCAGCCTATATAACTGGCAGTGGGGATTGACAGATGGAACAAGCGGTGCTAGCAATTGGGTCTTCAATGATCTGATCAATAATTCGACAAGGCTGCAGATCCAGCAAAATAACAGCGCCGGCAGCAACGGAACGGCAATCAATGGAACTGGGACGGGTAATGTCTGCTTCCAGTGTTCGGCAAACTCTGGGACTGGAGGAGTAGCATTTAGTTCCGGCGGCGCATCGCCGTCGACGGTGGCGACGGTGGACAGCTCGGGAGATGCCTATTTCGACGGGACACTGCAATCCGCCGGCCAGGCGACTATTCAAAACTCCGTTGAGATAAAGAACAATGCAAACGTAGAAAACGATTTTGTATTATGGGCGGGATCGACGGTTCCTCAGAAAGAAAGTCTGATTTACAAGAGCTATTTGGGTGCAAGCCAGTGGTATATGGTGAATAACACGACAAACGACTGGGCCTTGAATTCAGCGGTCAGCGGAGTTGATAGCTTCAAAGCCTATCAAAGCACTAATAGCAGCGATACGTATGTGAATGCATCGAACACAACAGGGGTCGTGCGCATAAACTATGAAACTGGATCCGGAAGCGCATTCAAGATCTATGGAGGCTCCAGCAGCTCGTTATACGCTGCTTTCACCGGAACGTCCTCAATCCAGTTCCCCGGATTGGCGGCAAGTTCTGGATACAACTGCCTGCAGGTGGATAGCTCAGGATTCATTACAAATACTGGAGCAAGTTGCGGGACCGGCAGCGGAGCCGGAGTGAGTCTGACTCCAACCGCAACGCAGGTAGTATCGCAGCCACCTGGAACCACACTGGGCATTACCAGCGCGAATAACGTCTTCTATGTAGACGGATTTCCGGGCGGCGGATGTGCTGTTGGTTCTACACTGTACACGACACAACTGGATTGCGCCCTGGCAACAGTATCGAATTGGCTACTCACAGCGAATCAGAATGCCGTGCTTATTTTTGGGGAGACGAGTTCCGGTTCTTACTACGATACGTGCGCTGGAATAACCATCCCACAGTATCAAAACCGATCAATCAGTCTGATTGGCTATGGCACGGGAGGTATTAATCAGCCAAGCGCGATCCGCCAGATATGCCCGATCAATCAGGCGATGTTATTCAAGGGAGATACTCCGGCATTTCAGCTGAATGCCTCGATCAAGGTATCCGGCCTGTATCTGCTTGGTGATGGAAATGCCTCCTCATGCATAAACTTAAGCGGATTGCAGGGTTCAATTATCGAGAATGTGTACTGCGATGGAGGGTTTACAGACTCAGGTGGCGAGGATGCGATCGTGACATTTGGAGCTGACCCAAGCAGTCTGGCGTGGATATACGAGACCACTTTCAGAAACATTGTTGTAACTGGCGCGCTGACTGGATTGCCTTCAATGGCTTCAGTAACAGCCAACGTGTCGGGCGGGAGCCTGGCGACAAACGCCTATACTGTGACTGCCGCTGGCTCTGGCTATACTTCGACTCCAAATCCCCCCATTGTCTATCTCTGGGGGAATGGAGCAGGGGCGCAGCCGTGCGTGACGATGCCAACTGGGCTTACGGCAACTGTATCGAGTGGCGGGATCACATCGGTTACATCCGCGACGCCGGGCAGCGGATGTAGCGGGACAATCAAAGTCGAGATTTTCAACGACTCTGTCTTTTATTATGGGATGCATTTCAAGAACGTAACGGACGTGGAGACAGAGAATATTGTAGTCCGCGGAGGATTCAAAGGAGCATCGATGCGCGAGGAGGGGGCGCCGATAAATAATCTTCATCCGCATGTTTATAGCGGCCAATACGTGAGCTTTGAGGACAATGGCGGGGTTGTCTGGGATTCGGCGCAGGTAGATACACCTGGACACATCGGATTCTATGTGAATGGCGAAGGGACTACAATTAAAAGTCCTCTAATTTCCGCCAATGGTACTTATCCGGATGGAATCGGCGTCCTACTGGGCGCGTCGGCGACAGATGTAAGTGTGCTGGGATCATTCTACTGCTACCCGAACAACGTGAACAGCGGGTGGGTCAAGATTGCAACAACCACCGGCGGACCCATAACGAATGGAGTAGCTGCGAACTCGGATTTCAACTTATTTGGTTCGGGGACGTGCGATTCGGTGACCTCTCCAACATCAGATCTGGTAGGCGCTACTCTGCAAGTGCTGCCGACAAACACGGCCACATCTTCGACTAACTATCCGTCGAACAATGTTGCCCTGGGCGATTCCTGGTGGAACGGTAGCGGCGCACAGGGAGGCTACTGGACAGTCAATTCTTCTCACCAGGGAGCGGCAACGGGAGCGGAGAACCTAAATATATCATCACCGGTGGTTGCAGGTTTTACCGGCGGAGCTTCTGTCAACCTGACGAATTCGACGGCGGCAACTTCGATACAGAATATTAATGGGCCTGGTATTGCGCATACAGGCAGTTACTGGAACGGGACTGCTTCGACTGCTGATACATGGACTCTTGGACCAACGCTGGGTACAGGAACTACACCGACGAGCACATTTGCTTTGTCACACACAGGGTCCAGCGGTACGGCAAGTGTATCGATTCCTTATCCGACGACTATGTCCGCGTTGACGGATTCCGGATTGACGAGCGCGGCTGTGGTGGGGACAAATAGCAGCGGACAATTGCAGGCGGATACATCTCACAATTTGAGTGTACCAGCGAACTGCAGTGCGGCCTCCGGCTCTGGGACGGCCTATGCTTGCTCGACTGCTCCAACTTTTACGCCAGCGGCTGGAGATCACATTCAATTCCGGGCAGATGTTGCAAACACCGGAAGCGCCACTCTGGCGGTCAACGGTGCGACTGCGGCGACGATCAAGAAGTGGGGTGGGGTGGGGAATCTGATTGCAAGTGATCTGCTCGCCGGCCACTGGATTTCTGCAACGTTTGACGGAACCTACTGGCAGTTGGAAGGACAGTTGGGCAATGCCAAC
This sequence comes from uncultured Occallatibacter sp., assembly GCA_964532725.1. Taxonomy (GTDB): domain Bacteria; phylum Acidobacteriota; class Terriglobia; order Terriglobales; family Acidobacteriaceae; genus Telmatobacter. The sequence goes on from CAZHKN010000006.1 coordinate 26,328, forward strand.
GCTACCCAGATCAATGGGATAGCGATGCCTACTGCGGCAACCTTGTTGGGAACTAACTCCAGCGCGCAGCCAGTGTCAGTAACTACTACCGGCACCGGAAACGTGGTCGCTGCTGTTTCACCAACATTTGCAGGTAATGCGACGACCTTCGCAAATAACTCAGCGAATACGGATTACATTGTTATTCAACCCGGTACATCGGCCACGGCTGAGCTGGGCGGCATCCAGTTGAACAGCGCAGCAACGACGCCGGTTGCCGAATGGCTGCTTGAAGAGGATACAAGTTATGACTTCCTGATTCAGGATCAGGGCTCTACGACGCCGATGCCAATCTTTACTGGGTATATCAACGGCGCAACCAATCTCTCATCGCAAGGCAGTGGAGCGGTGACGATCAACAATGTTAATCACTCTGGGAGCGGCGGCTTCATCGTCTATGAGGGAGGGACAAATTACAACACCGCGGCACTGACGGTGACAAGTTCCGGGAATGCCAGTGTGACGGGAACGCTGACCGCGGGCGGCACAATTACCGGGGCAATGGGAGTGTCTCTTTCGAGCGCAACCACAATTTCCGCGATCAGCTTCGCTACAACAGGTCTTGTGCTTCCTTCGATCCCGGCGAGCACAGCCAAGCGCGGGATGTGCGTGCTTATCTGGGAGCAGAATACAGCGGTGGGAACGGTGCAGTTTGGCATGGGAATGAATAATGCGCCGACGGATCTGTGGGTGATCAATCAGGATTCTCCGGGCGCGTATAAAGCACCAACTTACACGACAATTACTTCCGCGACGACCACGGCAATTTCAGCGGCAGATGCACCCAGCGCGATGGCGACCGGCTACAGGGATGAAATAGAGTTCACTCTCACGACAGGAAGCACGAATCCGGTTATCGCGACGGTCTATGGGCTATCGGGCAGCACATCGGATGCTCTGGTGATCGAGCCGGGGAGCTACTGCACATGGTTGCCTTAGGCAGTGAGTCAGCTCAGCAGGAGATAAATGTTTTGCAAATTACGGATGGCGATCGAATGGGAGGGAACGATGGTGTGCTTGAGTCTGAGGGGCTAAATTGGGACCTGATTCCAGAGCGGTTGGACCGGCAGGAGTTGGAGAGATTTGGGATAATTCTCAATGAACGTCCGACGAGTTTACGGGGTCTGACCGTTGGAATGAAGCTGACCTCGTTGCTGTTGCGAGTAAGAACCCGAGCGGGCCGCACTGCGGCGTTGCGTGCGAATGCCGCGCAGCGGGCCTTCGAGCTGCGGAAAGGGGAGCAGAATATCGTTCTGAAGGCGCGCCAGATGGGTCTAACAACCTGGGCAGCAGCGCGCTTTTTTTTGAAGACGATAACTCAGCCCGGAACGCTGACACTGCAAGTGGCGCACACCCAGGTGGCCGCCGAGGAGATTTTCCGGATTGTGCACCGGTTTCTCGACTGGCTGCCGGAAGAGCTGCGGGCGGGGCCGCTGAGGACATCGCGCGCGAATGTCCGGCAGATTGTCTTCCCGGAGATTGATTCGCAGTATCGGGTGGAGTCGGCCGCTGACCGCAATGCCGGTCGCGGACTGACGGTGCAGAATCTGCACTGCTCGGAGCTGGCGCGCTGGCCGGGCGATCCGGCGGAGACGCTGGCTGGGCTGCGGGCGGCAATGGCCCCGGGCGCAGAGTTGATTTTGGAATCGACCCCAGACGGAGTGGGAGGCTGCTTTTACGAAGAGTGGCAAAAGGCCGGCGAGACTGGGATGGTGCGGCACTTTTTCCCTTGGTGGATGGAGCGGCGCTACCGGGCAGACGCAGTGGAGGAATCGAGCTTGACCGGAGAAGAGCGCGTGCTAATTGCGCGTCATCATCTTGATCTGAAGCAGATAGGGTTCCGGAGGCAGAAGTGTGCTGATTTTCGCGGTCTGGCTCGGCAAGAGTACGCAGAGGATGGGGAAAGCTGCTTTCTGACGAGCGGAGACTCGGTCTTTGAACTCGCGGCAATCGAGGCGCGGCTGACGACGATAGCTCCACCGGTTGAGATGCGGCGCAATGGAGAACTGGAGATCTGGCTTCCCCCGTTAAAGGGCAAGCAATATCTGGTTGCAGTGGACCCAGCCGGTGGTGGGAGCGGGGGAGATTACTCTGCAGCCGAGGTTCTGGAACTGGAAACAGGCTTGCAATGTGCGGAGTTTGCCGGACATGTAGGCGGACTGGAACTGGCGCGTTTGCTGACCGAGCTCGCTGCGGAATATAACCAGGCTTGGCTGGTCGTGGAGCGGAACAATCACGGCAGCGGGGTGCTGGCGCTTGCGGAGACTGTCTGTGGATATCAGCGCATTTTTCGCCAAGGGGGACAAGCTGGCTGGCTGACGACATCACTGAGCCGACCTATGGTGTTGAGCCGACTGGATGCAGGATTGATTGAGCAGCCGGAGCGATTCCAGAGCCGGCGGTTGCTGGCAGAGTGCAGGAGCTTTGTGCGCATGCCGGACGGCAAGACCGGAGCACGAACCGGCGCGCACGATGACCTGGTGTTGGCGATGGCGATTGGGCTGGGAGCGCGAGCGGATTTGCTGGAAGGGAAACGGAGGAGCTAGAAGCTGCAGGTCGAAGCTGGAACGCTTAGAATTCCAATCAGGTTTGGGATGAACGAGGGCGAGGGTTTGGCGGTTCTGGCGGTGCAGCATATCCGGAGGATGCGGGGTGGGGCGCAAGGCCAGTTGATGCTGGGCGCGGATGGACACGCTTATGTGGTTAAGTTCCAGAACAACCCGCAACACGTGCGTGTGCTGGCCAACGAGCTGCTAGCCTCGCGAATTGCAGCAGCGGCTGGCTTGGCTACGCCGCGGGCGGAGGTGGTGGAGGTCTCCCGCTGGCTGGTTGACAATACTCCTGAGCTGGAGATCGACCTGGGCAAGACCAAGGTTCGGTGTCAGTCTGGATTGCAGTTCGGCTCACGGTTTGTGGGCGGACTGATGCCAGGCCAGGTGGTGGATTATCTACCGGAGGAGCAACTGGCCGAGGTACGGAACCTGAGCGAATTCGCCGGGATAATGACGCTGGATAAGTGGACAGGTAATGCCAACGGTCGGCAGGCGGTTTTTGTGCGCAGGCAACGGGAGCGGCGCTACCGTGCGGTGTTTATCGACTATGGATATTGCTTCCATGCCGGGGAATGGAGTTTTTCTGACGCGCCGCTGCGTGGAGTCTACTATCGCAATGAAGTGTACCGGGAGATCGCCGGCTGGGAATCTTTTGAGCCCTGGCTGACAAGGATGGAGACAATGGCCGCCGAGACGGTGTGGGCCGCGGCCAATGAGATTCCGCCGGAGTGGTATGGCGGCGACCTGAGCGAGATGGAAGCGCTGGTGGAGAAGCTGCTGAAGCGGCAAAGACGAATTCGCGAGCTGATCGAGGCATTCGGGCTTTCGGACCGGAGACCGTTTCCTAAATGGGAAGAGATGACCAAAGAACCCACGGAAAGGGCTTGGAAGGATGGGCTTTGGAGGACTAACATATCGGGAAGGGCTAACTAGAACGGCAACCCCTATAGGACGGGACACGGGGATGACAATTCAAAGCGGGCGACGGGAATGCGAGTTTCAACTTCTTCGGTATGTGCCTGATGCAGTGAGGAATGAATATGTTCATATCGGCGTGATCTTGCGGGAGCAGGGCAGCAGGGAGCCAGCGCTGGTGCGCTTTACCCGCGACTGGCGCCGCGTACGCTGTCTCGATTCTGAAGCGGATACTGCGCTGCTGGAGGCCATGGAAACAGAGCTACGTAGACGCTTCCAAGCAGAACCAGCGGGAGACCTGATGCGGCGGCTCGAAGAGTCGCTTTCCTTGAGTGTGCAGTTGACGGAGAGCAAGGCTTATCTCGCCGAGAGCCTTCCTGCTGGATTAGAAGAGCTGATGCGTCTCTATGTGGAGCCGCTTCCCAAAGAAAAGGTTCCGCGATTGAGCGGCAGGGCGGCCATCCAGGCCCAGATGCGTAGCGAGTTTGAACACGCCGGGGTGTGGGATCTGCTGCGCAAGCGGATTGCAGCTTCTGACTACACCCGAGCAGGCGATCCACTCAGGATTGATGTTGGCTATCGGCCCAATGGGACGATTCGTATGTTCCATGCGGTGAGCCTGGAGCCGGGCGTGGAGATGGCTAAAGTGCTGGCGTTTTCCGCGGCAGGTCTACGGGCAGGAGTAGAGCGAATAGAGAAGGCAAGCCTGGAGTTGACCGCCATCATTGAGCCGGCAGCGAAGGTTGGAGCGACCGACGAGGAGCCGGAGCGGCTGGAGATGTATCGATTTGGCGTGGAGACGATGGAAGAGCATCAGATCAGGGTATTGACGACATCGGACTTAGGGCGGGTTGCGGAGACAGCGCGAAGAGAATTGCGTGTTTGAAAGGGATAACTACTCTGATAACTGTGGGAAAGTAGGCTCTATCTCATTTTCGGCTAAGTCAGGTTATTTTTCTGGATTTTGCAGATAGTTAATTCAATCTGTTGTAGGATTGATTTTGTTGTCAGTAATTAATTGGACTGCAGTTCAGAGCGCATTGCTTTGAGCTGCGCGGAGTATAAGGCATGGCCCGATTGGGCTGTGCCTTTTTGTTTTTTGGCTGAACAGAAAAAGGATGGTGCGCGTGAAGGTACGGGAGCAATTGCGAGAGATATGGAGGCAAGCGACCGGCCAGCGAAATGGGCATAGGGCGGAGATGACAGCAGGTGTAGCCGATGCAGAGGCGGCGCGCAAGACGCTCGCGCTGCCTTCGATTTTCAGCCCGGTGCAGTTTCCAGGGCACTTGCTGCCTAAGCCGACACCAATCAATCTGCGCCGCTTTGCGGAAACGCCCGTGGTGCGCCGGGCGATCAACGTTATCAAGGATCGTATTGCTGCGATGGACTGGCAGGCGAGGGTCCGTCGCGGAGTCCGAACCGGCGATGTTGCGTATACAGAAAGAAAGCTACAGGCGCTGCGCAGGACGCTTGAAGAACCGAACGCCGCAGACAGTTTTCGCACACTGATTGAGCAGGTAATTGAAGATGCTCTTACCGGCGGCTATGGGGCAATTGAGATGGAGCCGACCGGTGATGAAGAGCGGCCGGCGCTGCTCTGGCCGGTTGATGGAGCTTCTATTCGAATCAATCCTCGCTGGAACGGCGACGAAACAATGCCGCGCTATGCACAAGTGCTGCCAGGTCAGATGGAATCAAATGCCATTGACTTGCTCGATAACCAGCTGATCTATGTGCGCATGAATCCGCGCAGCTTCACGCCCTTCGGGCTGGGTCCTTTGGAAGTGGCCTTTGAAACCGTGAATCAGTTTCTGAGCGCACACAGGTTTGCAGGCAAACTGGCGGCGAACTCGGTGGCGCAATATGCGCTGTGGCTGAACGAAGCAACGCCTATCCAGCACGACAGATTGATTCGCTGGTGGCAGGACGAGATTGAGGGAACTGGCCGGGTACCCTTGCTCTCGACCGAACAAAAGCCGGAGGTTCTGCGCTTTGCGCAGGGAACGGATGCGGACTTACGTATCGCTTGGCAGGAGTTTCTGATTCGGATGGTAGCTAATGCTTTTGGCTTGCCGCCATTGCTTTTGGGACTGGAGGCGGATGTAAATCAATCGACTGCCTCAGAGCTGACCGACGAAGCATTCCGTGGAGCGATTTTACCCTTGGCCCAGCTCCTGGCGGGGCACATTACGCGTGATCTTTTTGGAAAATGCATTGGGTGGAGAGAATTCGAATTTGTCTTCAACGCTCTCGACGCAAAAGATGCGGAGACAGAGCTGGCCGTGCAGGTGCAGTTGCTGCAGGCCGGTGTTTATACAGTGAACGAAGTGCGGGCAATGCGAGGGATTGGTCCATTGGAAAAAGATGGCGCGGTGCAGTTGGCGAGCGAAGCGGCAGCGGAGCAATAGGGATAAAGCATGGCAATCAGACCCGGAGCGGAATGCAGGGTTTCTACAAGGTTCAAGAGCGGATGGACGGAGAGCGAATGCGACTGGAAGCGATGGCAGTAAAAATTCCCCATGTGGTTGGGCACCCCAACCGAGTGGCCTTCGAAGGGGTTTTGACCTTGGTGAATATTGCCAGCGACAAGGCGCCCGCGGGGGCACGTGGGCACAGGGTAATGCTAACGCAAGAAGCCGCACAGAAGGCACTGCCGTCTCTCCTGGGAATGGCAGTGGATTACCGGCCGGGATGGGATGGGCACGATGCACGACGCAAAATTGGCCTACTGACAGAGGCCGATCTGATCGGCCAGAAGCTGGTCGTGCGCGGCTATCTTTATGCACGGGATTTTCCCGAGATAGTTTCGGCCATTGAGGCACAGGCCCCGCAGGCAATGGGGATGAGTTATGAGCTGGCCGACGCACGGGTCGAGGATATGCGAGCCGAGATATGGAAGCTGACACGGGTTACCTTTACCGGAGCCGCAATTCTTCTGCGAAACAAGGCGGCTTACATGGCAACGAGCTTCCGGATGGCCAGCTAACCAAAGATAACTCCAGTGACTATGAAATGAGCTCCGACAAACGGAGCCTGCTCTGTTTTCATCGGTATTGCGCCGCATCACAACAATCAGAAAGGAATGATATGGAAAGCAACGAAAGAGACATTGCGCAGCGGTTGGAGGCTGCGACGAGCCTGCTGGAAAAGACATTGACCTGGCTGGAAGAACGGCAAAACGCATTGTCCGGCGAGGTGGAAAGAATCACAGCAACGGTGGAGCAAAGTCGACGCGAGACGGAACTGGCAGAAAAGCTGACGGAGGCGGAACGCGAAATCGCCCAGTTGAAGGCTGGATCCGGGTCTTCTGCTCTGAATCCAATGCGCAAAACGGTTCCTTCAACAACCTCGGAGATGCTTGCCAAACATGGCCTGGGCGAGGGGCCGGTGGATGTAAAGACTCTGGATGGGGCTCTGGCGGGACTGAGCCTAGAGCAGCGAATTGCAGTCAAGAGCCAATTGCTTCGCGCAGGCGCAATCTCATAAGTGCATAAGTTAGTCTCTGGCCTCTAGCAATTTGCTTCAAGCTGGATTGATGCGGCTGGACAACTTCTCGCGCAGCTTTAACGATCGAATAAGTTATGTCAAACCTGAAAAACAACCAACTAGGAGCTGAAAGCAAGAAGCTAGAAGCAATTAGCTCAACAAAGACTGGCCCCTTGGAGGGGGCGGAAAAGCCTATGAACGCAACCTTTGCAGATATCCACGCGGCAGCGGATTATATCGGGCCGGGCGCAATTGAAGTTCCTCTGTATCAAACCGAAATCTTTGACATCTGCCGCCGCTCAAGCCCGTTTGGGCAGCGCATCAAGCAGGTTCCCGCGACCGGGCATCCGTCGCGGTTCTTCGAAGAGACAGCGATCCCAAATCCAGGAACAGCCGGATTCGTCAATCCGCGCAGCATCGTCGCTCCGGTGGTCAGCCCCACGCGGGTGGAGCGCAGTGTGCCGCTAAAGGCCATCGTTTCGCAGATCAACTACAATCTCTTCGACATCGAACTGGGCAATCAACAGCAGCAGTTTGCTTATCTGCAGGCCAAGGATTTGGTCGATACCGTCAGTGGCGTGATGATTACACATGACGTGGCTTTGTGGAACGGGAACGACACCAGCCTGAGCACACCGACGACCACGCAGTATATGGGTGTCATTCCGCAGATTGTGGCCGGCGGTTTGACGACAACCATTGGCACCACAGCGTCGATTGTGGACGGAATCAAGTCGGCAGTTGCGCAGATGGTGGCTAACAACGGCTATCATGTAAGGCCGACCGCAATTTATGCTAACCCGGTGCTACTCGACCTGATTGATCGCGAAATGAAAACTGAGTTCAACGTGGTGTTGAATACGGACAACATCACGGGCGGCATCCGCGTGAAGATGCTGTCGACACAAGCGGGCGACTTGCCGCTGATTCCTGATTGGAGTCTAAGTTATACCGGAACTCCAGGATCGGGTTCCGCAGTGCTACCGGCTTATATCGTCACCGAAGACTTGATTGAGTATCACTGGCTAGGTGACCCGACTCCGCGCATCTTCCAACTCGGTCTGCCCGGTTCACTGACTTACCAATATGTCGCCGTCAAGTTCGGTGCTCCAGTCGTAAAGGGCGCAAATTACGCCCACTATCAGGTGCTTGTAGACCGCTAGAACGTTGCTATTAGGACCACTGCCTCATTGAGTTAAAAACCATAACATTGAAACGAAGAGCGATCGGGTGAGCGGGACGACGAGCTTTACTCGCTCACCCAACGGGGCAAAAGACGGAAGGATGGGATATGGCATATCTGCAGCCATCGGACTACCCGAATTACGGATTGCCACAGGCGACCACGGCAGACTGGATAACAGCCGCGACAGCCTTGATCAACAGTTTCTGCAGACGGCCGGACCTAAATGTGATTCAGTACACGGAGCGGCTGCGACTGGTCAGCGGAACGCAGACTGTTCTTTTGAGTTACTTGCCATTAACGCCTCTCGGAACAGCGACGATGCCGATAGTGAGCATTGAGGGTCGCTATGCCAAGCCCAGGCGCGGCGAAATCTCTGCCGATCCAAATTTTGAGATTGTTTGGGCCTTTTCCTTGCCTGGGCAATGGGCGGCGATTGATCCAAATTCGGTTGATTTTGATCCGAATACAGGGGAGCTGACACTACCTTGGAATGTATTAGGCCTGCCCTATAACGAGGTCAGCGTGACCTATACTGCTGGACTGGCAACTATTGGCGACGATGTTAAAACAGCCTGTGCTCAAATAGTCCGCAACGCTCAATCAACGCCTGCCCTGAATGCCAGCAAGACCAGGATCGACACTATGCAGATGCAGTATTTCTCGAGTTCGCTGCTGGATGAGACAGTGCAAGCCTGGCTGCGTCCTTATGTAGCGAACAGGCTGGGGTGAGCGATGAGCGATACCGCGCCTCGCAATCCGGTGAGTGGACCGCAGATGATCGCCGACGCTCTGCTCCGCAGCGTTGGGGGAACAACAGCTTTACTGCGGGTAACAGGAACAAATGCTGAATCGACCCAGCCAGAAGTTGGCCTTGTCGCTACAACCTTTCAAGACGTGGTTGTAAGTCCGGTCATCATGCGAAAGCTGCGGCCATCCTGGCAGGAAAATGGAGAATCCAAATGGGAACTGCTCGTCTCCGCAACCAGCATAGGTGTGCAGGTCAACGCACTAGACCTGGCTTCTGCGCAGTCGCTATTCTCGCTGACATTGGCGGTCACGGTAGCCAACCAGGATTACCTGGTCGAGTCAGTTGCCTCGAATGAAGCCTTCGGTCTGCCCTATCTTTACCGTATTTTGTTGCGTGAAGCGAGTCAGCAATCGATCTAAGACTGGTCCGTGCAACTCTGTTTTACAGTAAGCGAACAACTACTAATCATTCGATTCTGGACTGTGCTTGGCGTTGACTTTGCGCATTAAGCGTCGTTTAGCGCTGCGCAACAGGAGTTGCTCATAATGCAAAATGCGAAAGATTCGTTCTACGTTGCGCTGCGCACCCGCCTGGTGACGATCAATCCACTGAGAACAATCCTGTTGCGAGGTACAGTGCGGCCAGGAATTCTGGTAGAAGAGGCCGAAGCGCCCTTTATTCAACTTCCGAGCGATGTGTTCATACTGCGCTGGACCGGCCTGGGAGTAGATCCGGACCTTAATTCGATAATGGCTGCCGAGGAATGCGAGATCCTCTATCAGACATACGGTACACAGGCATTTGGCGGTCTCGACCGCGGCCGCGCACTAAGCGAGATGGATGAGGAAATAATCGCCATGTTACAACCTTTTTGCACGCAGAAGTATAACTATACTTCGCAACCACCGGCAGAAATGTTGACGCAGGTATTTTGGGATGAGCCGGGATTCACCCCACTCATTATCCAACGCGACCTGCTAAGCCGCTCAGCAAAAATAATGGTATATAGCTATCAGGAGCAGGGGGAATAAATGACACAGACGTGGTTCTCCGCTCCTGCACCGGTTGCACGACGGGCACGAGCATACTTCGCTCCGGTGAATCGCTCAGCGCAAACACCTGTTCTATTTGATCCATCGGAGCAGGGAGGGTTCAGTCTAGATTCACCTCCTGCTCCCTGGATCAATCTGGGTTGGGTTCAGGATTTGTCGCGCAAATCGGTCAGCAAAACTGTGCCTATTTTGACAGGAATCCCATCGGCAACGCTCGAACAGGTGCGTGAAACACTCCAGGCACAAGTGAGCTTACAGTATTTGAGTTGGACAAAGTTGACGATGGCGCTGTCAACAGGATCACAGCACATGAACCTTCTTGCGCCTGCATCGGGGGCAGTTCCAAAAGCCGACGGAGCCCAGGCCGCCGCCGCAGTAGTCATCCAGACTGGATCAACTTCAACTTTCGTCGCCCTCACATCTAATGATGCATCAAAATTCTCTGCCGGTTCCATCATCGTTGTGGACATTGATAATACGGGGCAAACGGGATTTGTTGGATCGCCGGTTTCCGGTGCATATCTGAAGTCATCCTTGAATGACATCGACTATATTCGTCGGATAACATTCAATGTCGCCCTGGTGTCTCAAGTAAGTTCCGCCGGTCTTACCCTTGCAGAGCCTCTCCCCGGCGGGGCGCCGGCAGCCGGACTAAAGCTGCAGGCGGCTAAGGGATTTATGGACCGTGAAGGTGGAAGTTTCTATCAGGAGTGGTCAGCGTTATTTGTATTGCAAGGAAGCCAGGAGGAGCGAGTATTTCTGCACTATCCGCGGCTTCAGACAATGGTTGGGGCTGAGGAATCGTCTTATCCTCTTGATGCGAAAAACAAAAATGGCCAAAAACGAATTATCTTGCAAGGCCAATATCTAGCTCTGCCGGTAAATGATCCACTGGATGGAGAGCGCGTAGTATGCTATCGCAGTTTCCTGCCCGCGCCAAATGCGCTGGTATAAGGGGCGAACGTATATTCAACAGCAGACAAAAGTCAGAGAGTGAGATGAAGATAATAATTCAGGGGCAGGACTACACTGCGGCACTTGACTCAGTCAGGCCGCTGACAATTGAGCGCAAACTCAATGAGCCATCAGTCTGTCAATTATGGATAAGTCTGCGGGATAACGAAAGCCTTGTAACTCCAGTGCGAAACCAGTCAATATCGGTGACCGGAGACAACAGGATGATTTACTTTACCGGATACATCTCCGTCAGCCCTTTGCCTGAATACGCCGGTATTGGTATCGAAGGGCCGAGATACCGTTTGGCTCTTCAGGCGCTGAGCGATGAACTGTTACTTGATCAGCTACTGATGCCGTCAAGTGCTGGCGTGTCCGGTGAAACTGCAGGGACTCTCGTTTCATCTCTTGTGTCGCACACGGGATCAACGGCACTGTCAACTCAATCCCTGTCGCTCAGTTCTCTTATAAGTTACTATCTCCCATACCCGGGTGCAAAATGGAGCACGAGTGCCGGGCAAGTGGCAAGCCAGTCGCGGGCTGCGTACCGCGCATGGAATGGGGTATTGACGCTGGCCAATGTCGGTGATACAGTTCATCCTCTCAATGAAACGGATGGTAGCCTCACGCTGGCAAATCTATCTTTTACATCCAGCGTAAAGCGGGCGCTGGCAAATGACATTACAGTATGCGGTGAGCATGAGCCGGTGGCTTACGTGACGGAATATTTCCTCGGAGATGGCGTAACAGCCACATTCGACCTGACTGCAGGTCCATTTTATCCACCGCTTTCTAAAACCACGATTGTGAGTGAATTGTTCAATGAGGGACAGATCAATTCGCTGCTTTGGCTTAACTCAGGAGCATTCGGATGCTTTACCGTGGGTGCAGCAGGGCTGACGATGAACGGCGGGAATGGGATTGATGGAGATACCACTCTGACATGGATTGATCAGGTAGAAATGGGGCAGACTCTACTTTTGGAAGCAGATGGAGTGACTCTATTCCCAGGGAGTACCGGAATCATAGCGGGGTTCTTCGTGGGGATTGAGACGTCTACTGAGTGTATAGTTGGGTTTCAAGCTACCGCGCAGGCTGGAACTGGAGCGGTCTCGATTCAGCCAATTATTGAAGGCACGGCAACTGGATCAATATATGCGATAAATGCATCCAATCAGTACACTCTTCGAGCTAGAGTGCACTGCCCTGAATGCGAGCGGCAAACGGCAGTCTATCGCTCATTCGGGGATACTGGAGCAATAACACAAGGTGGTCAGGAAATACCAAGCTCTGCAAATCTTCTGCTAGAGATACAAGAGTTTGTCGGTGGGGTCGGTGGGATTCCGGTTATTCTATATGATGGGTCCATAGCAAGCATTGCCGGCTCCTGCAAGGTTGTTGCGGCAAGCAGCATTAATCTAATTGGAACTATGCGGGCATTTCGGCTTACGAATCTAGGAACGGGATGGGTTGTTAGTACTCCATCAGGTGGTGGACCATATACCCGGCGAGTTGGCTCAGTAGCCGAAGCTGCTGAGTGTCATGTAGAGCGGACAGGTAAAGTTGTCTTTTATGCCGGGTATACACCGCAACTCGGTGAGCAAGTAGCAATAAACTACCGTACAAGTGGACGTGCTGTGGGCCGTGCAGTCAACGCTGCTAGCCAGCAGGCACTGCAATTGGCTGGGCTTCCTGCGGTCTCCACTTGGATAGGAACAGTAACCAACCCCGTTGCGCGCAGCTCAGCTGACTGCCGTAACGCTGCCCTTGTAATTGAACAGGCTGCTGCAAGTGTGAGCGCTCTCTGGAGTGGAAGCTATCGCGGAACGAATCTGAATTTTCCCTCGGATATTTGGCCGGGGGATGAACTGCTGTTGAATGCACCGTCGACAAGTATCAATGACCAGGTCGTGGTTCGCTCCGTAAAAATGAGTTACCAGTCGAGCTATCCAGACATTGTTGAGTATAACATTGAGTTCGCAAATGACTGGGCAGAAGATCTAGCTATCAAGACAAGTTCTTTTGTTCCAGCAGATGCCGAGCTTCCAGCGCAGATAGCGCCGACCGTGTTGCAAAATCTTACGACCATGACAATAACTGCAATAAATAGAACAATCGTGACGATCAATACCAACGTAGCCCCGCCAACTGGTGGTGGATTTGAGATTCGCCGCAGAGACTTTGCCTTCATGCCAGGGGAGGCGCCTGACCTTGTAGCGCGAACAACCGAGCCGAACATCACATTATCGAGACAAAGCGCCAATGACCGGTTCTATTTCAGGATGTTCGACGGCGCAACACCGCCAAATTATTCAGAGTTTTCTACAGCACTGTTTATTAATCTTCCGCTGGGATCGTAAGCTGACTGTGGTGTGCAACTGCGATAAATGAATGGAGCTTGCGGATGCGGATGATGAATGAGTTCGAGGTTCAAGTGTTAAGTGACTTGAATGTCCTCAAGACGCAAATGACCGGGCTATTGGGCGACGGCAGTGGCGGACGCATTGCGGAGTTGGAGCGCCGCCAGGAGCGACATGACCAGAACTGGCAGCGCGCCAAAGGATTCCTCGCTGCGGCGAGTATTCTTTTCGCGGTAATAGAGGTTGCCGTGAATGCGTTGTGGCGGCGTTGACAGTCCTCGTATAATCAGTGGAATGAGCGATCATCCACTCGTAGGCGTGGTGATGGGTAGCAGAAGCGATTACGAAGTACTCGCGGCTGCTGTGGAAATTCTTCGCGAGTTTGCAGTCCCTCACGAGGCGCGGATCGTCAGCGCCCATCGAACCCCCAACCTGCTTTTTGAATATGCAGAGACTGCGCGGGCGCGCGGACTGCGCGTAATTATTGCCGGTGCAGGCGGCGCGGCGCATTTGCCGGGGATGCTCGCGGCCAAGACACTCATACCAGTACTTGGCGTGCCTGTAGCTGCTACGCAACTCAATGGCTTGGACGCGCTGCTTTCTATCGTGCAAATGCCCAAGGGCGTTTCTGTTGGGACACTGGCTATAGGGAAGGCCGGTGCGGCAAATGCTGCATTGCTCGCTGCCGAGATCTTGGCGATAACTGATTCTGCTCTCTATGAGCGGCTTGCGGCGTGGCGGGCAGAGCGTACGCGGGAAGTACTGAGCCAGAGCCTTGATCAGGAGTTACCTCAGTGAGTTCATCACCCGAGTCGTCTCAGCCAAAGTCACCAGCGATCCTGCTTCCTGGTAGTCTTTTAGCGATTCTTGGTGGCGGCCAGTTAGGACGCATGACGGCGATGGCCGCGCGCACTATGGGTTATCGTGTGCGCGTGATGGACCCAGAATTTGTCTGCCCCGCCAGCTTCGTGGCGGACGAAGTTATCGTTGGCCGCTGGGATGATATAGATGCGGCGCGGCGGCTTGCTAAAGGAGCGGATGCGGTTACACTGGAAATTGAGCAGATCGGAATTGACGCGCTCAGCGAAGTGGCTCAGTTGGCTCCACTGCGTCCTGGTGTAGGGCAGATCCGAATTATTCAAGATAAGACTATCCAAAAGAAATGGCTTGCCGATACGGGCTTTCCCGTGGGCGATTTTCGCGTGGTGTG